>JAGFJK010000044.1 GCA_024102795.1 Pirellulaceae bacterium
CCCGGCGCCGCGGCCGAAGCCGCCGCCCCCGCCGCCACCCCCGCCGCCACCCCGGCCGCCGCCACCGCCAAACCCCCCGCCCAGTCCTTGGCCACCACCACCGCCCAGGCCACCGCCGCCCAGGCCGCCACCACCCAGACCACCACCAATTCCGCCAATCTGCGCCAGCACGGGAACACCCGCAAACGCTTCGGGCAACTGAATGGTCAGCGGCTGTTTGGTCTTGTTTTCGATGACCACATTCCCCCCCTTGGAGCTTTGGGGGATGAGCTTCACGTCGATGTCGCCCGCTTCGATGGCTTCGAACAGGCCCACGTGACGAGCTTCCGGTTCGGCGGCTTGCGGGCTGCGCGACGCCGGTTTGGCTCCCAAGACGCTTGTGCCCGGAACCACCAGCAACGCGCCGATGGCGAGGGTCCACAGAACAAATTTCGGCATCGTCATGTCATCATTCCTCCGGCCGCCTGGGGCCTCTTCTCAGCTTGCCGCCGGTACCCCTGTCTCCCGGCGCGCACAATCGCGGCTGCACAGGATTAAACATAGTCGCCAAAGGCGAGAATTCCAAGAAGATTTCGCCCGTTTTGTCACTGTCCCAGGCTGGCACCCGGCCCGGCGAGCGTCAGGTTCGGCCGGTTGACAGTCCGCGCGGCGATTCATTACACTTCGACGCTTAACATGAGTTGCAGCAGTTTTGCCGGAGGACGACACGGCAAATTCCCTCTGGATCGCTACGGGCGTGCATTCTTGCGATCCACCCCCCCTCCAACACTCAAGGTTCCGGCACGGTCTCTGCCCGGGCGAACTTGCCCCGGCGCGATTCGGCTGATCCCAACTTTCTCACGACGCGCATAAGCAGGGTTCGTACAGCATGAACTGGCGGCCGTCAGGCTCTGACACAGGACAACTACCGATGGACAGGCAAGCAGTTCGGGGCCCGCTGGGCCGTTGGTTGGCATTCGTGGTCTTTGCTGGAGTCCTGGCGGCCTCGCTACGGCTTGGGGCCCAGGAACCGGCGGCAAACCCTTCCTAGGGACAGGCGCCACCCGCCGCGTCGGCCGATTCGCAGCCCGGCCCTCCGCCGCCCGCGACCGAGACGCCCGCGACCGATACACCGGCCGCTGGCGACGACCAGCCCGCCGCCACCGCCGCGGGTTCCGTGCAGGACGCACCTCCGGCGGAAGGCCAGGGCGAACAAGCCAAGGCGGGCTGGAAGTTCTTCTTCTACTGGCTGCTGGCCCTGGTCGGTTCAATCGTGGCCCTGGTGCAGGCTTATCTATTCTTCAAGGGCATGATGGCGGCCGACGAAGGGACTGAACGGATGAAGGAGATCGCCGGTTACGTCCGGCAAGGCGCGAACGCCTACCTGAAACAGCAGTACATCGTGGTGGCCGGCTTTTTCGTGGTGATCGTGGCCTTGCTGAGCGTGGCGGCCTTTGGCCTGAAGGTGCAAAGCGAATTCGTGCCGTTCGCGTTCCTGACGGGCGGCTTCTTTTCGGGTCTGGCGGGCTGGTTCGGCATGAAGACCGCCACCTGGGCCAGCAACCGGACGGCGGCCGGCGCTCAAAGGTCGCTCAACCAGGGTCTGCAAGTGGCCTTTCGATCGGGCGCCGTGATGGGCCTGACCGTGGTCGGCCTGGGTCTGCTGGACATCACCCTCTGGTTCGGCTTCCTGTACTGGGTCTGGCCCGACATGCTGGGCATGGACCGTCTGACGTTGGAAAACATCACCGTCACCATGCTCTGCTTCGGCATGGGCGCCAGCGCTCAAGCCCTGTTCGCTCGCGTCGGCGGCGGGATCTTCACCAAGGCGGCGGACGTGGGGGCCGACCTGGTGGGCAAGGTGGAACAAGGCATCCCGGAGGACGATCCCCGCAACCCGGCCACGATCGCGGACAACGTGGGGGACAACGTGGGCGACGTGGCCGGCATGGGAGCGGACCTGTACGAATCGTACTGCGGTTCGATCCTGGCCACGGCCGCCCTGGGCGTGGCCGCCTTCGTGGGTAACCCGGACTATCAGTTGCAGGCGTTGTTCCTGCCGATGGCGCTGGCGGCCGTCGGCATCTTCCTCTCGATCGCCGGCATTTACCTGGTGCGGACCGAGGAAAGCGCCACGCAGAAGAACCTGCTGGCCGCCCTGGCTCGCGGCATCAACCTTTCCACGCTGCTGGTGTTCGTGGCGGCCATCGTGCTCAGCTATCTGCTGATGCCGCGGGACGCGGCGGGCGAAACGGTGTACTTCGGCATCCCCGGCGTGGCCTTCAGCATCATCTCGGGCCTGGTGGCCGGCTGGCTGATCGGGAAGTGGACCGAGTATTCCACGAGCGACGAGTTCACGCCGACCAAGAAGCTGGCCGAACAGGCGGTGACGGGTCCGGCGACGATCATCATCGGCGGCGTGGCCGACGGCATGATGAGCGTCTGGGCGCCGGTGATCATCGTCTGCATCGCCACGCTGACCGCGTTTGGATTCGCCAACGGCTGGAATTATACCGACATCAACGTGTTCGCTCTGGGTCTGTACGGCGTGGGGATCGCGGCCGTCGGGATGCTCAGCACGCTGGGGATCACGCTGGCCACCGACGCCTACGGGCCGATCGCGGACAACGCCGGCGGGAACGCCGAAATGTCGCACCTGGAACCGGTGGTCCGCGAGCGGACGGACGCCCTGGACAAACTGGGCAACACCACGGCGGCCACTGGCAAGGGGTTCGCCATCGGCTCGGCCGCCCTGACCGCCCTGGCCCTGCTGGCCGCTTATGTCGAGGAGGTCCGCATCGGTTTCGAACGCTGGGGTACGGACGTGGTCGCCACCCAGCAGGAACCCGGCTGGTACCGCGTGTCCGATGGGTTCGTGGTCCACAAGACCAGCGCCACCGAGGGCGAGACCTACCTGGCGATGCCCGACGACGTCCGCCACAAGGCGATCCGCGAGCAGTGGGATGCGCTCGATTTCCGCGGCGGCCCCCGGCGGATCGAGGACGGCATGATCGTCGAACAGGATGGGGACGTGGTGTTCGCCGCCACGGGGGACAATCTGCTGCTGGTGCATACGGCCACGCTGCCCGACTTCGTGAAGTATTACGACGCCTCGCTGATGAACCCGAAAGTGCTGGTGGGCGTGTTCATCGGAGCGATGGCCACGTTTGTCTTCTGTGCGATGACGATGAAGGCGGTCGGGCGGGCGGCCAAGGGTATGGTGGAGGAAGTCCGCCGCCAGTTCCGCGAGAAGAAGGGCATCATGGAGGGGACCGAGACGCCCGATTACGCTCGCCCCGTGGCCATCAGTACCAAGGCGGCTCAGCGGGAGATGATCCTGCCGTCGCTGCTGGGACTGGCGACCCCGATCGTGGTCGGCCTGCTGCTGGGCGTCGGCGGCGTGCTGGGGCTGCTGGTCGGCACGCTGACCTGCGGCTTCTGCGTGGCGATTTTCATGGCGAACGCCGGCGGATCGTGGGATAACGCCAAGAAGCATATCGAAGGCGGCGCTCACGGCGGCAAGGGCTCCGAGGCCCACAAGGCGGGGGTCGTCGGCGACACGGTGGGCGATCCGTTCAAGGACACCAGCGGTCCGAGCCTCAACATTCTGATCAAGCTGATGAGCATGGTCAGCGTGGTGGCCGCCGGCCTGGTGGTGCGCTACAGCCTGATGGCGCTGGGGATTTTCTAAGCGCCAAACCAGCCAGGAGCGGCCGATGCCGGGCAATCGCGAGTCGACCGCCGCCGCCGCGAGTGCCGGGCACGAGTTGCCAGCAGCCGGCCGCTACCTGGTGCTGACGACGGCCTTCCTGGGCTGGATGTTCGCCGGCGTGGCGATGTCGTTGTTTCCGCTGGCCACCGCGCCGATCATCAAGAGTTTTCAGCCAATCGAGAGTTCTCCGCCGGGCGAAGCCAACCCCATGACGCCGAGCGCCGGCGCCATCACGCCGGGCCAATCGCCGGCGGCGGACGACGAGGCCACGCGACTGAAGAAATCGATTGGCCGCTGGTTCACCTGGTACATCAGCGCCTTCCTGCTGGGAGCGGCGGCCGGGGGCCTGGTTTTCGGCTGGCTGGGCGACCGAGCCGGCCGAGTCAAGGCGATGGGTTGCAGCATCCTGTGCTACAGCCTGCTGACCGGCGCGGGCTACCTGGCAAGCAGCCCGGAGGCGCTGCTGGTGCTGCGATTCCTGGCCTGCCTGGGGATCGGCGGCATGTGGCCGGCTGGAGTGGCGCTGGTCAGCGAAGCCTGGCCGAGCGTCTCGCGGCCGACGCTGGCCGGGCTGATCGGCACCTCGGCCAACGTCGGCATCACCCTGCTCGGCCTGCTCGCTCAGCAATTCGCCATCACGCCCGACTCCTGGCGCTGGATCATGTTGCTGGCCGCCTCCCCGGCCCTGCTGGGACTGTTCGTGCTGCTGGCGGTGCCCGAATCGCCCCGCTGGCTGGCATCCCGCGCGAGGCAGCAGGCCACGGGCGCTCGCACCGCATCGGTGGCCGAGGTGTTTCGTCCGCCACTGCTCGGCCGGACGCTGGTCGGCATCTGCCTGGGCGGGTTGCCGCTGCTGGGAGCGTGGGGAGCCAGCAAATGGATGCTGCTGTGGGCCGACAACGTGGGCACTCGTCTGGCGATTCCCGATCAGACGCTCAAGGCCGACACGCAAACCGTCTGGGGAATCGGGGCCGTACTGGGCAGCCTGGCGGGCGGGTGGCTGGCCAGCCTGGCCGGACGACGGCTGACGTATTTCGCCGTCAGCCTCGGCTCGGCACTCGTCGCCGGCTACGTGTTTCGCTTCAGCTCACCGGCCCGCGATCTGGCGTTCATGGGGCCCATTTTCCTGCTCGGACTGGTCAGCACGGTGTATTTTGGCTGGCTGCCATTGTACCTGCCGGAACTGTTCCCCACGCGGATCCGAGCGACCGGTTCGGGCGTGGCGTTCAACTTCGGCCGCATCATTTCCGCCGTGGTGATCCTGTCCACCGTGGCCCTGGTCGACGTCTACGCCGGGCGGTACGAACAGATCGGCGCCTCGGCCAGCCTGGTCTATCTGCTGGGCTGCGTCGTGATCCTGCTGGCCCCCGGCGGCCCGACGATGGACCTGGAAGATTAGCCGTTGAACGCCAGTTTGGCGGTAAGTGGTTTTCAGTCAGCGGTGCGCGGATAGTCATCATGTGGTAGCGGGCCGGAAGGAGACCAGTCGATGGCGGATCGCGCGCAGCCAGTCGGCTTGATCGGCCTGGGGTTGCTCGGATCGGCGCTGGCCGAGAGGCTGCTGGCCGGTGGCCGAGAGGTGATCGGGTTCGATCTGCAGCCGGAGCGGCAGGCAGCCTTGGCCCGAGCGGGTGGAGAATCCGCGGATTCCGCTGGAGAGGTGGCCGCCAGGTGCCGGCAGATCGTGCTCTGTCTGCCGGATTCCCAGGAGGTGGCGGCGGTCGTTGAGCAGTTGCGGGACCAGTGGCGGCGGGGTCAACCGCCAGAAGGCATCGCGCTGCTGGACACCACGACGGGCGACCCCGCGGCGACGGCCGGCCTGGGAGCCGCCCTGGCCGCGGAGCGGATCGCCTATCTGGACGCCACGGTGGCCGGTTCGAGCCAGCAGGCTCGACGGGGCGAGATTCTGCTGCTGGTCGGCGGTCGGGCCGACGACCTGCAAGCCTGCCGTCCGGTGCTGGAATTGTTCACGGATCGCATCTTCCACGTGGGACCCTGGGGCAGCGGCGCGCGAATGAAGCTGGTCTTCAACCTGGTGCTGGGTCTGAACCGCGCCGCCCTGGCCGAAGGGCTGTCTCTGGCCAGCGCCTGCGGGCTCGACTTGCCCGTGGTGCTGGACGTTTTGCGTGCCGGTCCGGCCCGTTCGGCCGTCATGGAGTCCAAGGGAGACAAGATGCTCAGCGGCGACTTCACACCTCACGCCCGGCTCGCCCAGCACCTGAAAGATGTGCGGTTGATCCAGCAGTTGGCCCACGGTGCCGGCGCCCGCGTGCCGCTGACGGACGTGCATCGCGAGTTGTTGGAACGGGCGGTCGAACTGGGGCTGGGCGAAGCCGACAACAGTGCCGTGATCCGCGCCTGGAGATCGTAGCTGGTTCGATCGATGGATCGGCGACGCGCGGGATATTCGCCCGGCGCCCCCGCCGGATCAACCGGCGCTGGCCCCGCCCGTTTCGGGCGCGGTCGGCTCGCGGTCGCGTGCGTCGCGGCGTCCGGATCCTCGCGGTTCGCTGTCCCCACCGCGCTGGGGCTGGCGATCGACGGAAGGGAAGCCAAACCGCGGCACGCCGCCCGGACCGCGAAAACGGTCGTTGCCGGAGGCCAGCCGCAGCTTGCTTAACCGATCGCGCGCTTCGAGCGCCCGGTCGGCGGCCAGTTCCGCCTGAGCGCTATTGCCCAGCAGCAGGGCGACGTCGGCCAGGCTTTCCAGTGCTTCCGACTGCAACTGCAGGGCGACCTGGTTGTTGGCGTCCTCCTCCAGCAAGCCCGCGGTGATCTCGATCACCTGATCGACCAGTTCGGCGGCCTCCTCCCCGTGCTCCTGCCGCAGGTGGAAGCGGACCAGCATGTAAACCGACCAGCCGTGCGCCAGCCGGTAGCCTGGCACCGCAGGATACTCTTCGGCCAGTTCCGCCTGCATCGAAGCGCAGGTTTCCAATTCCCGCAAGGCCGATTCGTGGCGATTGGAGAGCAGCAGGTGCATGCCCAGGCGGCTGTGAGCGCGAGCCAGCGAAGCGCGGTAGTCGGGCATGTGCTTGTATTGATCCGCCAGTTCGGCGAGCAGCTCCATGGACTTTCTCAGGCGCTGCTGCGACAGGCTCGTGCGGCGAAACATGCTTTGCGAGATCGCCGTGTGAGCGTACGTTTCCGCCAGGGCGAACTTGTATGTGGGGTTGTCGGGAAAGTCCGCGACCAACTGTTCGAACATCTGCAACGCTTCTTCCGATGGGGGCAGCGGCCGCGGGCCGGGCGCGGCCGACTCGCTGCCCCCGTCGCCGGTCGAAACGGTACTGGGACCTCGCGGAGTGGCATCGCCGTCCCGCCCGCTCGCTCCCCGGCGGAGCCAGGACCAGCGGCTCTGGTTCAGCTTGCACTGGGCCATCGCCAGTCGGTAATCCGGATTACCGGGGTCCGCTTGCCTGAGATTCTCCAGAATGTTGACCGTCTGTTCGCTGGCCACCTTCAGTGTCTGCCGCGAGAGCACGCTGTTGCGAACATACAGATTCAACATCTGGTTGTAAGTCCGCACCAGTTCGAGCTGAACGTTGGGCCGGGCGCCCACGTCGGGCGGCAGGTGCAGCAGCAGCCGCTCGGCGATCAGCAGTTCGCCGGCCGCCCGTTCGTGCTCCCTGCGGCGAGCGTGGATGGAGGCCAATTCGTTGCGGATGCCGGCCCGCTCCAGAGCATACTCGGTGGGCCGGCCAGCCGCCTCGGCCAGCGAGGCGAACGTGTCGAGCGACTTGACATAGGCCGCCTCGGCGTCCGTGAAATTCCCCAGCCGCCGCTGGATGTCGCCCACTCGCCGGCTGGCCCGGGCCGTCTCCAGAGCCAGTTTGGTGTTGCCGGCGTTGCGGTCGGCAAAGTGGTCGTAAAACTCCAGCATCCGCTGCAACAGGGCAGCATCGGCCGTGCTGATCACGTGCTCCGGAGGCGGCTCCTGCCAGACCTCATTTTCAGCCGACTCGAGCGGCTGGAAGGCCTGCTGGCCCGAAATCCGGCTGAAAATATCCTCAAAGGCCCGCATCGCCAGGTCCAGGTTGTCTTCCGCCCGCTCGGTGGCCGCCTGAGCCTCGGCGTGCTGGTGGGCCGTCCGGACATAGCCGACCCAGCCGACGACGGCAGCCAGCAGCATGGCGGCGAAGGCCGTCAGCATCAGCGCGGCAACCGCCTGGTTCCGGCGACACCAGCGCCAGAGCCGTTCGGGCGGAGACGGCCGGCGAGCCAGGATCGTGCGGTCTTCCAGGAAACGATGCAAGTCCTCGGCCATCTGACCGGCCGACTGATAGCGATGGGCCGGCTCGCGGGCGATCGCCTTGAGCACGATGGTTTCCAGATCGCGGGGGATCTCCTGGCAGATGCCCCGGGGCCGGACCGGCACGCCCTGCGTGACCTGCTGCACCAGTTGATTGCGGTTATCGGCATCAAAAGCCGGACACAAGGTCAACAGTTCGTACAGCGTCAGCCCCAGGCTGTAGACGTCGGCCCGCGCGTCGGCCTGCCCGTTGAACTGCTCCGGAGCCATATAGCGCAGCGTGCCGACAATGTCGCCGGTCTGAGTCACGCGGTCGTTGTCCAGGGCCCGCGCCAGCCCGAAGTCGGTGACCCAGACCGCCCCCTCGCCGTCCAGCAGCAGGTTGGCCGGCTTGATGTCGCGGTGCTGAGTGCCTTGGGAGTGCGCGTACTGCAGGGCGTCCGCCACCTGCACGCCAATCCGCGCCACGCTGCGCCAATAGCGGTTGCCCCGCAAACGGGTTCGAACCGGTCGGCGACGGCGCGGAGCCGCCTCGTCCGCCGGTTCGGGCACCGCGTCCGACGCACGGGCCTGCTCCGGCCTAGCGTCCCGCGATGCGTCGTTCCCAACCTCCGCCGCCTCCCGCTCAGCCACCTCGGAGGCTTGTTCCGCCGCGTCGAGCGCGGGGTCGTCACCTGGAGGCGCCGAGGAGGACCTTCCGGGCGCCTCCGGCAACGCACGATCGGGTTCCGACACTGCCAGTTCGCGGGCACGGATTTCGGTTTCCGAAGGGCGAACGGCGCCGCGCCGCTGGGTGCTCGGATCCAGCGAGCCGATGGCCGCTGTGTAACTCAACCCGTCCGAACCGATGCCCGGCTTGCGCGGCACCGAAAACCGGCCGTCCAGCATCGCCAGGGCCGCGGCCGCCGCCGACACGCCTCCGCCGTCGGACGGCACCGTCAAAGGCCGCGACAGGTCGGCCGCCGGAGACGATTCCTGCCGTTTGAGTTCCGACAGCACCTTGTCCAGACCCAGCCCGTGAATGAACTGCATGGCGTAGTAGTGCAGCCCTTCCTGCTGCCCCACGCCGTACACGGGGACGATATTGGTATGGTGCAGTCGGGCCGCGGTCTGCGCCTCCCGCTGGAACCGGGCCAGATGCTTGCCGTCCAACGTCGCCTGGCGAGGCAGAACCTTGACCGCCACCCGGCGTCCCAGCGATTGCTGCTCCGCTTCGTACACGACCCCCATGCCGCCGCGGCCAATCTCGCGGATGATCCGATAGTCGCCCAACCACTCCAGTGGCGCCTGACCCAGGCTGGCACGCCCCGACCCGGACTCCAGCCGGCGGTGCTTTAACTGCTCCATCGCCACGATCGTGGGGAACAGTTGCTCGATTTCGTCCGCCAGGTCCGGATATCGGCGGGTGTACTCGGTCAACGACGGAAGCTCGCCCCGGCGATGCCGTTCGGCAAACTCCTCGGCCAGCACTTCCAGCGGGTTGCGATCGGAATCCACATTCGCCATGAAATTTCTCGCCTCAGTCTGCCTTGCCCCGCCTCAGGTCCTCGCGGGCCCGGAATCGCCTCCGGAAAAATCCGGCATCGACGCCAGGATTCCCCGCAACCGGCTCAGCGCCCGAACATAACGGTTGCTGGCCGCCGACTTCTGCAGTCCCAGCACCTCCGACACCTCGTTATTGCTCAACTCCTCAAAATGCCTCAAAGCCAACACTTCGCGATCGATCGGATCCATGCTGTCCAGGGCCTCTTCCAGGCGTCGAGCCATCTCGTCCCGCATGGCGGCCTGGCTGGGGCTGGTCAGATGCCCCAGCAGGTGGGCCGCGAGACTGATCGATGACGCTTGGGCCGATGGCACGTGCATCGAAACTTCCTGTCGAGCGTCCCGCATCCGAGCCCCCAGGTGCCGGCGATGCACGTCGGTCAGCGTCTGGCCGACAATCAGCCGAAGCCAGACCAGGGCCGACATCTCCGTTTCCTTGCGGAAATGCTCCACCCGCTGCGCCGCCGCCAGGTACGCCTCCTGCAACACGTCGTCCGCGTCCACACGTCCCAACAACCGCTGGTCGAGCCGAAAGTTGACCATCCGCCACAACTTGTCGCGATACCACAGAAACAACTCGGCAAGCGCCTGTTCGTCCCCGTCCCGAAGGAGCTGCACCAGACGCTGAAGCCGGCCGTTTTCTGAATCCATCGAATAAACTTGCTCTGGCTGAGTGAAAACCGCCCTGGCCGGCACGGATTCCAAGGATTGGTAACGAATCGTACGCTGGCGGGTACACAAGATCAGGCCAGTCGGCAGTCGTCCCCGGAGACCCCCGGCTTTTCCAGGTTTCCTGTGTACGCGTTTTCGGCTCGCCCGTTTTCCATTGTAACGATCGCACCGCGAGCCGGCCCTGCTGACAGGGCTCCGCCGGGTCTTTTTTCCGGCAACTTCGGTCTCGATCGGCAGGTCCACGGCACTTAGAATGCAGGTCCCATGCCGGCCCGCCTCGTCGAGCGGCACCCGGAAAGACTTCGCTCTTCAACGTTTTAGATTCCCAAAGGAGTCGTCTATGGTGTCTCGAAAGTTCGTGGTGTTGGCGGCCATGTTGATGGGTGCATTGCTGTGTACCGCCGCCGTGGATGCTCAACAGCGGCAACCGGGCGGCCGCGGCCAGGCGCCCGGCCAGGGTGGTCCAGGCGGCCAGGGTGGCCGGGGCTTTGGCTTCGGAGGCGGGGGCGGGTTCCGCGTGTCGGTCAATCAAACCGTCATCGGACTGGCCCGAGCGCTGCCGGAAAACGAAAAACTGCAGAAGGAACTCGACGTCCTGCCGGAACAGGTTACCGACCTCAAGAAGTATTTCGACGACCAGCAGGCCAATCGCCAGCGGCCCGAGTTCCCGCAGAACTTCCGGGAAATGTCCGAGGAAGAACGACAGAAGTTGTTCGACAACATGCGGAAGGATCGCGAGAAGCGAGACACGGAAACCCTGGCCAAGGTGGATGAGTTCCTGTTGCCGCACCAGTCCGAACGCCTGCGCGAGGTGGCCTTGCAGATCATGGGCCTGACCGCCCTGCAGGACACGGAGATCGCCGGCAAGCTGAAGATCTCCGACGAACAGAAGACCAAGATGGAGACCGTGCAGACGGAAATGGGCGAACAGATGCGGGAGCGGATGCGGGCCGCCTTTCAAGGTGGTAACGCCGGTGGCGCCGACCGCGACGCTCTGAGGAAGCAGTTCGAGGAGTTCAACAAGGAACGCGAAACCAAGGTGCTGGCCGTGCTGACCTCCGCTCAAAAGGCCGACTTCGAAAAAATGAAGGGCAAGCCGGTTGAGCTGACCGCCGAAGAGCGAGCCGCGCTGGGCCGCGGTGGCTTCGGTGGCTTCGGTGGCCGTGGCGGAGCCGGTGGGCCCGGCGGCCGTGGCCCCGGTGGAGCTGGTGGACCGGGTGGCCGAGGTCCGGGTGGACCCGGCGGTCGTCCCGGTGGCGAAGGCCGTCCGGCTCGTCCCAGTGGCGACAACCCGTAGTCCGTTGCCGACAGCGGTGGAATCGAAAACCAGACGGGCGCCTGAAGTCAGGCGCCCGTCTTTTGTTTCTTGCCAGACGCCGTTCGCCGAGCCACCTGGCGCATGTGGTTCGGATAGGCCAGAGGCACTTCACCTCGGATGTCGGAGCTCAACAATACTTGGAGCGGATCGGAGATTGCAAATTGCAAATTGCAAATTGCAAATTGACCAATGACAACGTACCCGTTCATGGCGATTCGTCACTCCGATAGGCGACAAGGACTCAATCGATCACGTCTGGCCCCCTCCCCGCTTCGGGATCGTGCAGCTTTTGAGTTACTTTGCTGAGGGAATTTGGCGTGACAACCGAGGGAAACTTGGACTGCCTCCGCTCCGACGAGCGCTCCCCCTGGAAATCCCTCTGGCCCCCTCCCCGGCTTCCGGGGAGGGCTGGGGAGGGGCTGCTGTACACCCTGTTTTGACGCAGCCGGCACCTGATGGAATCACCCAACACCTGTCGCACTCAAGAATTCAGATCCTCAAATGATGTTCGACTCATTCGAAATCCGCGTCCCGCGAGTAGCCAAGTGCGAATGGAGCGAATTGCTTTGATCCATAGTCCCGCAGGTCACTCCGTGAGCAGACAGGCGAGCGGCAGGCGTGGTACGCTGGGTTGTGTACCGATGCACACTATTGTCGTGCGGGAGGACATCGATGCCAGCTCAAGCCAGAAACCAGGTTGTCCGCAATGGCGAGATCGCGGTCTACCACTGTTGGTCGCGGTGCGTGCAGCGAGCGTTCCTGTGCGGCCAGGATTCGTACACGGGCGACGATTACGATTATCGGCGCAACTGGATTGAGAAGCTGCTGGAATACCAGGCCGGAGTGTTCGCGGTCGACGTGGGCAACCATAGTGTGCTGTCGAACCACATGCACCTGATCGCTCGCACGAGGCCCGACATCGCGGCCGAGTGGTCGGACGAGGAGGTGGCTTGCCGCTGGAAGCTGGCCTGGCCGGAGTGGAATCCGGACTAGCAACGATGGGTGCGGGAGCCGACGAGTGTAGAGCGATTGTCCCCAATCGCTTGCGGCAGTGTAGAGCGATTGTCCCCAATCGCTCCCTGCGTAACGCACACATCCGGCGCCAAAGAACCCGATTGGGGACAATCGGGCTACACTGCGAGCAACGCTTCGGATGCGGGAAATCCTGGATGAGCAGGCGTTGCTGAAGGACGCCTGGCTGGCACCGATCTGTTCGGGCGGGTTGCTGATTACGCAGGGCGTTGGGGAAGTGGCTGGCGGCTCGTCGACGCTGGAAGTTACTGGCGAGGTCAAAGCTGCGCTGCCGGACTCGCCGCGAGTGGACTCCGAGCGGGTCGAAACTTGTGCCAAAGTCGCTGCCGGAGCACGCCAGCCTCCCATTATCCGTCGTTCCGCAACCCCGCAATCTCGAGCGGTCCGCTCGGCGTGCAAGAATGCCGCGCCTCGAAGCTGCCTATCGCGGCCCTTCGCGCCCGTTGGCCGTCGCTTCCAGCCGGCTTGCCGCAGGCCGCCCCCTCACTTTTCCCCTCTGACGGACCACCCGCTCACCACTCCAACCGCTGATCCCGTCGCCCAGCCGTTTAAACCATGGGTGTCTGACCTTTCACTGCCATGACTATTCGACATGCCGTCGACTCCGGTTGCTGAAAGATGACGTTCACGACGAATCGAGGTAGAATATTCGCATGGCAACCGAACCGATAATTACAAAGCACATTGTTGAAACCCCTGGCACGTGCGGCGGCAAGCCTCGCGTCACTGGGACGAGAATTCGCGTTCAGGACATTGTGCTTTGGACGGAGCAAGGCCGA
This sequence comes from Pirellulaceae bacterium, assembly GCA_024102795.1. GTDB lineage: Bacteria > Planctomycetota > Planctomycetia > Pirellulales > Pirellulaceae > JAGFJK01. Next base: position 13,287 of record JAGFJK010000044.1, read on the forward strand.
TCTCCTGACGAAATCGTCACGGAGTACCCGCAGCTTACGCACGGGGACGTTCATGCCGCACTGACGTACTACCACGACAATCGTGCACGGATCGAAGAACAAATCCGCGACGCGGATGGCCTTGTCGAGAGATTGATGGCAGACCCGAAGATGCGGGCACCGCAAGGTAGGGATGCCGATGGAAATCAAGTATCATCTTGACGAGAGCGTTGCCAACGCAGTGGCAAACGGACTGCAGCATCGAGGCATCGACGTCACGACGTCCCGTCAGGCCGGATTGGTTGGGGCCTCTGACCGCGAACAGCTCGAGTACGCCGCTCGGGAGGGGCGGGTCCTCGTTACTCACGATGATGACTTCCTACGACTGCACGCGTTGGGAAGCCAACATGCCGGAATCGCGTATGCCCATCAAAAGCGACTGACGATCGGTCAAACCGTTTTGGCACTCGTCGCGATGCACCGTAGGCAATCCGCCGAGTCGATCGCAGGCAGTGTCGAATTCCTGCAATCCCATCGGTTCTGAAGGGGGTCTTCGATTCGGGGTGTCGTGGCCAACTTATGGTCGAGTCATTTCCATCGTGTCGTCCAAGATCTCGGTGAAGTGCGTCTCTCGTCGGCAACTTGCGTCGGACTGATTCGCTTCGATACGGACAGGTCGAATACAATTCCGATCTGTCCGTGATTCGTGGCTTCACACCGGGAAACTTCTCCAACGCGCGCTGGACCACAGCTTCCACGTCGTCCTCCTTGGCGGACTCGCGGATCTCCGCGTGCACGATGAAGCGGCTGTAGCCATCGAGCACAGTGATCGTGAAGAAAAAGGTGCCGGCCAGATTCCGATAGCAGATGTCCACGTGCCAATGCCGGTGTGGGCCATCCGGCTGCACAAATCCAGTGCCTTTCTTGGATGGCGCCCAGGAATTCCGGTCGCAGCCGGTGGAAATCGGCATCAGCGACGGCCGCGAAACCGAAATCATCCAGGGCCTGAGCGCTGGCGACCAGCTGGTCGTCTACCGCACCGATCAGGTCCGTCCCGGCGTGCGGGTGCGGAGTGGCTAAGTGCCCGTCCCAAGCACCTCGCCGTACGGCGGACTTCCAGTCGAAGCGCCCGACGGACTTCCAAGTCCGTCGGGCTTCCGCTTCACAGACAACGCCTCCGCACGCCGACAACTGCGACGGCGCTCGAACGGCCGCGGGTTGCTCCCCGCGTCCCCATCGCCGACAATGGCTGAGGGCGACACGCCGGCTGAGGGCGACACGCCCGTCGGGTCACTTGGACCTTCGCGGCGGCAAGAGGTATGGGGGCGCGCGAGGAGAAGACCAGCATGGCGAAGAGCGATCGGCCCGATCCACGACCGTCGGCACCACCTCGGGAGGCCGTTCCGTCTTTGGACACCGACAGTGTCGCGGACGCGACGACCGATTGGAGAACCGGCGGCGGAGCGGCGGGGCTCGCGCCTTCGAGCTGCGTGGACGGCGGCGTGCCGCGCGCGTTTGGTCGCTACCGGATCCTCGAACGCGTGGGATCCGGGGGCATGGGAACGGTCTACAGCGGGCTCGATCCGGAACTGGACCGGCAGGTCGCGGTGAAGGTACCGCACTTCCAGGGAAGCAACACGGGCCTGGCCCGGCAGCGTTTCCTGCGCGAGGCCCGCGCGGCGGCCAAGGTTCGCCATCCGCACATCTGTCCGATCTATGACGTGGGCCAGCAGGAAGGCATTCCGTTCGTCGTGATGGCCTTCGTCCACGGGCGGTCATTGGCCGAGACGTTCAAGTGCCAACAAATGCCCGAGCCGCGGCAAGCCGTGCTGCTGGTCTCCCAACTGCTCGAGGCGCTGCGCGCGTTGCATGCGGCGGGTATCATTCATCGTGATCTCAAGCCGGGCAATGTGCTCCTGGACCAGGACGGCCGGGCGTTGCTGACCGATTTCGGGCTCGCCCAGTCGCAATGGGACCAGGCGCAGCTGACGGCTCCGGGCGGCATTTCGGGCACGCCGTCGTTCATGTCGCCCGAGCAGGCCCGCGGCGAACCTCTCGACGAACGCACCGATATCTACAGCCTGGGAGTGGTGCTGTACTGGCTGCTCAGCGGCCAGCTTCCCTTTCACGGCTCGGCGCTCGAAGTCCTGCACCAGGTCGCCAGCCAGGCGCCGCCTTCGCTGTCGGAAGTCTCGCCGGGCATCGACGCCGAACTGGAGGCAATTGTGCGACATGCCACGGCCCATGCAGTCGAACAGCGGTACGCGGACGCCGGCTCATTCCAGGCCGCGCTGGAAACCTGGCTGGCGAATCATTCCGGCTCACCGGCGTCGCACCCGTTCGCCGGGCAGCGCGTTGGGTGGCGGCGATACGGATCGATGATCGCAGCCGCGGCGGTGATCCTGGCCGTTGCGCTGGCCGCGGCGACGATCTGGTGGCGTTCGATGGGCACAGCGCGACCTGCGCCGGAAACGCCAACGGCCGACCAGCCGACGACTGCGCCCGCAACCGCCCAGACTCCGGTTCCGCCGACGCTCCCGTTGACGGGAGAATTTCAGCTGCGCGTTTGGGATGATCTGAGCAAACAGGGAATCGCGGTCGATCAGCCGGGCGCCCTTCCGATTCACAATGGCGACGGGTTAAGGCTGGATGTGCGGCTCAGCGAGCCAGCCTTCGTCTACATCGTCTGGGTCGACGCTTCGGGCGCAACGACGCCGGTGTATCCTTGGAATCCTATTGAGGGACATACGTGGGCCACTCCAAGGCCCGTACAGCGCCCGGCGTCGCGACTGTTCGTGCCGAGTCTGGAGTTGCGGGAGGGATTCATCGCCGACGGCCCGCCCGGCTTGGATACGGTCGTGATGTGCGCTCGGCGAACGCCGCTGCCCGTTTCGATCGACTTGCGGCCTTTGCTGGGCAACATCAGCCAGGCGGAGTTCCACCACGAGTCGGAAGTCGTGTGGCTGGAACTGCGGGATGATCAGCCGACCGCCGAATACTTCCACAGGCCCATGAATCGCGGCATCCAGATCGGCGAATCGAAGAAACTGGACGAACCGATCGTGGACGTCCTGCGGCGACTGACTCCGCACTTTGAATTGGTCCAGGCCGTGCGTTTCGCTCGCGTCGCCGCGGTCGCCGAGTAATCGAAGTTTTCCGGCGTCGCTGCCACTTCCAGCCACAAGACCCAGGAGGCCTGTCATGAACGCTCGCAGCGCAGGGACCGCGGTTCTCGCACGCTACATGCCGCTGGTCGGGATGCTGGCCGCGGCATTTTGGTCGGCCGCGGCGCGAGCGGACGAGCGAATCGCACTGACTGCCGACGTGACCGTCCAGGATGGAAAGCTGGACGCCAACGCGCCGATCGATCCGCGGCTGGAGCGGCCCGGTTACAGCCGGCGATACACGGTGCGTTTCGAGCAGGGGAAGTTTTATCTGATCGACCTTCACAGCTATGCTTTCGACTCCTGCCTGCGGCTGGAGGACGCTGGCGGCGACAAGTTGCAAGCGGCCGATGGAGGCGGGAAGGACACCGACGCGCGCATGCTGTTTCAGTGCGCGGAAACGGCCGAGTATCAGCTGGTGTCGGCGTCGGAGGGCACCGGGGACGGGGGACCCTTTGAGCTGCGGATTCAGCGATTCGAAACCGCCGAGGCGGCGCGGGAGGCAGTTCGTGTCGAGAACCAGATGATCGTCGCCTGGAATCGCAAGGTGCGGGACATTCGCGATTTGAACCAGCGGGTGATTGGCCTGTGGGAGCGCGGCGAACTGGATGCCGCCCTGCCACTGTCGCAACGGGCGGCGCGGGACAGCGCCGAATTGCTGCCGCCCGCCCATCCGGAGGCCTTCGACAGCGCGACCGTGCTGGCGGTGGTTTATGCCAATCTGGGCCGGATCGACGAAGGGATTCCGTTCGCCGAGCGCGCTTTGGAGCTGGCCGCCCATGCCGGCAAGCAGCACTCACGGTACGCCATGGCGCTGAACAACCTGGCTTACTTGCATCAGCAGGCGGGCGCTTACGACAAGGCGCTGCCGCTGTTTCAACAGTCGCACGCTCTGCAACAGGCGGCCGGCAAGCTGGATTCGGCGTATGCCTCGAGCATCAACAACCTGGCCTACATCCACTGGCTGATGGGGCGTCACGAACAGGCCGAGCCGCTGTACCTGCGGACGCTGGAGGTGTACGAGAAACTTGGCGAGCGGTCACCGAACTACGCCATCACGCTGAACAACCTGGCGAATCTCTACCGCGAGCTGGGCCGCTACGACCAGTCGCTGCCGATGATGCGGCGAGCGTTGAACGAGTCGCGCCGGTTCGGCGAATCGCACCCCGCGCGTGCCATCAGCCTGAACGACCTGGGAACGATTCACGCCGAGTTGGGGGAGTTGGAGCAAGCCGCCGAGTTTCTGCGCGAGGCCGTCCAGGTGCGGGCGGAACTCGGCAAGCGTACGCCCGAATACGCCAAGAGCGCGGCCAACCTGTCGATGGTCTACCGCGAAATGGGTCGCCTGGACGACGCCATCTCGCTGGCGGGCGAGGCCGCCGCCATCTTCGAGGAACTGGGCTTGAGGAACATTGAGTACGCGTTCAGCTTGTTGAACCTGAGCGCGGCGCACTTCGGCGGTAAGGACTACGAACGGGCGCTGGATGTGGCCCGCAAGGCCCAGCCGCTGCTCGCTCGCCTCGACGAACGCGGCATGTATCACGCCCTGCTGCTGAACAACATGGCCCTCTGTCACGCCCGGCTGGATCAACCTCGGCGCGCGCTGGAGCTGCTCACCGAAGCCTCGACCTTGTCCGCTTCCCTGGGCGACCATCATCCTCGCAACGCGCTGGTCTTGTTCAACATGGCGGCCAACCACTACGAACTCGGTGAATACGAACAGGCGGTGGAACGAGCCGAACGGTCGTTGCGAGCGGAACGGGAAGTACTGGATCGAACGTTTTCGGTGCTGAGTTCTCGGCAACGCCGCAGCCAGCTGGTGTGGCGGCGGCTCAACCTGGATCTGTATTTCAGTTGCGCCGTGGCGGCCGGGCGGCCGGCAAGTGAGATCTACCAGCAGGCCCTGTCCTGGAAGGGAGTCGAATTCGCTCGCATCGCCGAGGAGAGCGCGGCGCGGGATCAACCGCAACTCGCACCGCTGATCGATCAGCTCCGCCGGGAGCGAAGCCGCCTGGCCCGCCTGTACTTCGGCGCCCGGCCAGGGGAGGAATCGCTGGCCGGTGACGGCGGCCGGTTGAAGGACGTCGAGCGCCGACTGGTGGAGCTGGAACAACAACTGGCCGAGGCGAGCCAGCCCTTCCGCGGTTTGCGCCAACTGCAAGCGGCGACCCCGTCCCGAGTGGCGGATGCCTTGCCGCCGGGCGCCGCGTTCGTCGATTACCAGTTCTACGATCATTACCAGGACGACAACCAGGCCGCGGAGACCAGCTCGGAGCGGCGTCTGCTGGCTTTCGTGTTTTCCGAACCAGGCTCCGCCCCCGCGCTGTTGCAACTGGGAAGCGCCGAACCGATTGAGGATTTAGTCACGCGCTGGCGCGAGGCAGCGACCGCAAGCGGCGATCCGCGTGAACTTCAACAGCTTGGTCGGCAATTGCGGCAGCACATCTGGCAGCCACTGGCGGACCACGTTCGCGGCTCCGACACGGTGTTCGTCGCGCCTGACGGCGTCCTGTGCCAGCTGCCATTGGCCGCGCTGCCCGATGACGCCGGCCGGGGGTTTCTGGTCGAGCAGACTGCGATCGGCTACTTTGTGTCCGGACAGCACCTGCTGGCCGCCCACACGCTGACTCCGGCCGGAGAGGGCACGGGACTGCTCACTGTCGGCGACTTGGACTACGGTCAAGGGGCACTGGCTCGGCTGCCGGGGACCAGGTCCGAATCGGAACGCGTCGCCCAGCTGTTTCGGCGGTCGGAGCGGAATGATTCGGCTCGAATCGAAGAGCTGAACGGAGCGGCGGACAAGCCCTTGTTCCTCAAGGCCATCCTGCCGTCCGAGGACCGAAAGCCCTGGAAGTACGTGCACGTGGCCACCCACGGCCGATTTGAGGAGTCGAGCCCCGCGGCGGTGGCGGCCGGGGGGACCAACGGCGCGTTGAACTCGGCGCCCAGTGGCCGCGAATTGCTGTTCGTCGACGAGTCTCTGCTGCGCTGCAGCCTGGCGCTGGCCGGGGCGAACACCAATCCGTCGGAGGGCCTGTTGAGCGGCAAGGAGATCGCGTCGCTGGATTTGCGGGGCGTCGATCTGGTGGTGCTTAGCGCCTGTGAAACGGGACTCGGCAAGATCCAGCGGGGAGAGGGAGTGCTGGGATTGCAGCAGGCGTTTCAACGGGCCGGCGCGCAAACGCTGATCGCCAGTTTGTGGAGTGTGGACGACGCCGCGACCAGCCTGCTGATGGAACACTTCTTTCGCAATCTGTGGCAGGGCCGGATGTCCAAACTGGAGGCGCTGCGGCAGGCGCAGCTCACGATCATCCGCCAGCCGGAATTGGTGGCGGAACGGCGTCGGGAGTTACGAAGCGAACTGGCGCAGCGCGGCATTCAGATCGGCAAGTCGATCCGTTTGCCCGACGCCGAAGAGCCCGCGCCGCCCGCCGTTTGGGCCGCGTTCGTGCTGAGCGGCGCCGGCAACTGAATTGGTCAGCGGCTGAACTCGTGTTTTTGAATGGGCGATCGAGAAGTTCTTTAGGCTTGCGTCGCACTGAATAGTCGGCTAACAATGCGGAATTGACTTCGCGGGCCAGTCAAGACGAGTCTGCGCAAGTTGAACAGTTGGTTAAAAGGCGACGATCCGAAACGACGCGATGGAGCGCCCCGGTCGTGACCAGGCCTATTGAGAATCTGCGTGATGCGAGAACCGATTTGGATCAGTCGCTTGATCGGTATGGACAGCGTAGCGTTGGGGCTGTAATCGGATAATGACCATGAGCGCGGAAAGTTTTCCCCGATTGATACTCGATGATCGCTTCAAGGGACTCGTCGTCCTGCGGGAATTTGATGAAGATCTCACGCATCTACACGGACGCATGACGTGCTCCATCCCCATTTCCGGCAAGTCGCTTTTCGAGGTCATCGGATTTACCAACACGCTGCTGGCGAGCATCGCGCCCAGATTTCGGTTGCACGGCAACAACGTGTGCCTGATGCGACCGGACAGACTCGGAACAGGCGTTGATATTCAGTGCCTCCAGCAGTGGATTCAAAGCCATGGATTCGACATTGCCGAGCCGTGTCAATGCTACTTGGCGACCGCGGAGTCGCCATTCGAGGACGGTTTCTTCAATTGCCTGTGCTTGCGAACGGACGACGCTCACCCGCCGAGAGGTGAACGATCGCCCACTTGGCAGGTGTTGGCGGCGGGCAGCCGTTCCGCTACGGATACTCTGGTGGATTTCGTCGAGAAAGAAATAACTCGGTGCGAAAAACTTCTCATGAGTCGTTACGAGCTACCCCACGGAAGGTGTTTCGACGCCGAGAATGCCGATCTCGAGTTCGCTGCATCCGTCATTTCTCCAATCGACTTTCGTATCTGGAGTAGAACAGTGTCCTATCCGGATTAATCCATCGGGTTCGGCGGAGGGCGAAAGGGCGGGGGCGACCGGGGATAAGCCGGCTGAAAGCGCTGGTCAACGGGCGTCAAACCGCTCGTCAGGCAGATTCGAGAAGCGGCATCCCTGTCGGCGTTGAGTCGCCGAAACGCCTTGTGACAAACTTGCTCTCGACTTGAATCGCCGTTCTCCAAGGCCACCGTCCGACATAGCGGGCGAGACCTCAGCAGAGCATCCGGTCGCGGCTTTGCCGGGATTCCATGCCCCATGTCTCCCAGATTGACTCTTGGGCAACGAAGCGAGTTTGAGTAGGAGTCTCGCGGCGATCTGGCTCACGCGAGTCGCCTGCGCCGTGGCTTCGGCGATCAGGTACGTCTCGTACGCGCCGGCGAAGAAAAGTGTGGGATTTTCGCGAGCGGTGACAACCTGTGGTCACTCCGTGAGCAGACCGGCGAGTGGCAGGCGTGGTACGCTGGAATGTGTACAGACGCACACTCTTGGCGTACGGGAGAGTGCCGATGCCGGCTCAAGCCAGAAACCAGGTCGTCCGCAACGGTGAAATCGCGGTCTACTGACGTGGCCCTTCGCGCCCGTTCCCCGTCGCTTCCAGCCCGCTTGCCCCCAGTCGCCCCCTCTCTTTTCCCCTCTGCCGGACCACCCGCTCACCACTCCAACCGCTGATCCCGCCGCCCAGCCGCTTGAATCATGAGTGTCTGACCTTTCTCTGACCTTTCTTGTGGACCTTTCTTGGAAATGAAGGAACTGTTCAACGCAGTTGCCGCCGATCTGCAGGCGAGCCTGGTCGAGGCGATGGCCGCCGTCGAGTCCGCCGTGCAGAGTAAGGCGGACAGGGTCGTGATCCTGGGACATGAAGAAGAATGAGAGCCTTCGAATGGTCGACTGCATCTGACCATTCCCGGCAGGCCGAAAGGGAACGTTGCCGCATGCGAGACGGGTAATTACACTAATGGACGAGTTGCCCGTTCCGATCGGACGAGGTTTCATGGTTTCCCACGCCGTCGGCCGAGTCACCATCAAAGGCTACGCGTGGCGCGTCTGCCTCGGGGGGCTTGCCTTCGTTACGCTGATCGGCTGCGATGAGTTTCCGGTGGCCGAATCTCCGGACGCCCAGCCAGCAGTGATTCGCCCCGAAAAGGCCGTCACCCACATTACCGCGCCGTTGGACGACCGCGCATGGGTGGACTATCTCAAGGCGGCCAACGAGCGGCATGCGAAAGGTGTGACCGCGGATAATAACTGGGAGGTCGCGGTGCGTCGCGCGGTGGGCCCGGATGCCACGAATGATAATACCCGAGCGACGTATTTCGAGATGCTCGGAGTCCCGATTCCAATCGGCACAGCGTCGACATCTCCCCGATTTGCCCCGCTGACGGGCACCGCGCGGTCACAATTCGCACAACTGGACGGTGTCTGGGTTGTGGACGATTTTCCCGAGCTTGCCGAATGGTTGCGGCAAAACGAGGAGGCGCTTGACAGGCTGGCCGAGGGCGCGCGGCGTACTCACTGCTACTTGCCTTACCTTGCGACAGCGCCCGGTTACCGGGAAACGCTGGCATCCCTTCGGTCACGTTTCGCCGGAGCTTCGGCCGCGACTCGCGACGTGATTTTGAAGGAACTGGTCAGCGGCCTGAATACCAATTCGGGGCCCCTCGCTCGGCATTACCCGTTGACCCTACGTCTGCTGGGCGACCACCAGGATGTCGCCCGAGGTTTCTTCGCGCGTGCCATGTTTCGGCTCGGGAAGAACGACGTCGCCTCGGCGAGGCAGGACTTGATCGTCTTGCATCACATCGCGCACTTGACGAGTCAAGGCATGTTGCCTCAGTGGGTCGTCGCGTCGAGCCTGGAGCAGCTGGCAGCCCGCGGTGACGCGGCGCTGCTCGCGTCGGAGGCCTTGTCCCCCGGCGATGCGGAGGAATGCTTGAGGGCGTTGACAACCATGCCCACTCTCGTGCCGGTTGCCGACAAGATTGATATCGACGACCGTCATGTCGCGTTGGACGCGATGCAGTTCGCCGCGGCCAACGAGCGGCTGGCGCTGTCCGAGCTTGAGAGATTTCAAGACGACCGGATTGACCTCGTGGCAGCGATCATCGGCACGGTCAACTGGAACCTGGCGATGCGAGCGCTCAATGACCGGTTTGACCGATTAGTTGCTGCCGCGCGGCAGCCGGATCCCGTAAGGCGACAAACGGCCTTCGAGGCGATGCGCCGGGCGCGGCGGGAATTCGAAACATGGACCGGCGCAAGCCTGATTGTCGCGTTGGAAAACGCTCTCGAGTCCGAAGCCGATGAACTTGCCCAATGGTTGGCCGAAGTGTACTTCGTGCGCAGTTCGACGCCCGGCGTGATCGGTTTGGAAATCGAAGCCAAAGCGCGGCGCGACGTGATCCGCGCGGGGTTTGCGGCGCATTTGTATCGTCTCGAGAAAGGTCATCTTCCCGAGACTATCGATGATCTGACACCTCGCTTGCGGCAACTGCCACTCGACGGATTCACCGGAAAGCCGCTCCTGTTTCGGCCGTCACCCGCCGGGCTTGTCATCTACTCCGTTGGGCGGAATGGAGTTGACGATCTGGACGTCGCTGCTGCGGAAGACAAGAAGACGGACGATATTCGGATCCTCGTTAAGTAATAGCTTCGCCCGTATCCTGCAAGATGAGCGGTTGTGGTGCGCGGTCGCGGCCCGATCAACGGTTCGATGCGTAATGAGCGGGCCAATGCATTCTACTTCGCCTTCGTTGCCGGGGTATCGGGGATCGTCGGCACGCTGGTTGGTCGGAGACTTCGGCTTCGCGGCGCTCGTCTTTCCCTGCGCCATGTGATTCAGGCCTTTTTGGTCCCCGTTTGCCTGACGCTTGCGATAGCGGTGGTTCGGATTGTCGACGCGTCGGCAATCCCCGGCAGCGAATATCATTTCGCCATGGTTGCGTGCGCCCTGATTTCCACGATGGTCATCGCCTTTCCGTACCTGGCGGGAATCGACATGGTATCCCGCCAGCGCATCCGCTTGAAGATTGGGATCGGGGTAATGTTGGCGGCCATGACAGTCATCTGCCTCGCCCTGGCCGCTGTCATTCAGTTGGGATGGCGAACCACCGGGCTCTACCTGGTGATTGCCATGGTTTGGTTCAACTGGACGATCGTTGCCGCCTTGCTGCTCGGTAGCATCGATGGCCGAGGACCGACGCGCGCGGCGTGCCTGGGCGCTCTTGTTCCGACGGCCGCTTTCGGTTTCACGACCTTGTTCAAGGAGCTATTGACCTCTGGCTATTGACCTCTGGGGTCGATTTGGCGGGGTGGGGGATTGGCGTGACATGGATTGAGTGCATCTGGGACGGGGACAATTGGGCCGCGACGGTGGCCGGCCGGTCCACTAATCGGAAGAAAGTTTCTGCCAGGTTCGATGTTTCGCGGCGTTCCACCTAAGGCCTGGCTGCTCCTTTCAAGAAGTGTGTTCACATGAACACAACCCTGCCGCCACGGCGGACCTCTGGTCGATACTTTCCAATCGGCCAACCGCTTCCGCCGAGCGACGATCGGCTAACCGAGCGGCACTGACCTGCGCGGGCAGGCGTGAGGACGATCAACGAACTTGATCGTCAGCCCCACCACGCCCGCCGCCGGAGCATGTCAGCCTTCATTCAACCAGTCTCCCGCGAACCCGACTTCTCAAGCGGTCCGCTCAGTGTGCAAGGATGCCGCGTCTCGAAGCTGCCTAACGCGGCCCTTCGCGCCCGTTCCCCATTGCTTTCAGCCCGCTTGCCTCCGGCCGCCCCCTCCTCCGCCGGCCCACTCACCCACCACTCCAGACTCTGGTCCCGCCGCCCAGTCCCTTAATTCTCGGGTGCCTGACCTTCCCCGCCCGGGTGTCTGACCTCCCGCTGACCATCGCCATCGGCGTTGACAATCCGGCACATCGAAAGCAGGCCGGTCACAAAAACTTGACTCGTGTGCACGCGGTGTGGCACAATCGTCGTGTTGCCGCAAATCGGGAGGCGTCTTTTGGCACGAGAGAACTCCCCCTCAGCGTCGCCAATGCCGAACTGCTTGTCGCAGTCACGTAACGCTGGATCTTGGCTCAGACCGGTTTCTATGGTCACTGGGAGAATTGATCGTGAATTCACGGCTACTTCTGCTCACGGTTGTTCTCTCCGCAGTCTCTGGTTGTGGCTCGAATTCGCCCACGTCACAGCAGAATCCGGCCGGCGTTTCGACCGACATTTCACAACCGTCGCCGCCCAATGAAGCGCAGGCCGCGGGTGCCACTCAGGGGTCTGGACCTTTGATTCTGCGGGGGCATACGGACAGTGCCCTCGATTTGTGTTTCAATCCCCAAAATCCAACGCAACTGGCCTCTGCCGGCTATGAAGGCAAGTTCCGCCTGTGGGACACCACAACCGGAAGGGAAACTCGGTATTCTTCGCCGCTCGACGACATCGTTTCCGGGGTCGCCTTCAGTCTCGATGGCAATCGGTTGGCGACTTCCATTTATGACGGCACGGTGAAGATTTGGAACGTGTCAACGGTGCAAGAGCAAACCTCGCTCCGCGGACATGACGGCAAGGTGACCGGCTGCGTTTTTCATCCCACCGAAAATCGACTCGCTTCTTCGGGCGAGGACGGGACAATTCGCATTTGGCGTCTCACGAATGAGCCGACTCCGTCGGCAATCGCTCCGTGAGGGACCACGAAATCTCACACATTCACATCACCAGCACGCGGCAGTCCTTGATCCGTCAGGCGATCGTAAACACCGTGCTGCTCCTCTTCGTTGCCATAGTGGAGCACCACTTGCCAGACTTCCGGTATTGCCGGTTCGGGCGAATTATCGCTTGTCGGTTTCGTGCCGATTCCCGCCGCTTGCACTGTATCGGCCAGGCCCGCCAGCGGTTCGAGCGAGGCCGGCAGCTTGGTGGCCTCCGCTTCGTTCAGGTCGATTACCAGAACGGCCACGCGCTGGTGGCGTGTTCGCGGTCGACGTGGGCAACCACAGCGTGCTGTCGAACCACCTGCACCTGATCGCTCGCACGAGGCCCGACATCGCGGCCGCCTGGTCGGACGAGGAGGTGGCCTGCCGCTGGAAGCAGGCCTGGCGGGAGTGGCCGCCTGCCCAGCAACGGTGGCTGCGGGAGCCGCCGAGTGTGGAGCGATTGTCCCCAGTCGCTCGTCCGGCGGAACGCGGGACCATGCGCACGGGCCATCGGGCCGAAGAACCCGATTGGGGACAATCGGGCTACACTGTTGGTGGAGCGATTGTCCCCAATCGCTCGTCCGGCGGAACGCCGGACCATACGCACGGGCCATCGGCCCCAAGAACCCGATTGGGAACAATCGGGCTACACTGTTGGTGGAGCGATTGTCGCCAATCGCTCGTCCGGCGGAACGCCGGACCGTACGCACGGGCCATCGGCCCGAAGAACCCGATTGGGGACAATCGGGCTACACTGGGAGCAACGTTTCGGGTGCCGGGAAATCCTGGATGAGCAGGCACTGCTGACCTGCATGGTGTACGTGGACATGAACCAGATCAAGGCGGGCTTGGCCGCGACGCTGGAGGATTCACGCACCAGCGCGATTGCCGCTCGGCTGGCCGCCTGGCGGGCGCGCGAGGCGCAGGCTTCACTGGAGGAATTTCGCAGTTCGCGCGGCGGCGATGGTTTCGACATGTCGCTGGAACAAGTCGAAACGCTGCTGAAGGACGCCTGGCTGGCACCGATCTGTTCGGGCGGACTGTTGATTACGCAGAGCGTGGCGGAAGTGGCTGGCGGCTCGTCGACGCTGGAAGTTGCTGGCGAAGCCTAAGCTGCGCTGATGGATTCGTCGCGCGTGGACTCCGAACTGGGCGATTTGCACACTTCAGTCGCTGCCAGTGTTGAAACATCGGATGAGCCGCCAGTGTCCCTTATGTCCTGCTCGGCCACTGGGACCAGCGAGGCTGCTGGCAGCAGTCAGTGCGACGCGACCAGCGACGCGATTCCGCCCGCGGACACGGTCTCGTCGGGCGCGGACGCCGGTTCGTCAGGCGCGGACGCACAGCCGTCCAGCGCACCCAGCTACGCCCGCTATCGACGGCTGTTTCCTGACGGGCAGCGTCGCCGTCGAGCGTCGGATAATCCGATTCTGGACATGCCGATGAGCGAGTACGTGCGGATTCTGCTCTGGGTGGTAGCGCAGACCGTGGCGGCACAAGCGGCACCGGAGTCGGACCCGTCGGCGCTGGTGCAACACTTGAGGATCTAGGGGCTGGATCCCGACCGCTGGACCGCGGCGGTGGACAATTTTAACGAGTGGTTCGGCCGGGCGGTCGGTTCGGTCGAACGCCTGCGGGAGCTGCTGGACCGCAGCGGGGACCGTTGGGTCAAAGGCTTGCGGAACTGCCGAGCGACGTTTGGCTGACCGGACCTTTATGACTTGCGCCGGCCGGCGTGAGGACGATCAGCGAGCTTGATCGTCAGCACCAACACGTCCGCTGCCAGTGCACGTCAAACTCCATTCATCCAGTCTCTCGCGAACCCGTCATTTCGAGCGGTCCGCTCAGCGTGCATGGATGCCGCGTCTCGAAGCTGACTGACGCGGCCCTTCGCGCCCGTTCCCCGTCGCTTCCAGCCCGCTTGCCCCGGCCGCCCCCTCCCATTCCCCTTCCGCCGCACCAACCGCTCACCACTCCATCCGCTGGTCCCGCCGCCCAGACGTCCAAATTCTGGGTGTCTGACCTTTCTTTTGCTGGGTGTCTGACCTTTCTTTTGTCTGACCTTTCTTTGTGACCTTTCTTTGGTTACTGTTTTGACCTTTCTGTTTGGGTGTCTGACCTTTCCTGACCTTTCCGTTGACCTTTCACCTTTCTTTGCGGTAGCTTTCGATTTCCAGGCCCCATCTCAAGCACCGTTCGCCACCCACGCCGCGCACGCCTCTTGGAGGACAACGGCCCCAGCGGTACGCCTGCTCCAGTTGCTGGCCGTCGCCGATCATCGGCACGATGAGCCCGTTGGCTCCGATGTCGAGTGCCCACTGGACGTTTTCGCGGGTCGAGTCGGCGATGCGGATCAGGCCGGCGACTCCCAGGCTGGCCGCCGTCCGCAGATGTTGCATCACCTCCCGCCAGCCGAGATGCCCGTGTCCCATTTCGACCACGATCCAATCGACACCCAGCAGGGCCGCGGCCTCGGTGACGCTGGGACTTTCCAATGTGACCCCACAGGCCGAAAGTCGGCTGCTGCCGGCGGAGTTTCTCACGGAGCGGATTGACGGACGTACGGCGAAACTCCTGGACGAATCACGGCCTAATCACGTCTGACGACATTTTGTGAAGCGACGCCGACCCAGCACGGTAGGGCCGTGACGGCCGCCGGGCAAGGCGGTAGGGTGGTGGGATTGTTCCGAATCCCACTGCCTGGCGGAAGGTGGCTTTCCGGCCGCGCCGCCCGACTGATAGCGGCCCCCCCCATGCAGACACCAGCCCCGAACGCGGCACCGGAACCGGCAGTGGCGGAAGCCCTGTTCGAGGCTCGCGGACTGACAAAGGTGTATCCCATGGGGGAGGTCGAAGTGCGAGCGCTGAGGGGCGTTGATCTGGACTTGTTCGCGGGCGAGTTCGTGGTGATCCTGGGTCCGTCGGGAAGCGGCAAGTCGACGTTGCTGAACATCCTGGGCGGGCTGGACGTTCCCACCAGCGGCCGGGTGCGGTTTCGGGAGCATGACCTGTCGGCCGCCGACGAGCAGCAGTTGACCGCCTTCCGCCGCGAGCATGTGGGGTTCGTGTTTCAGTTCTATAACCTGATTTCCGGCTTGACCGCGCGCGAGAATGTGGCGCTGGTGGCCGACATCGCACTTGATCCGCTGGCTCCCCAGGCCGCGTTGGACCTGGTGGGCCTGGAGTCGCGGGCCGACCACTACCCCTCGCAACTTTCCGGCGGCGAGCAGCAGCGGGTGGCGATTGCCCGCGCCATCGTCAAGCGTCCCGACGTCCTGCTGTGTGACGAACCGACCGGCGCCCTCGACGTCAAGACGGGCATCCTGGTCCTGGAAGCTCTGGCTTCGATCAACCGGGACCTGCGCACGCTGACGGTGGTGATTACCCACAACGCCACGATTGCCAACATGGCCGACCGGGTGATCCACTTGTCGGATGGCCAGATCAGCAGCCTCGAGCGGAATGAACGCAAGCTGCCGCCTCGTGAACTGGTGTGGTAGCCATGCGGACGCTCAACCGATTATTGCTGTCCGACCTGGCGCGGATGTGGGGTCAGGCGCTGGCCATCTGCGCCGTGCTGGCTTGTGGGGTGGCGACGTACACGATGTCGGCCACCACGATCCGATCGCTGGAGTTCACTTACGCCCGATACTATCGGGATTACCGCTTCGCGGACGTGTTCGTGGCTCTGGAACGGGCACCGAACCGGCTGGCGGCGCGGTTGCGCGGGATTCCCGGCGTGGCGGCCGTCGAGACCCGCGTGGTCCGCGATGTGATCCTGGACATTCCCGGCATGCGGGAACCGGCCAGTTGCCGGCTGGTTTCGATTCCCGCCGACGCGGACTCCAGCCTGAACGCGGTTCACTTGCGAGTCGGCCGCTTGCCGCAACCCGACCGTCGCGGCGAAGTGCTGGCCAGCGAGATGTTCGCCGAAGCGCATGGACTGCGCCCTGGAGACACGGTCACAGTGATCATGGGCGGGCGGCAGGAGGAATTGCAGATTGTGGGCATCGGGATCTCGCCGGAGTACATCTACGCCGTGCAGCCCGGCCAGTTGTTGCCGGACGACCGGCACTTCGGCATTCTCTGGATGCCGTATCGCCAGATGGCGGCCGCCTTCAACATGGAGGGGGCGTTCAACGATGCGGCGCTGGCGCTGCGGCCGCACGCCTCGACACTGGACGTCATCGCGCGCGTGGACGGGCTGACCCGATCCTACGGCGGACTGGGCGCCTACACGCGCGACGACCAGGTGTCGCACCGCCGCGTGGCGGACGAAATCAGCCAGCTGCGAGGCATGGCCTTCGTGTCGCCGACCGTCTTTCTGTCGGTGGCCGCCTTCCTGTTCCACCTGGTGTTCTCCCGGATCGTGCATCGCCGCCAGGAGGAGATCGCCACGCTGCGCGCGTTCGGCTACCGCCCGCTGGAAATCGGGACCCACTTCCTGAAACTGCTGCTGATCATGATCAGCGTGGGATTCCTGCTGGGAGCGACCGCCGGATGGTACTTGGCCGGATGGCTCGTGGCGCTCTACGGACGGTTCTTTCGCTTTCCGGCCCTTTACGACGTGGTGGCCTGGGACGGCATGCTGATCGCCTTGGGACTCAGTCTGCTGGTGGGATTGGCCGGCGGCGCCGCCGCCATTCGGCAAGCCATGCGGTTGCCACCGGCGGTGGCCATGCGTCCCGAGGCACCGCCTCGGTATCATGCGACTCTGGTGGAACGACTTGGGCTGACGCCGTTTCTGTCCACCGTCTCGGTCATGGTCTTGCGGCGGCTGGAGCGGAACCTGCGCGGCACGTTATCCTCGGTCTCCGGCATGGCCCTTGGCGTCGCCCTGCTGGTGCTGGGGTCGTTCATGGAGGATACGATCAATTTCGTGATCGACGTCCAATTCCAACAGGCCCAGCGGCAGGACGTCACGGTCACGTTCCGCGAGACGTTGTCGCCCCGCGCCCAGCACGACGTGCGACATCTGCCGGGCGTGATCGCCGTGGAGTCCTTCCGAGCGGTCCCGATCCGGCTGACCCACGGCCAGCATTCGCGGCGGGTCTCGCTGATGGGCCTGGCCCCGCGTCCCCAACTGTTTAGAGTCCTGGACAAGCGGGTGCGGCCGGTGACGATCGTGGCTGGAGGGATGACCGTTTCGGAAAAGCTGGCCGAGCTGCTGGGCGCTCGTCGCGGAGACCTGCTGGAGGTGACTCTGCTCGAGGGCCGCCGCTCGCGGCACCTGGTGCCGATCGTCGAGATCTTTCGGGACTACACGAATCCCGGCGTTTACATGCAGCGTCAGGAGTTGCACCGACTGCTGCGGGAGGCCGACTGTCTGTCGGGCGCGTTCCTGCAGGTGGACCCCTCGCAACTGGATCAGTTTCACGCCCGCCTCAAACAAACTCCGGCCGCCGCCGGCGTGACCTTGAAACGGGCCGCCCTGCGAAGTTTCCAGGCCACGATCGCCGAGAACCTGCGGCCGATGCGGTGGATGAACGCCGCCTTCGCATCGATCATCGCGTTTGGCGTAATCTACAACTGCGCGCTGATCTCGCTGGCCGAGCGGAGCCGGGACCTGGCCACGCTGCGGGTGCTGGGATTCACTCGCCAGGAAGTCGCCGCGGTGATGCTGGGCGAGCTGGCCGTGATCACACTGGCCGCCCTGCCCCTGGGTTTGCCCTTGGGCTACTTTCTTTCGTATCTGGCCACGTTGGCCTTGGACACCGAGACGCACCGCTTTCCACTGGTGGTCTCGCGCGCCACGTTCGCTTACTCGGCCGTCGTCATTCTGGCGGCGGCCGGTGTCTCCGCGTCGGTCGTGCGGCGAATGATCGATCGGCTGGACCTGATCGCCGTCCTGAAGGTCAAGGAGTGATTACGGCATGAAGCGATTTCCGCGCCGGTTGCCTCTGTACTTCGTGCTGCTCGGACTGGCAGCCCTGCTGGCCTACGGCTTCTGGCCCGTACCCGTCGAAGTGGAGGTGGCGCAGGCCGATCGGGGTTCCCTGGTCGTGACCGTCGATGACGATGGCAAGACCCGGATCCGCGAGAAGTATGTCGTCTCGGCTCCCGTGGGTGGCAAGTTGTTTCGGATCGATCTGGAGGAAGGGGACGCGGTCGAGCATGGAGTCACCGTACTGGCGCGGATCGAGCCGGGCGATCCGGCCTTGCTGGATGCCCGGGCGGAAGCCGAGGCGCTGGCCCGCGTGCAGGCCTCCGAGGCGGGTGTCCGGCAGGCGGACGCGTCGTTGCTGCGGGCCAGCGAGGCGCATCACCTGGCCCTGAATGAACTGACGCGGGCCCGGCAGCTGATCCAGGCCCGCTCGATTTCGACCTCGGAGTTCGATGAACGGGAACACCAGGAACGCATGGCGCAGGCCGACCTGAAATCGGCGGAGTTCGGAGTGGCAGTCGCCAACTTCGAACTCGAACTGACCAAGGCCGCGCTGATCCGGTCCCGCCCGGGCACCGCGGGCGAGCCGCCTCCCGGCACGCTGACGATCACTTCACCCATCGATGGCCAAGTGCTGCGGGTGCTGCAGGAAAACGCCGGCGTGGTGACTCCCGGAGCGGCGTTAATCGAAATCGGCGACCCGCATGACCTGGAAATGGAAATCGACGTCCTCTCGACGGACGCCGTCAGGATCCAACCGGGAGCCCAGGTACTGGTCGAACATTGGGGCGGCGGGCAAACGCTGGAAGGCGCCGTGCGGATGGTCGAACCGTCGGCCTTCCTGAAGATCTCGGCCCTGGGAGTGGAGGAGCAGCGGGTGAATGTGATCGCCGACTTCACCTCGCCCTACGAACAACGGCGGACGCTGGGCGATGGTTACCGCATCGAGGCCCGGATTGTGGTCGACCAGGCCCAGGACGTGGTCAAGGTGCCGGTCGGCACGCTGTTTCATCAACGGGGCCAGTGGCACGTGTACCGGATCGCGCGGGGCCACGCGGAGTTGCAGCCGGTGGAGATCGGCATCAGCGACGGCCGCGAAACCGAAATCATCCAGGGCCTGAGCGCTGGCGACCAACTGGTCGTCTACCCGACTGATCAGGTCCGTTCCGGCGTGCGGGTGCGAGGCGGCTAAGTGCCCGTCCCAAGCACCTCGCCGTACGACGGACTTCCAGCAGAAGCGTAGGGCCGATTTCCAGTCGAAGCGCACGACTGACTTCCAAGTCCGTCGGGCTTCCCCTTCTCAGCTAAGGCCTCCACGCGCCGACAACTTCGACGGCGCTCGAACGGCCGCGGATTGATCCCCACGTCCCCATCGCCCACAATGGCTGAAGGCTACACGACCGTCCCTGCCACTTGGACCTTCGCGGCGGCGTGCCGGGTCTGGAGTTGCGGGAGGGATTCATCGCCGACGGCCCGCCCGGTTTGGATACGGTCGTGATGTGCGCGCGGCGAACGCCGCTGCCCGATTCGGTCGACTTGCGGCCTTTGCTGGGTAACATCAGCCAGGCGGAGTTCCACCACGAGTCGGAAGTCGTGTGGCTGGAACTTCGGGACGAGCAGCCGACCGCCGACTACTTCCGGAAACCCATGAACCGCGGCATTCTGGTCGGCAGCGGCGCGAGCGGACGAGCGAATCGTACTGACGGCCGACGTGACCGTCCAGGATGGAAAGCTGGACGCTAACGCGCCGGTCGATCCGCGGCTGGAGCGGCCCGGTTACAGCCGGCGATACACGGTGAGTTTCGAGCAGGGGAAGTCCTATCTGATCGACCTTCACAGCTATGCTTTCGACTCCTGCCTGCGGCTGGAGGACGCTGGCGGCGACAAATTGCAAGCGGCCGATGGAGGCGGGAGGGACACCGACGCGCGAATGCTGTTTCAGTGTGCGGAAACGGCCGAGTATCAACTGGTGTCGGCGTCGGAGGGCACCGGGGACGGGGGACCCTTTCAACTGCGGATTCAGCGATTCCGAACAGGCCAAGACACCCGATGCGAGCCAGCCCGCCGTGGACTCCCAGGCGTAGAAAGGCATCAACCAGGGAATTCTAATTGTCGCCGAACAGCCGCTCCAGTTCCTCCAAAACGGCTGGATGATCCTTTCCGGCGTAGAGTTGCTCTCCGCGATCCAGGTGGCAAGATTGTGTCGGGACTTATTCGCTTCTCCCGACGATTGCTTGCCATGCCCGCGACCAAGAAGGACCGCATCCTCGAACTGCTCAAGGAGACGGGGGTACTGCGGCCCCGCGACCTGGAGGCGGTGACATGACCCGCGAGAACCCTCGGAATATGGCCGCTTCTGTTCGCCAACGGCTGATGAATGAAGCACGGGAACAGAAGGAAGATTTCGGCATCGTGCTGACCAGGTACGGCCTGGAACGCCTACTCTACCGGCTCTCGCAGTCTCGTTACCGCGAACAGTTTGTCTTGAAGGGGCCGATGTTGTTCCAGCTCTGGAGCGGGCAGCCTCACCGTCCGACCCGTGACCTCGATCTGCTGGGCCACGGCGATCCTGCCACGGACCGTGTCACTGCAGCCGGCCGCGAGCGTCCAGCGGCCAGACCGCTTCGATCGTGTCGCCTCGCAAGGCGTAGAACCGGTCGTGCAACACGGTGGTCAGGTCGCCGTAGCCGGGAATCAACTCCAGCCGGTCGCCGATCTGCAGGTCCTGAGCTTCGGGCGCCAGCCGCAACGTCCCATGTTCGGCCGACAGGCTGACGATCTCGATCCCCTGGCGGTCGCGGACCCGAGGCATCACCAGCTCCATGTTCAGCGTCTTCCGACCCGCATCGATAATCGCCCGGTCGGCAGCGGGACGGCTGACGACCGTGGTCAGCACGGTCAGCGCGTACTGCAGGTCGGTCACCTGGCAGCGCGTGCGGTAGAACTCGTCCATGAAAATCGCGCCGCCCGCCTGCACCTCCGTGATGCCCGGATGGGCGACCGCATAGCGGAACGAGCCGGTGCCGCCGCAGGAAACGATGGGGCACGGCAGGTGTTCGGCGCGCAACTGTTCGGCCGTGGTGACCAGCAGGTCGAGTGCCGCGGCAACCCGGCTCTGTTTTTCGTCGGGGTCCTGGATCTGCAGCAAATGCCCTTCGTAGCCCATGATGCCCGCCAGTTGCAGGCCGGGCGAGCCGTGCACGCGCCGAGCCAATTCGACGGCCGGAGCGCCCGGCAACACGCCGACGCGCTGCAGGCCGATGTCCACCTCGACCAAGACGCGCAGCGGCTCCGGCTGCTGGCACATCGTGCCGCTCAACGCCTCGACCTGGCGCGGGTGATCGACGCACACGATCGGGTCGGCGACGCGGCGCAACTGAGCCAACCGGCGCAGCTTTCGAGGGCCGACGACCAGGTTGGCGATCAGCAGATCGGTCACTCCGCCGGCCGCCATCACCTCGGCCTCGCCCAGCTTGGCGCAGGTCATGCCGATCGCGCCCGCCGCCAGCAGCTTGTGGGCGATGGCCACCGACTTATGGCACTTCGCATGCGGTCGCCAGGCGACGCCGTGGGCCGCGCAAGCCCGCACGACCGCGGCGATGTTGGCTTCCATGGCTTCCAGGTCCACGCACAGGGCGGGCGTGTCCAGGTCCGCTCGGCAACGGACTTCCTGAGCGATACTCATGAGGTCTTAGTTCCTGGTGACAAATTCTCGGCTGTTCAGCAGGCTCCACAGGAAGTCTTCCAGCAGCGGCGCCCGCGGGTCGTCCGCCGCATCGCCGTCGCCAGCCTCGCCGGGAATCCGCGACAGCCAGAAGTCCAGCTCGCCCGCCGCCGGTTCACGGCACAGGGCCCGCTGGTACAAGTCCTGAATGATCTGCCGGGTGGAGCGACCCTGGCGGAGCCAG
Source organism: Pirellulaceae bacterium (assembly GCA_024102795.1). Lineage (GTDB taxonomy): Bacteria > Planctomycetota > Planctomycetia > Pirellulales > Pirellulaceae > JAGFJK01. Next base: position 35,321 of record JAGFJK010000044.1, read on the forward strand.
GTTTGAAGGTGGCCATTCTGGGCGATGACTGGCTGATTGACCAGCGGGCCATTCAGCAGGTGCAGCCGCTGCGCCAGCCCGCCAGCCGCCGTCGCCGACTCGCACGACTCGCCCGCCGCGCAGCGCCCCAGGACGTCGAGCGATGGGGCCGTCAGACGGCCATCCAGCAGGGCAACTGCCCGCGTGCCGGCCGGCTGGCCGGGCAGCTCCAGCGCCACACCCGTGACGTCGGCGATCGCGTCGGCCAGTACTTCGGCCTCCAGCGGAACTTCCAGGGCGTGGGAGTAGAACCGGTCGTCAGCGGCGTTTTCCGGCAGCGGCCTGCCGCTGCGCTGGTAGGCCGCGGAAAGAGCGATCTGGCGGAGCGTTCGCCGCACGTCGCCGCCGTGCCGCAGAAAGTCGTCGGCCAGCCGCCCAAGCAGTTCCGGATGCGTCGCCGGGTTCGTTTCCCGCAAGTCGTCCACCGGCTCGACCAGCCCCCGTCCCAGCATCGCCCGCCAAAGCCGGTTGACCAGTGCCCGGGCCAGGTACGGATTCCGCTCGGCAGTCAGCCAGCCGGCCAGCGCCCGCCGGCCCCCCTCAAAGCCGTCCAAAAAGTCTTCCCCGGGAATTCGAGGGCGAGCGGGCGTCTCGGTCAGCGGGTGGATGACTTCGCCCCGCGGAGCTTCGCGCACCACGCGCCCCCGTTCCAGGCGGGCGAAGATGGCCGCCAGGCCGTGGTAATCGTCCTGCGTCCAACGATCCAGCGGGTGGTCGTGGCAGTTGGCACATCGCAGACGAACGCCCATCAGCACCTCGCTGACGTATTCCGCCTGATCGCGCGGGTTGCCGGTGAAGCGATGAAAATTGGCCGGGCCGTGCACGTGCGAATCGCCGTCGGCCGCCACCAGCTCCGCCACCATCTGGGGCCAGGAAAACGGGCCAGCCACCTGCCGCCGGACCCATTCGGCAAACGCCTCGACGCCTGCCGAATCCTGGGGCTGCGATCGGACTCGCAACCAGCGGCAAAGGCGAAACGTCCAGTACTGGGTGAAGGCGTCCGACTGCAGCAGCCGCTCGACCAGCCGCTCGTACCTCCGCGGCTCGGCGTCCGACAGATAGGCGGCGTACTCCGCCGGTGTCGGCAGGCGGCCGGTCAAGTCCAAGGTGACGCGGCGAAGCAGTTGCTCGGGCCGGGCCGGAGGCGAAGCCGGCAGCCGCAGGACGCGACGCCGCTCATCGATCACCTCGTCAATCCAGTTGCTGCCCTCCGCGGCCGGTTCGGCCAACGGCTGTTCCCCCAGCGGAGCGACCAGGCGCACGGTGCGGATCGCCGACAGGTAGCGAACCAGCACCACGTGCTGCCCCCGGCGCAGCAAGGTCACCTGCCCTGGCCGGCCCACGGCAACGGACGTTTCGTCCGTCGAGTTGACGACGGCCACGGGAGTCACGTCGCGGTGCGTCCCGTCGGTGAAGTCGGCCCGGACCCGGAACTCAACCGTCGCCGGAACTGCCGGCACAAGCAGCTCGCCGGGTTCCACGCGCAGTTTCGCCAACTGGCGGGCAGCCTGGCGGCGAGCGCCCTGCTGGATCCAGAGAGTGACCAGGCGGTAGCCATCCCCGTCGTCGGGTAGCCGCAGGTCCCCTGCGTGATCGACAAAACCGCTCGGTTTCAGCAGCAGCAGACTGGACGCCGGATCGGCCAGGTTGACTCGCCGCCCCTCGTACTGGAACACGATCGAGGCGTGGTCGGCCGCCGGATTGGCGCCGAACAACGACAATTGGAAACCGCCACGGCCGCCAAAGGCCCCATGGCAGGCGGCGGCGTTGCAGCCGGCGCTGGTCAGCAGGGGCAGCACCTCGGTATCGAAGTCCACCTGTCCGGGGCCCCTCGCCAGAACCAAGGCCAGCAGCAGTACCGCGGTCGGACCAGACATCAGCGAACTCCGTCTTGAACCCTCAGCCAGCCACTCACTGTAGCACGTCCCGGAAGAAACCGATAACTGGGCGGTCCCCAAAGGCCCTCGACGAATCCGGGTGGGGTTGCTACACTGAGCGATTCGCTAAGGGGTATCGCGACCGACGGGTGATCCACAGCACCAGGTGAAACGATGTACGCAATCATTGCCGATGGCGGCCGGCAGTATAAGGTCCAGGAAGGCCAGGAACTGGAGATCGACTATCGCGACGCGACGAAGCGCGGCGATCAGTTGACGTTCGACCAGGTGCTGGCGGTGGCCAACGAGGGTGGGATTCGGCTGGGCGAGCCGACGGTTGGCGGCGCGTCGGTGACCGCTGAAGTGCTGGGAGTGAAGCAAGGCCAGAAGATTTACGTGCAGAAGCTCCGCCGCCGCAAGACGACTCGCCGCCGCACCGGCCATCGGCAACTCTACACGACGGTGCGGATCGGGCAGATCGTCGCCCCCTGAGCGGCGCGATAACGAGACTTGCCCCGGTGTGGACACGGTCGTCGAAGCTGACGCCGTCTCCTAATTTTACAGGGTCACCGAAGTTTATTGTGACTCCGAACTGACGGGACCCGGCCCCGTTTCGGCGCCGCGAGCCTCGTCCAACCGGCGACGAATCTCGACCAGCCGGCGCGCCAGTTCCGCCTCGAAGCCGCGTTCCACCGGCTGGTAATACACTCGGCGGACTCCCAGGTAGTCTTGCGCGGCCACGCCGCTGGGGTCATCGTGCGAATACTGGTAACCGGCACCGTGCCCCAGCCGCTGGGCGCCGGCATAGTGGCCGTCGCGCAGATGCACGGGCACGGGGACCAGACGCCCCTGGCGGACATCGCGGCGAGCGGCATCGATGGCCGTGGTCGCGGCGTTCGATTTCGGGGCGCAGGCCAGATAGGTTACGCACTGCGACAGGGTCAACTGGCATTCGGGCAACCCCACGAATTCGCAGGCCTGCATCGCGGCCACCGCCAGCGGCAGCGCCTGAGGATCGGCATTGCCCACGTCCTCGCTGGCCAGGATCACCAGCCGCCGGCAGAGGAACCGCACGTCCTCGCCCGCTTCCAACATCCGGGCCAGCCAGTACAGACCGGCGTCCGGATCACTGCCGCGGATGCTCTTGATCAGCGCGCTGATGGCGTCGTAATGGGCGTCGCCCGTCGGATCATACTCGATCGCCTTCCGCTGGACCGACTCCTCGGCCAGTCCGCGAGTGAACCGCAGCGGTCGTTCAGGGGTCGAAAGCACGCCGATTTCCAGGGCGGCCAGAGCTCGCCGAGCGTCCCCGTCGCAGACTTCGGCCAGAAAGTCGGCCGCTTCCTCCAATAACTCCACGCGCTCCAGACCCAGGCCCCGCCGGTCGTCCTGGACGGCTCGCGACAGCAGGCTCTTGATGTCGTCGGCCGACAGCGGCTCGAACTGAAACACCTGGCTGCGGCTGATCAGCGCACTGTTGACCGCGAAGAACGGATTCGACGTGGTGGCTCCGACCAGCGTCACGATGCCTTCTTCCACGTCCGGCAAGAGGACGTCCTGCTGAGCCTTATTGAAGCGGTGGATTTCGTCCACGAACAGCAACGTGCGTCGGCCTTCCGCGGCCAGGTCGTCGCGAGCTGATTCCAGCACTTCGCGCAGGTCCTTGACCGTGCCCGTCACGGCGCTCAACTGGCGGAACCGCCGGCGACTCTCCACGGCCAGCAGCCGAGCCAGCGTGGTCTTGCCGGTGCCTGGCGGCCCGTAGAAAATCACCGACCCCAGGCGGTCGGCCGCCAACAGGCGCCGCAGCAGCTTGCCCTCGCCCAGAAAATGCCGCTGCCCGACAAACTGGTCCAGGCTTTCCGGGCGCATGCGGGCCGCCAGCGGCCGAGCGGCACGCAGATTGGCTTCCTCGGACTGAGCGAACAGCGACATGCGCCTCATTGGAGCAGGTTCCCCGAACCTGGACAATTCCGGTGGCGGCGGGCCTCCGGCTCGGCACTTGGAGAACGGCTGACCCTGCCGCTGCAGGCACCTAACGGAGTGGGCACCTGCCGCTGTGTCCCTGGGCCGACCAGGAGTTTCGGGCCGATTTTCCGAAAAACTTGCCCTCGCACGTATACCTTGTCCGCTGGCCGGCGTTTAAGACTACTGTCATGGGCGGTGCTGCTGTAGTCGAACAGCTTCCCAGGACGCGGTCCTGAACTCACTTCATGCCATGGGAGAACGAATCATGAGACGCTCGGCTTTTGGTCTGGTTGCCGGTTTGAGCATGTTGCTGGCGGCGTGCGTGGCGGTGGCTCAACCGCCCGAAGGCGGACCTCCCGGTCGCCGCGGTCCGGGTGGTCCCGGCGGCTTCGGTCCGCCCCGGAACCCGCTGGTCGAGGCCCTGGACGCCGATGAAGATGGAGAGATTTCGGCCGAGGAGATCAAGAACGCCGCGGCCGCGCTGAAGAAGCTGGACGCCAACGAAGACGGCAAGCTGACTCGCGAGGAGCTGATGCCCCGCGGCTTCGGCGGACGTGGCCTAGGCGCCGGATTCGGCCCCGGCGCGCCCGGTGCGGGCCGCGGCCCGGAAGCGCTGATCGCCCGCTTGATGGAAAGCGACGCGAACGGCGACGGCAAGCTGTCCAAGGACGAACTGCCCGAACGCATGCAGCAAGCGTTCGCCAACCTGGACGCCAACAGCGACGGAGCGATCGACAAGGAAGAGCTCAAGGCGATGGCCGAACGGATGGCGGAACGATTCCGTCAAGGCGAAGGACGACCCGAAGGGCGACCCGGCGCTGGGCGCCGCCCGGGTGGCGATGGCGAACGTCCGGCTCGGCCCGAACGGCCCGCCGGCGATAACCCGTAGTACAATCCCGGTACAACCCCGGACGGCCACGCGAGGTGGGGCGGGGCGGCGACCCGCCCCACCGACAGGCCGCTGCCATGTCACGACCCAGGAAACAGGCGCCTTGGACCTGCTGGGTGCCGGGTGCTGGGTTCTGGCTGCCGGGTGCTGGCGATAGCAAATTGCAAATTGCAATTTGCAAATTGACGACTGACAACGGACAACTGACGACTGCTCAAAACAGCCGCAACTGACCCGACGGAGCTTTCGGCGGCTGGAACAGGTCGCAGCGCAGCGGCGGCAGTGGATTGTCCAGCCCCACCTTGCGGCGAAACGCCAGAAACATCCCGCGGATCTGCTCGGCCAGCTCACCCGTTCCCCGCATCCGCTGGCCCCATGCGGAACTGTTCAGCTTGCCGTCGCGCGTCTGCCTTACGCGGCCCAGCACGCGTTCCACTTTCAGGGGCTGAGTGCGTTCGAGCCATTCCCGGAACACGGGCTCGACGGTCAGCGGCAGCCGCAGCAGAACATAGTTGGCGGCGGCGGCGCCGGCATCCTTGGCGGCTTGCAGGACGGCCGGCACCTGGCAGTCGTTCAAGCCAGGGATGATGGGGGCCACCATCACGCCAACCGGCACGCCTGCTTCGGCCAGCAGCGAGATCGCCCGCAAGCGGGCCGCGGGGATGCTGGTCCGAGGTTCCAGGTCGCGGGCCAGCTCGGCATCCAGCGTCGTGATCGACAAGAAAACGTGGACCAGGCCGCTGGCGGCCAGCGGTCCGAGCAGATCGAGGTCCCGCGCGACCAGTGCGTTCTTGGTGATGATGCTGACCGGCTGCCGGCACCGCAGAGCCACTTCCAGGCACTGCCTGGTCAACCGAAACTGGCGCTCGGCCGGCTGATAGCAGTCGGTGACCCCCGAAAACGTGATCGGCTCGGGCCGCCACTGGTCTCGGGCCAGGAACTCCCGCAGCAGGGCCGGCGCGTCGTGCTTGACCACGATCCGCGTTTCGAAGTCGAGGCCGGCGTTGAAACCCAGATACTCATGGCCCGGCCGAGCGTAACAGTACGAGCAGCCGTGAGCGCAACCGCGATACGGGTTCAGGCTGTAGCGGAAGGGAACGTCCGGCGACTGATTTTCCGAAACGATCGAGCGCGAGCTGTCCGACAGGTACTCGATTCGCCGCTGTTCCAGTTCGCGAGCGTACTGCTCATCTCCGTCCAGGTGTTCCAGGTCGGTTTCCCGGTGGGTCTTTTCAAACCGGTTCGGCGGGTCGATTCGGGAACCGTGGCGCATGGCAGGAGCCTTCCGTAGATCAGGGGTGTGCCGCAGCACGCTGGCCCTGGCGATTCTACTCTTTCGCGCCGGGTTTCTCTCGCCCCCGGCTTGCCCTGACGCCAAAACTCCTCTTGCCCCTCAGCGGCCAATTCCCGTACAAGCCCGCTTCGGCTCACTGACCGCCCCCTGCCCAACACCACGCGGAAGGAGCGACACATGGCCGCTCGCCAACATCCGGATTCCCTGTTTGACCAATTCCAGAGTCGCGTTTCGCACCGCGCAAGCAGCGCCGACCGCGGGGCATCGTGTGCGAGCTGCGAACCACGGCGGCACGCGACGCTCTCACGGCTCACGTCGGCCCTGGCCGCGCTACTTTCGCGGAGCGAAAGGCGACAATTGGCGGAGTCCCGGCCGCTCGCACGGCTGACGTTCGCCGTGGCGCTGCTGACGGCTGGCGTCGGACTGCTGGTGCCGGCAACATTCGGCGTGGTGGCTTTCACTCAGCCAGCCAGTGGCGCGGACCAGGTCGCCAACTTGAAGGACACGCTGGAAAAAGGACTCAAGGCCCGCCGGCCCGAAGAGTTTCGATTCATCGCACGCGTGGTCAAGCTGGTCGAGGAGGACCGGCTTCCCTTGCCGCTGGTGCTGGGCACTTTCAAATGGGCACGTTCTCGCAGCAGCCACGTTCCGTATCCGTACTTCAAGCGGGGACTCGAGGAGCGTGCGGCGCGGATCGGGGTCCGCGTGTGAGGCAAGGCCGATGAGGCGGCGCCGACATCTTCTCATCGTCCCCAATCCTTCGTTCTGCAAGATCGACTCACCCACTAGTGGGCGCCCGCTCTGAAAACCACGACATTTCGGGGATTCCCGCGGCCACAATAGCGGCGCTTCCGCTCGGGAATTTTTGTGTTTTCCGAATCTTGTGCTTGTCACGTTCGCTGAACGGCGCTAAGTTCAGACTCTTACTGGAATGCCCTGAGCGTTCCGGTCATTTCGCGGCCTGACAGGTTCCTGTCGCATTGACTGGCCAGCAGATTGGCCTGGCGAATGGTTTGGGGGGTTGATCTACATCCGGGCAACCGATCTCGATCGCGGTGCGCGCTGGCGGACGCGTCCAAAGCGTTCTGCGCCGAGCGGATCGAGTTGGGGTTGCGCATGAGGAAGGGCAAGAAGATGCACGGCGCCGAGAGCTTTCGATTGGCCGGTTTGTGGTCCGCTGTTTCCCGATCTCGGAAGCTTGTGGGCAAACGCCGGAGAGTCCGGCGCGATGAGGCTTTCAGAGGCCGAACTCGGCGCGTGCAGTTGGAGCCGCTGGAAGAGCGGCAACTGCTGGCGACCTTTACGGTGACCAGTTCCGCGGATAGTGGCACGGGCACGCTGCGCGCCGCGGTCACCGCCGCCAACTCGAGCGCCGGCCCGGACCTGATCAACTTCGACTTTGGCGGCGCGGCGACCACGATCACGCTGACCAGCAACCTGCCCCAGATCACGGACCCGCTGACCGTGGACGGCACGGGGCAGAATGTGACCGTCAACCGGGCCGACAGCCGCATTTTTGACGTGGTGGGCGCCCAGATGACGGTCCGGGACGTGACCCTGGGCACCCTGTCGGGCAGCGCCATCGCGGTCTTCCTGACCAACGCTCACAACTCGCTGGTGGACCGTGTCAGGTTCACGCCGTCGTCTTCGGGCCAGCCCCGCGTGCTTTCCAGCGGATCGAACAACGTCACCGTCCAGAACTCGGACTTCGCCACATCGCCTTCGGCCGTCATCGGGGTCCAGGCCAACGGCGGCAGCGACATCCGGCTGCTGAACAACGACTTCTCATTTACCAACCGGGCCTTTGAACTCAATGGCGTGACGGCGGGCAGCCTGCCGGGCGGCGTCGACATCCGCGGCAACGACTACACGGGCGTCACGGGCAGCGGACTGTCGTTCGCCAACATGCGCAACCTGACCATCGCGCCCGATGGCGCAGCCAACGTGGATATCCGCGACCAGGGCGGCAACGAGACGCTGGACGACCGCGGCAGCAACGCCACCGCCATTCTGCTCAACACGGTCACCGGTGTCCTGGTACGGGACGCCGACCTCTCCGGTGCTCGCCAGGGCATCGATGCCTTTATCGGCCACCAACTGGAGATCCGCAACGTCGACGCCTCGCACACGTCCTCCACCGGAATTATTGTCCGCGGCGGCACGAACCTGACGGTCGAGGATAACGACCTGTCGGTCTCGCAAGGCACCGCTCTGATCATCGAAAACGTCACCGGCATCACGGTCCGCGGCAACGATTACAGCAGCAGCGCCACGGGCATCAACCTGATCAACATGGGGTTGCTGGAGATTTCCGATGGCAGCGTGAGCGGAACCAACGTCGACGTCACCGACGGCGCCGGCAATCAGACACTGACCACCACCTTCAACCCGCTGGTGCTGTCGAGCATCCGCAGTTCGAGAGTCAGCCACATCGACGTTTCGGGAACCGGCGGCAACGGCATCGACGGCAGCAACCTGCAAAGCGTGACGATCGACCAGATCGTCGCCGGCGGGCAATCGTCCGGCATCCGGCTGTTGAACGGCAACACCATCACCATCACCTGCTCGTCCATCTTCGCCAACCTGTATGGCGTCCAGGTGATCAACGCCACGGGGGTCGTGGCCCGCGACAATAACATCTCGGGCAACAACTTCAGTCCTTCGTCGCGCGGCATGATCAACGGCGCGGCGAACCCGCTGGTCGACGCCCGGGGCAATTTCTGGGGAGCGGTCGACGGCCCCAGCCCGCCCGGCAGTGGTGACCAGATCGAAGGGAACATCGACGCCAGCGGCTTTCTGACCCTGCCCTCGGCCTGTACGCCCATCCGCATCGCCCCGCCCGACGCGGTGGACGACACCGCGACGACCGACGAGGAGGTCCCGGTGGTGATTGACGTGCTGGCCAACGACACGGACGTCAACAACGAACCGCTGCGGATCATCGCCTTCACGCCCGCCTCCAACGGCACCGTGGTCCTGGATACCAACGGCACGCCCGCCGATCCGTTCGACGACCAGATCCGCTACACTCCCAACACCAACTTCTCCGGCAGCGATACGTTTACCTACGAGATCTCCAATCTCAGCGGGCTGACCGACACGGCGCTGGTCACCGTGACCGTGAACTCGGTCAACGACCCGCCCGTGGCGGTCGATGACGCCTACGCCACCGACGAGGACGTGCCGCTGGTGGTAGCCGCGCCGGGCATTTTGGTGAACGACAGCGACCTGGATGGCGACGCGCTGACCGTGGTCGTGGGCTCGATCAGCGGGCCCGGCAACGGCACGTTGGCCGCCAGCGCCGACGGTTCGTTCGTCTACACGCCGGCCGCCAATTTCCACGGCACGGACAGCTTCACCTACCG
>JAGFJK010000050.1 GCA_024102795.1 Pirellulaceae bacterium
ACCGTGTACACTAGTTGTATGTGCATGGGTTGTGGGCAAGCTGCACACGGTGCGGATTCTTTGCTCTTCCGATCTGGAACCGGCCGAGGGGCCGATTGTCCCGCCGGCGGATGAACCAGGGGCGCGGGCGATCGGTCCGCAACCGGCACCGCCGGTCGTCCCGAACGGACCGGAGGTGGCGCCCGTGGGCGAGGAGCCAGGCGCGGGCCGGCCAGTCCCGCCCTCGGAAGCTGGGCCTGAAGTTCGCCCGGCTGCCCGTGTGGAGCCTGGGGACGCGAGTGCTCGGCCGCCGGTTGGAACACCGCTGCCCGGCGAACCTGCGGTGCTGCCGCCCGCCGGACTGCCGGGAGAACCCGCATTTCCACCGCCGGGGCTGATTGCGGGCGTGCCCGAACGGCCCGGACCGCCGCCGGTTGCGGCGCAGGCGCCGGGAGTGGACGTGGCGCACCTGATTTCCGACTCGCAATTGCTGCTCCGTTACCAGGCCGAGAACGAGAGTTGGCTGCGAGTGCCGCCCAACGGGGCGATTTTCGCCGGCGAGTACCTGAGTGTCCTGCCGACATTCCGGCCGCAGGTGTTGTTGGCATCCGGCATCAAGGCGACGTTGTCGGGGCCGGCGACCGCGACGGTGGAAGCGACGGAGGGTTCGGGAGGCATCCGCATTCGGCTGCTGGAAGGTCGCCTGCTGCTGATGACCGTCGGCAAACTGGGGGCTCAGATGCCGCTGGACCTGGCTGGGCGTCGGGGGCTGGTGACGTTCCACGACGTGGATTCGGCGCTGGCCGTCGACGTGCGGCGCGTGTTGCCCCCGGGCGCCGATCCGGAAGCAAACGGCGCGTGGCTCGAAGCCCGGCTCTATGCTTCCAGCGGCAGGCTGAGCTGGCAGGAGGGAGGCCGGCAAGACGCCGCTCCGGAACTCGCCCTGTCGCCGGGGCAAGTCGCTGTCCTGCAGGCCGATCGCGCGGTGGCCGTCGAGACCGTCAGCGGGTTGCCGGCTTGGATCGACCCGCGAACCAGCCTGTCGGCGATGGACCGCAAGACTTCAGAAACCATCGAACCGTTGATTGAAACGAACCGCTCGGTGCGGCTGGCCCTGATGGAGTTGTGCGAGCATCGCCAGTTGGATGTTCGCTCGCTGGCAGCGCGCTGCCTGGCGTACCTGGGAGACTACGGCCCGCTGGTGGATCAGTTGTCGGACGAGCGTCAGAAGGCCTACTGGGACAAGGCATTTGAGTCGTTGCGAGCCGGGATCGTGCGGGGGCCGGCGGACGCCGCGCAACTGCGGCAGGCGCTGGCGGGGAAAGTGCCCGAACGGGCCGCGATCCTGTATCGGCTGCTGTGGGGCTTCCATCCCGACCAGTTGCAGGCGGGCGAGGCGGCGAAGTTGGTGGATTACCTGGAGCACCCGGAGATGGATGTCCGCGTGGTCGCGTTCCAGAATCTCAAGTGGATTACGGGGGGAGTGACGCTCCTGTACCGGCCGGAGGCCCAGGTATCGGACGAACGGTCGAAGTTACTGCGCTGGCGCGAGCGGCTGGAGGCTGGCGAGATCCGCTGGGAGGGGACGAACTGAGCGGGTGTTTTCCGCAGTGAGCCAGTGATTTCCGCGGGGCGGTCGTTTCTGGCCGTCGTCCAACTGGTTCTCAGGATCGTACCGGGCCGTCCGCCGCGGGCCTGGCGGGCGGCCGAAGCGACTTGGCTGCACACCCCAAATTAGTGGGGATTGAAACGCCACCACGGAGGCATTGCTGGCCGCCGCCACTCTCTGATCGGGGGGGAGGGTGGCGAGGGAAGGTTGTTCATTTGGATTTGTCCCCCGGCGCCGTGGTTATTAGAATACGAGGCTTTGAGTGTCGCATTGCCAGTAAATTCAAACTGGTTCTAGGCTTTGGGAAGGGGAACGCTCGGTGCAGATCAACATATCGGCCCGCCACGGTCATTTGAGTGCGGCAACCCAGGAAAAGATTTCGGAGAAGGTCGAGAAACTGCGCCGACTGTTTGATCGTCTGACGGCGATCGAGGTGACAGTGGATCTGGAGCACGCCGAGGCTCCCAACGTGGAAGTCAAGGTTTCGGCGGAGCGGACGGAGCATTTTGTGGCGACCGACACGGGCGCCAACGTCATGGCAGCGCTCGACGGAGTGCTGCACAAGATCGAACAGCAATTGCGGAAGCACAAAGAGAAGCGCAGCGGGCATCGGGCGACGGGGCACAAGCATCTGGAAGTGCCCGCGGACGCGGAGTCGGAGGGCGAGTAGGTGGGCTGGCGGTGCCGCTGGCAACGGCCGAGCGGCCGGCGCCCTCGCGTGCGCTTCTCGCACGAGAGAAAGGTGAGTGAACATGAAATTTGCGGATTTTGTCAGCACCCCCGCCATCAAGGCGGAGCTGTCGGCCGACGACAAGGAGGGCGTGGTCAAGGAGCTTGTCGAGGCGCTGGTCGGAGCGGGCCAGATCAAGGCCGACGAGCGGGAAGGGATTGTGGCCGCGATCATGAAGCGGGAGGAGTTGGGCAGCACGGGCATTGGTCGCGGCGTGGCCGTCCCTCACACCAAGCATCCCAGTGTTGACCGGCTGGTGGGGACCGTCGGTGTGAGTAGCGACGGCGTGGACTTCAACAGTCTGGACGGCGAGAAGGTGCAGCTCTTCTTTCTGCTGATTTCCCCGCCTGATCGGCCGGGGGATCATCTTCGCGCGCTGGAAAACATTTCTCGCCAGTTGCGGGACGAGACGTTCTGTCGCTTCCTGAAGCAGTCGAAGACGGCCGAGGACATTCAGACGTTGCTGGAAGAAGCGGACAACAACCAGTTCGTTTCCTGATCCTGGCCACGGGGTGCGATGGTTGGCCCGGCCCGGTCCGGTCCAGCCTGGGGTGGTTTTGCAGCCGGCTCTCATGAACGATATCACGCGCAGCACGACCGTCACGGTACAGAATCCGCAGGGCCTGCACGCGCGGCCCGCGGACCTGCTGGCTCGCCGGGCGTCGCAGTTCGACGCGCAGATCGAGCTGATCAAGAACGGCGAGTCGGCGGACGGCAAGAGCATCCTGCAGATCATGACGCTGGCGGCCGAGATGGGCACCGTGCTCTCGATCCGGGCCACGGGCCACGACGCGGAGCAGGCGGTGGCCGCGCTGGCGGAGTTGTTTGAGAGCGGTTTTGCCGAGAATGGACGCTCACATTCATGATGCGACAGCGCGTACGGATCCGGTTTCGGAAACAGCACGATCTGCGGTGGATCAGCCATCGCGATCTGATCCGGGCGTTTGAACGCATGTTGCGGCGGGCCGACTTGCCGTTGCGCATGAGCGAGGGCTTTCACCCCAAGCCTCAGATCAGCTTTCCCTCGGCGCTGTCCGTGGGAATCGCGGCGGATGCCGAATGGGTGGAGATCGAGTTGGCCGAGGCGGCTGAACCGGACGACGTGCGGCAACGTCTGCTGCGGACCGCCCCGGAGGGACTGGTGATCGACCACGTGGAGCTTGTGCCGGAAGGCCGACGGAAGGCACAGGCGAGCTATCAGAGTCTGGAGTTCCCGGTGCCGGCCGACCGCCGCGAGGCGGTCCGAGCGGCCGTGGAACGATTCTTGTCCGAGCCGTCACTCGCCGTCACCCGCCCGGGTGCCGCCGGTTCGATCGATCTCCGCGCCGGAGTCGATCATCTGGAACTGTCCGACGACGGCTGCCTGCGGATGCGACTGGCGATTGTCAGCCAGGCCAGTGCCCATCCGCGGGACGTGCTCCGCTGGCTTGCTCTGGACGATCTGGAGCGGAGCGGAGTTTATCTGACCCGCACGGCGGTGGAGCTGGCACCCTGCCGCCAGCCGCCCCACAACCTGCAAGCACACAGAAACCTACAAGCACACAGAAGCGAGTCCCATGAAGAAGGAAATGTTGATCAACGTCTCTCAGCCGGAGGAATGCCGGATCGCCGTGATTGAAGACGGGCTGCTGGAAGAGCTGTACATCGAGCGGGCCAGTCAGGACAACTACGTAGGGAACATCTACAAGGGGCGGGTCGTCAATCTGGAGCCGAGCATCCAGGCGGCGTTCGTGGACTTTGGCGTCGGCCGCAACGGGTTCCTGCACATCAGCGACGTCGAGCCGCAGTATTTTCGGCAGGGTGGTTACGACCCCAGTGAACCGCTGGAGGAACGGGGCGGCCGCGGACACTCGGACGATGACGACGACGACGATGACGATGATGACCGCGGCCGGCAACGCCGCCGCCGCCAGCGTCCCGGCGCGCGACCCCGCGTCAAGCCGCCCATCCAGGAGATCTTTCGCCGCGGCGACGAAGTCCTGGTGCAGGTGATCAAGGAAGGCATCGGCAGCAAGGGACCCACGCTCTCCACCTACATCAGCATTCCCGGCCGCTACCTGGTGCTGATGCCCGCCCTGGGGCGGGTGGGCGTGAGCCGCAAGATCGAGGACGAGGAAGCTCGCCGACGGCTGCGCGACACCCTGCTGGAACTCAATCCGCCCAAGGGCCTGGGGTTCATCGTGCGGACCGCCGGGCAGGACCGTGCGCGCAAGGAGCTTTCGCGCGACATGGCCTACCTGCTCCGCCTCTGGAAAGTCATCGTCCGTCGGATGCGGAAAGCCCCCGCGCCCACGGACATCTACGAAGAAAGCGACATGATCATCCGCACGATTCGCGACATCTTCACGTCCGATGTCGATGCGATCTACATCGATGAGGAATCGGCCTTCGAGCGTGCGCGCGAGTTCCTGCGGCTCGTCATGCCGCGCCACGTCGGTCGACTGAAGCTCTTTGACGCGAAAGATCCGCTGTTCCACAAGTACAAGCTGGAACAGGAAATTGCCAACATCCACCGCCGCGAAGTCTCGCTGAAGGGAGGTGGTTCGATCGTGATCGACTCCACCGAGGCGTTGGTCGCGATCGACGTCAACAGTGGCAACTTCCGGACCGACGAATCGGCCGAAGAGACCGCCTATCAGTTGAACCTGTCCGCCGCGCGCGAAATCGCCCGACAACTACGGCTACGTGACCTGGGCGGAGTGATCGTCAACGACTTCA
>JAGFJK010000052.1 GCA_024102795.1 Pirellulaceae bacterium
GGCCGCGCTTGCCGGCGGAGGCCTGGCGAGCGGGGGGCGTGAGACCCCTGTTTCTCTGCCCCCTCCCGCGGCCGCGCTTGCCGGCGGAGGCCGATTCGGCTTTCTTGCTGGCGGGGCGGTCGGCCACGGCGGGTCCGTTCGGTCTGACGCGGAATGGGGCGAGCGAAGGACGGTTGGTTCAGCCGGCTGGCAGGGCCGCCAGCGACTCCCGCTCAGCGTATCGGGCCCTGGACCGGCGTTCAACGACCGCACGAGCGCCGCGATCGGTACGACCGGCCACGGCAGGCTCGGCCAGCGGGAAGTGGAACCTGCCCGCTGCTCCCCATCCTGCGCAGGTGGTATCGTTTACCATAATCGGTTGTCGATTCCATCCTCCGACAGTCACGACCCCCAGAGTTCGCGTGCCATGAGTTTCAGTGACCGGCTGCAAGGCATTTTCACACCCAACGTGGTACCGCTGGACAGCTCCGGCGAGATCAACGAACCCGAACTGCGGCGCTACGTCGATTGGCTGATCGAACGCGGCGTGCACGGCTTGTACCCGAACGGATCGACGGGCGAGTTCACGCGGTTCACGGCCGAGGAACGGCGGCGGATCATCGAGATCATCGCCGACCAGACCGCCGGCCGCGTGCCGGTGCTGGCGGGAGCGGCCGAGGCCAACACGCGGGAGACGATCCAGGCCTGCGAGCGATACCATGAGCTGGGCTGCCGGGCCGTGGCGATTGTGTCGCCGTTCTATTACCGGCTGAGTGCCGATGGCGTGTACGCCTACTTCAAGGAGATCGCCGACAACTCGCCCATCGACGTGACGCTGTACAACATTCCGATGTTCGCCTCGCCCATCGACGTGCCCACGGTCAAGCGGCTGGCGGAGGAGTGCGAGCGGGTGGTGGCGATCAAGGATTCGTCCGGCGACCTGCCGCACATGATGCGGATGATCGCGACGGTGCGTCCGGTGCGACCCGATTTCGCGTTCCTGACGGGTTGGGACGCCGCCCTGAT
Organism: Pirellulaceae bacterium; assembly: GCA_024102795.1. Taxonomy (GTDB): domain Bacteria; phylum Planctomycetota; class Planctomycetia; order Pirellulales; family Pirellulaceae; genus JAGFJK01. Next base: position 1,006 of record JAGFJK010000052.1, read on the forward strand.
GCCGATGCTGCTGATCGGCTGCGATGGCGGCACGAACGCGACCAGCGGCGTGGTCCCGGAAATCACTCGCAAGCTGTTCGACCTGACGCTGGCTCGCCGGTTGGACGAAGCCCGCGACCTGCAATACCGGCTGCTGACGCTGTTCGACGCCATGTTGTACTCGGCCGAGTTCCCCGAAGGCTTTCGGGCGGCGCTGCAACTGCGCGGGTTCCAGACCGGTGTTGGGCGGCAGCCCAAGTCGCAGGTGCAGGAGCGGCAGTTGGCGAAACTGACCGTGGAGCTGCAATGCCTGCTGGCCGCCGAGGGGTACACGCAGGAACCGGTCGGCGGTTGCCCAGCGGGCCGAGTGATCGACCCGGCACAACTGGACCGGATTGTGCAAAGCGTCGTGGGCGAACTCAAAAAACGCGGCCTGGCATAGACCCACCCCGCGGGTTCCGCTCAGGCAGCGCTGGCTTGGCGACTTGTAACTATTACAACGCCTGGGGTCCGGCGGGCAACGGGCCTTGAGCCGAACCACCGGCGAAGCGGCGGCGCGGCGCGCAGCGGGAACGCCGCGCGGATGCTGGCTGGACGACGCAACCGGTGACCGAACTTCAGGTTGCGCCGCTTGGTGCCGCCCGCACTCGGCCCGCTCCCGGCGAATTCCGCGGGAACCCGCGACACTGTTCCAGACGATCGCCAGTTCGCGGCATGAAGCTTGCATCGTGTGAGTTCGGCAAGCCGGCTCATTCGGCAGTCGGAACAGCAGCTACCACTCGGCACAAGGATGGTTCCCCATGCGTGCGGCGACCTGGCAAACGTGGTTTGTCGTCTGGACCATCGCGGCCAGCGTTTCCTCGGGGCAGACTGGCGTTTCCTGGGGGCAGACTGGCGTTTCCTGGGGACAGACTGGCGTTTCCTGGGGACAGACTGGGGACGCGCCGCCGGCCGTGGTGCTGACCGCCGAAGCCACGTCGGCTCGCAGCCCGTTCGAGGCCAGCAACGCGGCGCGGCGGAGCGGACGCTTGCCGGCCGGCGAGCGGATGCCGATGTCCCTGCGAAACATCGATCCCACGCGCACCCTGGAACCGCCCGCTGCCAGCTTGCCCGCTGCCAGCTTGCCCGCTGCCAGCTTGCGGAAAGCCCATTCGCCGCGGACCGGCAACTCGGTGCCGGTTCCATCGCTCTGGAGCGTCAGCTACTTGTTGGGCATCTGATACACGCCGTCCCACGACGGCGGCGCGACGTAGTTGTCCAGGGCAATCGCCGTCATCAGGAAATCCTTGGCCCGATCCTCAATCGGCAACCGATCCAGCAGATCCACGGCCTGATCCCAGTGCCCCGAAGTGAACGCATCGACCGCCTCCTCATAGCGGACGATATCCTGGTCGCTGATGGCCGGGTAGTTTTCCTGCGGCGGCAGCAACTGGTAAGCGTTCAGCGGCGTTTCCATCCCGTAAGGCCGCACGCGAGCCAACCGTCGGCAACGCGCTCGGGAGGAGGGAAGCGAGCGGCGCACCCACTGGGCGGTCGCGTCGTCCATCAGGATCGGCACCCGCAGTTCCTTGGTCATTCCTTCCAGGCGCGAGCCCAGATTGACGACCGGGCCGAAGACGCCAATCTTGGCCTGCACCTTGGCACCGATCTTGCCGGCGATCGCCCGGCCATGAGCAATGCCGATGCCGATCTGGAAATCGTGCAGGACATGCGTTGAATCGTGCTGCGCCTGGCTGAATTCGCGGTAAATCGCCAGGGCCGCCTCGCAGGCCGGCAGCGGGCCGTCGTGCGGGGCCATCGGCCAGCCCCAGAAGCCAAGTGCCGCATCGCCCTGGAAGTCCGAGATCACCCCGCCATGCTCCAGGATCTGGTGCGACATCAGTCCCAGCGCCTGGCTGCAGCGTTCCAGCAGCAGTTGCAGGTCGTGCCGCGAACGCTCCGTGCGGCGCGAGAACCCGCGGATGTCGCAAAACAGCACGGTCACGTCGGTCACGCGCGGTTCGAGCAACTGCCGGGCATCGTCCACATTCAGCGTCTCGACCACCTTGGGCGAAAAGAACTGCCGCAGCTCGTCCGCCTGCCGCTTGAGCCGATACATCTGCTTCTGGTCTTCCAGGTACCGCTCCAGCAGCCGGCTGCTCTCGTGAGCCGTCCCGACCTGCCGCGCGACCAGCATCAGCACGTCCAGATCCTCGCTGCGGAACGGGCACCGCGGATCTTGCGAATCGATGCAGATCACTCCCAGCGGTTCGCTGTTCAGACCCAGCAGCGGCGCGCACATCACCGAGCGAATCGCCAGCGCGGCCACCGAGACCGCGTTCTGGAACTGGATGTCCGACAAAGCGTCCTCGGACAGGACGCCGGTCCGTTCCTGGAGCACCTTTTCGACGATCGTGCGGCTGAGCACCACGGCCGGCGCATCGGAGACCTTGCGCTGCACGACCGCCCGCGGCTCCATCTCCTGGGTCTGCTCGTTCCGCACCAGGATGCAGCCGCGGTCGGCGTTGGGGAAAATGCGGAACAGCGTTTCCAGGATCGTCGGCAACACCGACTGCGGATCGACGATGCCCGCCAGACTGTCGCTGATTTCCAGCACCGCCTTCAGTTTGGCTTCGGTCTGCGAGCCCAGATGAGCGAAACGGCCTTCGTCCCGCAGTTCGCCCTTGATCGTGGACGACCCTTCCGCGTCGATGTGCAGGCTGACCTGCCCGCCCGACGTGGCCTCGAACCGCGAACGGATGACGTGGCCAAAATTCACCTCATCCAGGTCCCGCAGCCGCACTCGTTGCCCGATTTTTATCCCGTTGACCAGCGTCCCGTTCCGGCTGCCGAGATCCTCCAGGAAGAAAGCGTCGCCCTCGCGGAGAATGCGGGCGTGCTTGCCGGAAACCATGTTCGAGTCGAAACGAATCGTGCAGTCCGGATGCCGACCGATCAGCATCGCTTCGTCGTCCAGGGGATATTGCGTGGACTTGGAGCCGTTCAGAATGATCAGTGCAGCCATGGACGGAGCATCTCGCCAAAGGTCGTGAAACCATGTGCCCCACGACCCATCATAACAAGTCGGTAAGCGGAACCCAAGAAGAGGGAGCTGCCGCGCGGCGAATTTCCTGACTTTCCCGCCCCGCCGCGGATCGCTCGGCGCCCCTGCCAACCTACACCCGGCGACCCCAGACCAGCAGCCCCCCCGCCATCGCGACAACGCCCAGCGGCAGCATCAACCACAGGGGCCACCCCAACCCCACCGGCAGCGTCCCGCACAGAATCGAGACCGCCGCCACGAACAGCGCGTAGGGCATCTGGGTCCGGACGTGAGCCATGTGGTCGCAGCCGCTGGCCTGAGCCGACAAGACCGTGGTATCGGAGATCGGCGAGCAATGATCGCCAAAGATCGCACCGGCCAGCACGCTGCCAATCGTGGCGATCAGCAGCGGGTGGGTCGGATCGGCGTCGCCCTCGCCAGCCAGCATCTGGTAAGTGGTGGACACGACGATCGGCATCAGGATGCCCATCGTGCCCCAACTCGTGCCCGTCGAGAAAGCCACCACCGATGACAGGACAAACACGATCGTGGGCATCCAGCGGGGAGACAACAGTTGATGAATCCCCGCGGCGATCCAGGCCGGTAGCCACTCCGGCGGCCGAGGGTCGCTGATCAGGCTGCCCAGGTACTGTCCCGTACCCAGATGCTGGCTGTCCGTGGTTTCCGACAGGGCCCAGGCCAGCCACAAGATGGTCAGCGCCGGCAGGACCAGCCGGGCACCGTCAAAGGCCGCCTTGCGGACTTGCCCTGGTGACATGATCCGTTGCGCTCGCACCATCACCGCGGCGGCGACCAGCCCGGCAAGTGCCCCGTACAGCAGGGCAACATACGAATTGGCCTGGCCGACAATTTCAACCGCTCCCCGCCAGGCACCCCGCTGCCAGATCTCCTCGCCGGTACTTTCGGCGCTTATCGCCTGGTAGCCCGTCACGGCCAGCAGCAGCAAGGTGGCCAGCAGCGCCACGGCAATCGGACCCGCGGCGTTGTACCACCGCTGTGGCACGCCGGCCAGCGCCGCCGGATCGTCCGACGTGGCCGCCGTCTCGCCGGGCACGCCGGCCCGCTCGCCGATAGCTGGTTCTTCCTCGTCATTCTCCCGCACCCGCCGCCGCTCGGCCCGCAGCATCGGGCCGAAGTCCCGGCCCAGGATGGCAATCATGGGGATCAGCAACAATGCCCAGAGAACATAGAAGCGGTACGGGATCGTGTCGATAAAAATCGCGAAGCCGCTGGGAGTCGGATCCAGTCCCAGGTCCTGAAAACCGGCCTCGATATAGCCAATCTCGCCGGCGACCCAGGTGGAAACCAGCGCCAGCCCGGACACGGGGGCGGCCGTGCTGTCGACCAGGTAGGCCAGTTTCTCGCGGGAGATCTTCAGCCGGTCCGCCAGCGGCCGCATGGTATTACCCAGCAGCAATGAATTAGCGTAGTCGTCGATAAACACCAGCAACCCCAGCGTCCAGGTCATCAACTGCCCGCCGCGCCGGCTGCGGGCCAGCGGCGCCAGGCCCGCCACGGCGGCGTGCATCCCGCCGCTGCGGTGGATCACGCCGATCATCGCGCCCATCAGCAGCGTGAAACAGAACACCCGCAAGTGGTCTGCGTCGCTGAGACTCGCCCACAGATGATGTTCGAAAAACGCCGGCACGGCGGAAACGCTGGCCACCACGGCCGTGGATGCTCCGCTGGCCGCGAACTGCATTCGTTCCGCCCAGGTGGTCGGGGCGGGATATGACGCCAGCGGCTGCCAGTGCGGGTCCAGCAACACCGCGCCCATGAAGACGCCCAGCGCCAGCGACAGCACAACCCGCCGCGTGGCGATTGCCAGGCCAATAGCGACCAGCGGAGGCAGCAGGCTCAACCAACCGTATGTCATCGCAGTTCCCCGCGTACGGCCAGCTCCTCCCGCTTGCCCGGCGCGCCAGCGGTTGCGGTAGCCAACGGAAAGCTCATCGAGACCGTGGTTCCCAGCCCCGGCTGGCTGGCGATTTCGATCCGGCCGCCGTGCAGTTCGGCGATCCGCCAGCACTTGGAAAGCCCCAGGCCCAATCCGCGGCCCGCTTCGCGGCCCGAGTAGAACGGATCGAAGGCGTGCCGCCGCTGCTCGTCGCTTAACCCCGGCCCATTGTCGCGGATCTCAATCCGCCCCCAGTTCTCCGCCTCGCACCGCGCGCTGGCCTCCACTACGCCGCCGCTGACCAGCGATTCCAGCGCGTTGCGGCAGACCGCGTGCACGGCCGCCTCCACCAGCGTCGCGTCGGCCGCGACCCGCAAGTCGTCGACTGGCGCCGCGAATCGCAGCTCCGTCGCCTGCGCCGCGGCGTCCCCTTGGCACTCGTCCACCACCTTCCGCACCAGGCCCGCCAGGTCGACCACCGCGATTTGCGGCGAGGGTGGATGAGCGAACAGCATCAGGTCCGAGATCATCTCGTGAGCGCGCAGCGCCTGAGCGTTGATCGTCGCCAGTTTCCGCCGTCGCTCCGGGTCGCGCTCGTCGCGCAGCAGCGTCTGCGCTCGCGTTGAGATATTGGCCAACGGATTGTTGATCTCGTGGCTGGCCCCATACGCCAGCTCTTTCATCGCGGCCAGCTTCTCCCGCTCCAGCGCCTGCTGGAACTCCTGGCCGCTTCGCTCGCCGCGCCGCAGACTCTCGATCATCTCCGGCCAGTGGCTTGCCAAGCCGGCCGATACTGCGGCGATGGCGGAATATTCCTCCGGAGGTTGCGCCGCCGGATGAGCGATTGGGGACCGATGAGCGATTGGGGACAATCGCTCCACGCTGGGCGCGGCGGAGGGTTCCAAGGGCGGTTGCGCCGCCGGATGAGCGATTGGGGACAATCGCTCCACAGTGGGCGCGGCGGAGGGTTCCTCGGGCGGTTGCGCCGCCGGATGAGCGATTGGGGACAATCGCTCCACACTGGCCGCGGCGATCCAATCCGCCAGTTGATGGCGGTCTGAAACGGCGCTCGCCAGGTTCAAGGTCCGCAGCCAGCCCGACTCGACCGCTTCGGCCAACGCCTCATCGACCTTCCCCTGCGAGGACAGGTCCCAACGGCTGGTGCGCAGCCAGTTTGGCGCATCGTGCAGCAGCCCAGCCAGGTAAGCCGACGATACGTCCGACGCCGTCCAGCCTGCCCGCTCGGCCGCACTGGCCACGTCCCCGGCGACAAAGGCGGCGGCGGTCGACATGCGAGCCCACAGCGCTTGCTGCGCGGGCGAAGTGCCGGGAATAACATCGTCACCGGTGCCGTCCCAGGTCAACTCGTGAAGTGCCGCCGCGGCGAACCACTCGGCTAATCGTTCGCACGACGTGGGGCAAATCCCACGCCGGACCGCCCGCAGCGCGACCCACAACGTCAGCGGGGCCTGGCACCGCAGCAGCTCCGTCAGCCCGCGGACGCGCGCCTGGCCAGTCACCAGCAAACAGGCCGGCAACACCACCGCCACCTCGTCGGGAATGGGCAGCCGCCACGCGAGGCAACCATCGTGCGTGCCTTGCTGAGCTAACGGCGGAAGTCGCTGCATGGAGCTGGGCCCCAAAGAAACACGACGCGTGCCGCCGCCCACGGCGTCACGCGTCGATGTGGACCGGTCCCGATCGCCTTGTTCAGCCAGTTCGCCCAGCGTTCCCAGTTGCCCGATTGCCGGTTAACCGGTTACCGGGCGCTCGATCTCGAGCAGGTCGCAGGCCCGGTCGAGCAAGCGGTCGACCGTGAACGGCTTGTGAATGAAATCGTTCGCGCCCGCCTCCCGCAGATCGGCGATCTTGTCCTGTTCGACCATGCCCGAAATGCAGATGATCTTGACGCTTTCCAGGCTGCTGTCGCTGCGCACCCGCTGGCAGACTTCCTTGCCGTTGATGTCGGGCAGCATCACGTCGAGCACCACCAGGTCGGGGCGGAATTCCTTGACGTACATCCCGGCGTCGAAGCCGTTATTGGCCGTGCGGATCTCGAACCGCCCATCCCGCTCGAACACGTCCTGCAGCAGTTCGACCAGTTCCTCGTCGTCATCGACGATCAGCACCTTGCGCTTGCCGCTCTCCAGCGCGTCCGTCGGGATCCCGTTGTCCTTCATGAAGGCGAACAGTTGATCGCGGGGAATCCGCCGGAAGCGGCTGCCAGGGACCCGAAATCCCTTCAGCGTGCCGTTGTCGAAACAGCGGATAATGGTTTGCTGGCTGACCTTGCAGATTTTCGCTGCTTCGCCCGTGGTGAACACCGTTTTCGTCATTGACATGGCTAATAACCATCCTTCCTAGCCGATGGTTGGACTAGCAAATACGGGGACTTGCCGGAAACCCCTCGAACCTCCGTGCTACGCCACGTCGTCGCTAGCCCTCAGCTCCCTCGTCCAACAAGACTTCGTGACGTACGCATTTAGCACAGTTGGCAGGCTTGTCCGGTTCTTCCGATTTTACCGAATTTGCCAACTGGTGCGATTATACCCAGGTCCCGAATCCAGTCAAGATTGATCTTCGTGTCGCAAATCTCTGGCAGATAACGCTTTGGAAGGCAGCGCCCGAATTTCAGAACAGATTCTGCCGATCGGTTGAGCGGTCTTCGGACCACCAAACGACTGTAAACGTTTGTTAACATGCCCAGTCGAGAAAGTCCTGGGGGACCAGGTTGATGGGTGTGGGGGGGAGGAAGCGGGGGACCATCAGGGTTGCGTAAGGCTGGTCAGTTCGCCTCCACCCTGGGTTCCCCTGCCTTCCAGGTGGGCCATCAGCAGCGCGACGTCGGCCGGCGTGATCCCGCTGATGCGACTGGCCTGATCCAGGCTCAGCGGGCGGACAAGCGACAGCTTCTGCCGAGCCTCGGCCCGCAAGTGGGCAATCCGTTGGTAATCGAGGTCCACGGGGATCGTCCGCCCGGCCAGCCGCCGCTGCCGTTCCACTTGCTGCTGCTGCCGCTCCACGTAGCCCGAATACTTCACATCAAACACGACCTGCTCGGCCACTTCCTCCGGCACACCGTCCAGCTCCGGCACGCTCTCCACCATCTGCCGCCACTCCGTTTCCGGCCTCCGCAGCAGCCGCGCCAGCGTCAGCTCGCCCAGCCGCTTCGTGTCCAGCAACTGGCGCACACGAGCGATCTCGCGCTGCTTGCCGGCGAGCCGCTCCCAGCGAACGGGATCGACCAACCCCAGTTGGTGGGCCAGCGGCGTGAGGCGACGATCGGCGTTATCCTGCCGCAGCAGCAGCCTGTATTCCGCTCGGCTGGTGAACATCCGGTACGGTTCATCCACGCCCCGCGTGACCAGGTCGTCGATCAGGACGCCGATGTATGCTTCGTCCCGGCTGAGAATCAGCGGTGGGCGCTGGGCGAGCTGCAAGGCGGCGTTGGCCCCGGCCAGCAGGCCCTGCGCGGCCGCCTCCTCGTAGCCGGTCGTACCGTTGAGTTGTCCGGCGAAGTACAGTCCCCGCACGGACTTGGTTTCCAGCGTGGGCCAGAGTTGGTCCGGCGGGCAATAGTCGTACTCCACGGCGTAGCCGTAGCGCATGATCTGGGCCCGCTCCAGGCCCGGAATGTGTCGCAGCATGGCTTCCTGCACATCCCGCGGCAGGCTGGTCGAGATGCCGTTGACGTACACTTCCCGCGTGTGGCGACCTTCGGGTTCCAGGAACAACTGGTGCCGCGGTTTGTCGGCGAAGCGGACCACTTTATCCTCGATCGACGGGCAGTAGCGCGGACCGCTGGAGCGGATCTGGCCGGAGTACATCGGCGCCCGGTGCAGGTTGGCCTGAATCAGCTCATGCACCTGGTGGTTGGTGTACACGATCCAGCAGGGAAGCTGCTCCACTTGCAGCCGATCGGTGAGAAACGAAAACGGGCGAGGCACGTCGTCGCCGGGCTGCTGTTCGGCCCGGTCGAAGTCGATCGTGCGGCCGTTCAGCCGGGGAGGCGTGCCCGTCTTGAAGCGAGCCAGCCGAAATCCCAGCCGGACCAGTGCGGCACTGATCCCGCCCGTCGTCCCCTCCCCTGCCCTGCCGCCGGGCGTTTGAGCCTCGCCGGTGTGCATCACGGCCTGCAAGAACGTGCCTGTCGTCAACACGATGGCCGGGGCCCGGTAGGTCGCGTCCCCCCGTACCCGCACGCCGCGGACCAGGATGCCACTCGTTCCGCCTTCGGTCACCAGGTCCTCGACCGTCTCCTGTCTCAGGTCCACGCCCGGCTGCTGCTCGACCTGCTGCTTGACGTACTGCTGGTAGGCCCGCTTGTCGGCTTGAGCCCGCGGGCTGTGCATCGCCGGCCCCTTGCGCCGATTGAGCATTCGGAACTGGATGCCGGTGGCGTCGATAGCCCGGCCCATCAGGCCGCCGAGCGCGTCGATCTCGCGGACAATATGCCCCTTGGCGACACCACCGATGGCCGGATTGCAGCTCATCTGCCCGACGGTGTCCAGGTTGGTCGTCAGCAGTGCCACGCGGGCCCCCAGGCGGGCCGCGGCCATCGCCGCCTCGCAGCCGGCATGCCCCGCTCCCACCACGATCACGTCGTATTCATAGCAGTTGGCAGACATGACCGTATCTTATCGCGGCCCGGCGGTTCGCTTAAGGCGTGGTCAGTAGGAGGGCGTGCCGCATACGTAGCATGGGCTTCCAGCCCGTGATTCTGGTCGTACCGTACACGTAGCATGGGCTTCCAGCCCGTGTTCCTGCGCGTAACGGTGACTTCGAAATCTCTTCAGCGTCGCCGATGTTTCACCAGGCGTGTTGTCCTACGCCTGTGGCGAACCGACGGCATTTTCCCCATCCTGCCAAATCGACCCCAGAGGTCAATGGTAGGCTTGGCAAAGATCCTGGTCGTCGAGGGAGTCGACCGGGAGTATTCTGGAATCCGCGAATCGACAATGATTCCGCGGAGGTTCGCGAATAGTCGCCTTTCGCTCCGCGAAAGTAGCGAGGTGTCCGATAGTCGCCTTTCGCTCCGCGAAAGTAGCGAGGTGTCCGATAGTCGCCTTTCGTTCCGCGAAAGTAGCGCGGTGTCTGAAACCAGGCTTGATATTGGGAACCCCAGGGCATGTTGACTCAGAATGCATGGCGAATGTGGGCTCAAGCGAGGCTGGCTCCCGCCGGGCAGCGTTTCGCGAGGGCCGTTCAGCGTGCGAGCCTCCTTTGGCTGGCTTTGGCCGGCGCGGCACAGGCCGGCGACCAGGCGCCCGCCAACCCAAGTCCGGCCTTTCGAGTGCACGCGATCAACGCCCAAGCCACTCATCATTCCTGTGCGGCGCTGGACGTGAATCGGGACGGTCGCCTGGACGTGGTTTCAGGAGCCTGGTGGTACGAGGCGCCTGATTGGCGACCGCACCCGGTGGGCGAAGTGGCGATGATCCGCGGCCGCTACGACGATTATTCCCATTTGCCGCTGGACGTGGATGGCGATGGGCGGCTGGACCTGATCAGCGCCAACTATCGCAGCCGCTCGATCTATTGGCTCCAGCAGCCGGCCGAGGCCGATCGGCCGTGGCGGCGGGAGGTGGTGGCCGAGCCGGGCGCGATGGAGACCGGCCGGCTGGCCGACGTCGATGGCGACGGGCGGCTGGACCTGCTGCCCAACGGCGTGGACTTCGCCGCCTGGTGGGAGATCCTCCCGCCGAGTGACGCCGCGGCGGGGTCTTCCCGCTGGGTGCGTCACGAGCTGCCGATGGAGCTGGCGGCCCACGGCCTGGGGTTCGGCGACGTCGATGGCGACGGTCGAGGAGATGTCGTCGGGCCGCGCGGCTGGGCTCGCGGACCCGCGAGGCCGCGAGAGGAACGATGGCAGTGGCTGCCCGAATTTCGGCTGCATCGCGACGCGGGCATCGCCATCCTGGTCTTTGACGTGGACGGCGACGGCGACAGTGATCTGGTCTGGGGACGCGGGCACCAAACGGGCCTGTATTGGCTGGAACAGCACGCCGACTCCGACGGGCAGCGAGCCTGGCGGTTCCACTCGATCGACACAAGCTGGTCGCAGGCTCACAGCCTGCTGTTGGCGGACCTGGATCGAGACGGGCGGTCCGAAGTGGTGGTGGGCAAACGCTACCTGGGCCACGAGGGGCGGGACGTCGGCGAATACGATCCGCTGGGGATCTACGCCTACAGCTTTCAGCCGGCCACGCGCAGTTGGCGGCGCTGGGCCCTCAGCTTCGGCGGCCGGGCGGCCGTCGGGCTGGACCCCAAGGCGGTCGACCTGGACGCCGACGGCGACTTGGACCTGATCGTGGCGGACCGCAGCGGCCTGTACTGGCTCGAAAACCCCTTGCCTGGCGGTGCCGACGTTGTGAACGGGCGAACGGCTCCGACCGTCGGCGCGCCGGTCGGCGACTCGCCTGGCGACGACGGGAGCCCGATGGTAGTCGATCACCGCCAACTGCTGGTTTATCCCCGGCGGGACGGCGATCAGGTGCGCCTGCTGCCGGTCGAGCAACCGGCGGACTGGGCTCTGCGCCGCACCGACATCCTGCGCGGCATGCAGGCGGCGATGGGGGCCTTGCCTGGTCCCGAACGCCGCGTTCCGCTGGACGTCCAGCGGCTGGGCGAGGAGCGAGCCGACAAGTACCTGCGGCAGTCGATTCAATTCACGGCCGAAACGGGCGACCGCGTGCCGGCCTTGCTGTTGTTGCCCTTGAACCTGGACCGCCCGGCCCCCGCCATGCTGTGCCTGCACCAGACCGTGGCCATCGGCAAACAGGAGCCCGCCGGGCTGGGTGGGCGACCTTCGTTGCACTACGCCCACGAACTGGCTCAGCGAGGCTACGTCTGCCTGGTCCCGGACTACCCGTCGTTCGGCGACTATGCCTACGACTTTCGCTCGACCGGCGCGAGCTACGCCAGCGGAACCATGAAGGCCATCTGGAACAATCTGCGGGCCGTCGACCTGCTGGAGAGTCTGCCGCAGGTCGACCCCGATCGGATCGGCGTCATCGGTCATTCCCTGGGCGGGCACAACGCCCTGTTCACCGCCGCCTGGGACCAGCGGCTGAAGGCCGTCGTGACCAGTTGCGGGTTCACGGCATTCCATCATTACTACTCGGGCAACCTGCAAGGCTGGACCAGCGACCGTTACATGCCGCGGATCCGCGAGCGGTACGGCAACGACCCGAATCGCGTGCCGTTTGACTTTCACGAGGTGCTGGCGGCGATCGCTCCACGAGCGATCTTTGTGAACGCGCCGCTGGGCGACGGCAACTTCGAAGTCACGGGCGTGCGGCAAGTCGAAGCGGCCATCGGGGAGGTCTACAAGCTGTTCGACGCGACAGGCCGGTTGCGCTTTGAGTATCCCGACAGCGGCCACGACTTTCCCGATGCACAGCGCTCCAGTGCCTATGACTGGCTGGACCAGCAATTGGGCCGGTAGCGAGTTAGTCATTGGTCATTGGTCATTGGTCAGCAGGAAGTTGCACTCCAGCGTGGCGGTGTTGACGGGCCGTTGGCCTGTCAGCCGGCCATGGTGGAGCGATTGTCCCCAATCGCTCTTCGGCGCGGCGCGCGACGGTGGAGCGATTGTCCCCAATCGCTCTTCGGCGCGGCGCGCGACGGTGGAGCGATAGTCCCCAATCGCTCTTCGGCGCGGCGCACGACGGTGGAGCGATTGTCCCCAATCGCTCTTCGGCGCGGCGCGCGACGGTGGAGCGATTGTCCCCAATCGCTCTTCGGCGCGGCGCGCGACGGTGGAGCGATTGTCCCCAATCGCTCTTCGGCGCGGCGCGCGACGGTGGAGCGATTGTCCCCAATCGCTCTTTGCCGCGGCGCGAGACGGTGGAGCGATTGTCCCCAATCGCTCTTCGGCGCGGCGCGCGACGGTGGAGCGATTGTCCCCAATCGCTCTTTGGAATCGGGGCAACTTCTCGCCCCGTCCGGACTCAGGCCACGCGGGCAAACTGGCGGTAGAGGGCCGCGTACGTTCCGACGGCCGACAGCAGTTCCGCGTGCGTCCCGTGCTCGACCACCCGGCCATGGTCCAGCACCAGGACCTGATCGGCGTTGCGGATGGTACTCAGCCGGTGCGCCACGACAAAACTGGTGCGGCCGCGCAGCAGAATCGATAACGCCGCCTGCAGCCGGAATTCGGTTTGCGTGTCGATGCTGCTGGTGGCCTCGTCCAGAATCAGAATCCGCGGATCGGCCAGCAGCGCTCGGGCAAAGCAGATCAACTGTCGTTGACCGGCCGAAACCGTCACCCCGCGTTCGCCGACCCGCGACTGAAATCCATCCGGCAGCTCGGCCAGCAGGTCCAGGCAGTCCAATCGGCGCACCGCCGCGATCACCTGTTCGTCACTGGCGTCGGGTTTCCCCACTCGAATGTTGTCCGCCACGCTGCCGTCGAACAGGAAGTTCTGCTGCAGGACGATGCCCATCTGCCGGTGGAGCGATTGGCCACTGACGCGGCGCAGGTCGTGGCCGTCGATCCGCACGGCTCCGGCCAGGGGCAGATAGAACTTCGAGACCAGGTTGATGATCGTCGTCTTGCCGCTGCCCGTCGGACCCACCAGCGCGATGGTCTGGCCAGGTTCCGCTCGAAAGCTCACTCCATGCAACACAGGGCGATCCGGGGAGTAACCGAAGGTCACCTGATCGAATTCGACGTGCCCTTCGATGGGCGGCAGGTCGATGGCATCCGGCGGGTCGCTCCATTCCGGCGGCGTGTCCAGCAGCCGAAACACGCGTTCGGCGCCCGCCATCGCGGTCAGCGCCTGGTTGTACTGGTTGCCCAGCACCGAAATCGGCGAGAAGAACAGGTTGGCCATGAAAAAGAAACCCACCAGTTCTCCCACGCTGGTCCCGCCGATCACCAGCACCCGGTAGCCGCCGACCAGCAGCAGCACGGCGATGAAGATCTGGCTGTTCAGTTCCAGCAAGGGCACGAACAGACCCTGGGTTCGCATCACGGCCGTGTTGTACGTCGAGTGGTCCTCGGCCAGATCGTGGAACATCCTCGCGTTCTCGTCCTGGCGGACGAACCCCTGGGTCACGCGGATGCCGATCACCGATTCGGCCAGCGTGGCCACGACCCGGCTGAACGATTCCCGCATCGCCCGCAGCGACGCGCTCAGCCGCCGCTGGAAGGCGTTGTTGATCAGCCACACGACCGGGGCCAGCGCCAGCACCAGCAGGAACAGCCGGGCGTCGTACCACAGCATGGCGGCGGCCGCGACCAGCATCTGTCCCAGTTGCACGAGGCTCACGAACAACACATCCTGCACGCCGATCCGCACCTCCTCGACGTCCGAACTCACGCGGCTGATCACGTGCCCGACTTTGGTCCGCTGGAACCAGCTCATCGGCATCCGCTGGATATGTTCGAACATCCGATTGCGCAGGTCGAACACCACGGCTTCGCCCAGCTCCAGCGCCAGCCGCTGGCGATAGTGCATCACGACCTGCGTGGAAACGGCCAGCGCCGCGAAGCCCAGCGCGCTCCAGACCACGCCCCGCACGTCGCCCCGCTGGATGGGGCCGTTGATCGTCGCGGCCAGCACCCAGGTCAGGGCCGGCAGTTGGATCGAGCGGATCACGACCAGCAGGGCCAGCCAGTTGCGCTTCGCCGCGTACGGGCGAGTGAATTCCAGCAGCCGCTGGATCAGCCGGAATTCCAGCGGGCGCTGGCGAGGCTCGTCCTCGCCTGCCGCGCGCACGGTCAACATCCGGTGGCGTTTCGCGGCCACCGCTTCCAGGTCGGGTCCTTGGCGGGTCGTCATGATGGGTCACGGCGGCGATTCAGGCCGCCGGCTCCGCTGGTTCATTCGACAGGTCGGCGAATTGCAGTTCGGCCAGGCGGCGGTAGTAGCCCGGCTGCCCCAGCAGGTCCTCGTGCGTCCCGCATTGGATGAGACTGCCCTTGTGCAGCACGGCGATGCGGTCGGCCCGCCGCAACGTGCTGACGCGGTTGGAGATCAGCAGGGTGGTGCGCCCCCGCATGGCACTTTCCATGGCCTGTTGGATTTCGTGCTCCGTGTGCGCGTCGACGGACGCCGTCGCGTCGTCCAGCAGCAGGACGGGCGGGTCCAGCAGCAGCGCTCGGGCGATCGCCAAACGCTGGCGCTGGCCGCCGGACAGGTTCGAACCGTGCTCGCCGATCACCGTGTCGTACCCCTGCGGCAGCTCCGAGATGAATTGGTGGGCGGCCGCGATCCGCGCGGCCCGCTCGATCGCCTCCCGCGAGGCGTCCGGATGCCCGAAGGCGATATTCGCCGCCACCGTATTGCTGAACAGAAAGCTTTCCTGGAACACGATCCCGATGTTCCTGCGCAATTGATCCAGGTCCAGGCTCCGCACGTCGTGGCCGTCCAGCGACACGCTGCCCTGCCGCACGTCGTAGAACCGCGGCAGCAGGCTCAGCAGCGTGCTCTTGCCGGCTCCCGTCTCTCCCACCAGGCCCAGGCACTCGCCGGGTCGCACGTGCAGCGAGACATTCCTCAAGACCGGCTCGTCGGGCCGGTAAGCGAACGCGACGTCGCGCAGGACCACGTCGCCCACGGCTCGCGGCAAAGCCCGCGGGTTGGGCGGGCTCTGGATGTCGACCGGGGTGTCCAAGACTTCGAATACCCGTTCGGCACCCATCAGGCTCGACTGCACCGTGTTGGCGATGTTCGTGATGTGTCCCACCTGGTTGGCGAATTCGTGCAACAGGTTGGCGAACACGAACAGCCCCGCGCCCAGCGGCATGTGGCCGCGGATCACCAGGTAGCCCCCGAAGCCGATCAGGACCAGCATGTTGATCTGGGTCAGGAAGCCCATCAGCGGCTGAAAGGTGCTGACTTGCCAGAAAATTCGCTGCTTCTGGTCGCGGTAGCGGCTGTTGGCCGCGCGAAACACGGCGATCTCCCGCTCCTCGCGCGCAAAGCCCTTGACGACGTGGACGCCTTGGATGTTTTCGGAAAGCGTGGTGATCAGGTGGTCGCCCAGCTCGCTGCTCCGCCGATACTCGGGCCGCACGATCCGCGAAAACAGCACGGCGCCCAGGTACAGCAAGGGGGACGTCAGCACGCAAGCGATCGTCAGCGGGACGTGCACGCTGAGCATGTACGCCAGATAGACGGCCAGCGACAAGACGACGCTGAGCACCCGGACAATCACGCCGTCCACGAACGTCCGCACGGCCTGCACGTCGCCGGCCGCGCGGTTGATCAACGAACTGGTCTCGGCCGTGTCGAAGAACTGGAAGCTCAGCCGCTGCAGCTTGTCGTAGACGTCGGTCCGCAGACGCAGCAACACGCGTTGGGAAAGCGCGGCCGCGGCAAGCGCCGCCGCGAATTTGACGGCCGCCAGGCCGGCCGCCACGATCAGCAGTGCGGCCGCGATCGCGGCCAGTTGCCCCATCGCGGGCCAGGAGGCCGGCGGTTCGATTCCCAGCGGCCAGTGGGGCGGCCGGCTCGCGGGATCCACCCGATACCGCACCACGTCGATGCCCAGACCCGCCAGCCGCAGGCCCGCCACGTGAATCGCCACGATCAGGGCCTGCAACGCCACCACGACCAGACATGCCTGGCGATAGCGCCAGCCGAGTTGAAACAGCCTGCGCAATAGTCCCGGCGAGGCTGACCGCTGCTGCTCCGGGCCCTTCATCCGTTCCAGCCGCTCCGCCGCACGACTCCCTCCCCGTCACTCCGTCGCTGCCGGGCCCCCTTTTCGCATCCGAACGCGGTTCGCATCCGCACGCTGTCCGAGCTGGTCGCCCCGCGAAAACCGCCCGCATTCTACCGCCGCGTGCCAACTGTTTGGAAGCGGGCGGGGCCGTCGTGCCCCGATGGATCCGCGCGGCGGAGTTTTTCGTCAAAAAAATGCCGCGAAAACACTCGCCAAGTGGGAACACATCCGATAACATGCTCCGGGGTGCGGGGCACGCCAAGCGGGGGATGACCTCAAGTCACATGTCAGCAGGGAGGTCGCTGCATGCGTCGGCGCGAGTTTTTGCGGACAACGGTCGCCGCCACGGGCTCGGCCTGGGCGACGCTGTCGGCGTCCGCAACTATCGCGTCCAGCTCGGCCAACGACCAGGTCACGGTCTGTGTGATGGGAGTTCGCGGGCGGGGAGGAAGCCTGCTGCGGACCTTTGCTTCCCTGCCGGACGTCATCGTCAAGTACGTCTGCGACCTGGATCCGCAAGTGCTGGGCCGGTCCCTGGAGCAGCTTCGCGACACGCCTAGCCGGCACGCTCGCGGAATGGTCGATTACCGGGCGGCGCTGGACGATCCGGCGGTCGACGCGCTGGTCATCGGCACTCCGGACCATTGGCACGCCTTGCCCACGATTCACGCCTGCCAGGCTGGCAAGGATGTGTATGTCGAGAAGCCGGACGGGCACAATCTGCTGGAAGGCCGCACGATGGTGGCGGCGGCGCGGAAGTACGAGCGGATCGTGCAACTGGGCACTCAGGCGCGAAGCGGCCAGTTGCAGCAGTCGGCGATGGAGTACCTGGCGGAGGGACACCTGGGCAAGGTCCGCATGGCCAAGGCCTGGGAGAGTTCGCGGCAAGGGGCGATTGGCCGGCCCGACGACACGGCCGCTCCAGCCGGCGTGGACTACGATCGCTGGCTGGGCCCTGCCCCTCTCCGCCCGTTCAATCCCCGCCGCTTCCACGGCAGTTGGCGCTGGTTTTTCGACTACGGGACGGGGGACCTGGGCAACGACGGAGTGCATCGGCTGGACGTGGCCCGCTGGGCGCTGACCACGGCCCGAGCCGCCCAGGGCGAGGCCACTCCAGACATGCCGCGGGCCGTATCCGCCCATGGCGGCAAGCTGTATTTCGATGACGCGCAGGAGTGGCCCGACACGTTGATGGTCAGCTACGACTATCCGGAGTGCCTGCTGACCTACGAGATGCGAATCTGGACGGCGTACCCCCTGCACGACGAAGCGGAAGGCGCGGCCGTGTACGGAGACGCCGGGTCGCTGGTGATAGGCAACGGGCGCTGGCGAGCGTTTGACGAGCGGGGGCGGCTGGTCAAGGAAATCACCGGCGGCGCGAACGACCTGCCGCACGCGCGGAACTTCATCGACTGCCTTCGCTCGCGGCGGAAACCGCACGCCGATCTGGAAACGGTCGGGCATCCCTCCAGCGTGCTGTGCCACCTGGGGAACGCCGCCTGGCGAGCGGGACGCTCATTGCGTTTCGACCAGCAGACGTATCGCTTTGTGGACGACGACGCGGCCAACCAGTTGGTGACTCGACCCATCTATCGCGCGCCATTCCTGCTGCCGGCGATCGACGCGCTGTAGATCCCAGTCGTCAGTGGTCAGTCGTCAGTTGTCAGTGGTCAGTCGTCAATTTGCAATTTGCAATTTGCAATTTGCAATCGCCAATTGGCTTTGCACTCGGTACGACCCACGACCCACGACCCACGAGCCACGAGCCAGAACGAATCGTCCCGGCAACCGACGTGCCGCCGGCTCGACGTTCTTCCTCGGTGATGGTGCGCCGAGGTGCGTGTCCTGCCTGCCCGGCGCTACGCTATCATTGAGCATACCGGGCGGCTGTTTCCGTCTGGTTTTCCCGCTCGCCAAGACGAACCAGTCATGAGTCACGCAGTGCCGGCGCCCGCGACGCGCCGCTCCACCTGGATCATCTCTCCCTTCTGGGATCTGGCGTTTCTGGTCGGGACGCCTGTAGTGATCGTGCCGCTGATGGCGTTTCTGACGCGGCGCTGGTTCACGCCGGAGCAGATCTCGCTGGTGGTCGTTTCGTTTGCCTCGCTCGGACATCACCTGCCCGGTTTCATGCGGGCCTACGGCGACCGGGACCTGTTTTGGCGGTTCCACTGGCGATTCCTGCTGGTTCCGCCGCTGGTGTTGGCCACGGCGTTGCTGTTTGCCTGGCGCGACTTGCACGGCTTGTCGCTGCTCTTGCTGGGCTGGTCCACGTGGCATGGGCTGATGCAGACCTACGGGTTCATGCGGATCTACGACCTGAAGCGGGGCCGAGCGGACCGCTGGTCGGCGGAACTGGACTTTGCCTTGTGCCTGGCGATCTTCGTGGCGGGAGTGGTCTTCAGCGACGCCCGCGTGTTCGGGATTTCGGAGGCGATGTGGCTGGCCGGCATTCCGCCGTTAGGCGCCGTCTGGCTCTCGGCCGCTCGGTGGCTGGTGGGCGGGGCGACGTGCGTTGTGATCGGGCTTTATGTGGGGCACCTGGTGTGGAACGGCCGGGGAGGCCGGGGGGTGACCTGGAACAAGGTGTTGCTGGCGGGCACGACTGGCTGGCTGTACTGGGTCAGCGGCATGATCTCGACGAACATCCTGATCGGCGTGGCGATGTTCGAGGTGTTTCACGCGGTGCAGTATTACGCGATTGTCTGGGTCTATAACCGCAAGCTGGCCGACCGCGTCGGCCCGCGGTTCGGGCCGCTGGGTTTTCTGTTCCAGCATCGCTGGACGTTTCTGTTGCTGTACCTGGCGGCGATCGTGGCGTTTGGCTGCATCCGCTATCTGGGTGCCGAAGTCCAGCAACCGGGGTTTCAGAAGCTGTTGCTGGCGGTGCTGACCACGTCGACGTTGCTGCACTTCTACTACGACGGTTTTATCTGGAAGGTCCGCGAGGCGGAGACGGCGGCCAATCTGGACATCGACACGTCGCTGGCCCGCTGGACGCGGCTGCGGGTCCCGGCCGTGCGGCACGTGGGCAAGTGGGCCTTGTTTTATGGCTTGTTGGGGCTGCTGTTCTGGCTGGAGTCGGGCAGCCAGGCGACCGCGGCGCGGGACGCCGAGCGGCTGGCGGCGCTGGCGGCCTGGACGCCCGAACTGCCGGAGCCGAAACTGCGTCTCTCGGCCGCCGCGCTGGAACGTGGCGACTCGGGGCAGGCC
>JAGFJK010000067.1 GCA_024102795.1 Pirellulaceae bacterium
CGTGCATGCATCGCCCGCGGCCCGCGACGAGCACTGGCAGGCAGCTCGGCGGGCGGCCGCCGACTATCTGGCCCGCGACGGCTCCTCGTCGCTGGCGTTACTGGTGCGCGTGCAGGACGCGCTTGTGCCGCTGGCACGGGGTGAATTGCACCGGCAGGAGGCGGAAGTCGCGGCGGATCCGCAGCCGATCTTCGAGACGGCGCGGCTGCAACTGCGCGAGGCCGCGCGGCTGCTGGAACAGGCCGACAAGGATCTGGCGCTGGCCATTGCCCGCACCGCGCCCGCTCGCGACGACGCCGGCCAGTTGGCGCCGGGCGAACTGGTAGCGCTGCAGCACCACTTGCGATATCAGCTCGGGCGCACCTATCGGAACCTGGCGCTCTGCTTTCCGCCTGCCAGCAACGACTGGCTGGCGACGTTGACGGCGGCCAACGAGCAACTGGCTCGGCCGTTGGCTCAGTTGACCGCCGACGATGCGCTGTGGTGGAGCGTGCGGCTGGAGCAGGCCACGTGCCACCGGCTGCTGAAGGAGTATCGCGAGGCGGACGGCGTGCTGCGCGAGATGCTGGACGCCCGGCCGTCGGACGCGGCGCGGTGGCTGATCGAAGCCGAGGCCGCTCGCCTCCTGCTGGCCGTGGGGCGGGCGGAGCAGGCTCTGGCGTTACTGGCGCCGGAAGGACGAACCAACGGCGAAGCGCCGGCCGAACACGATCTGGCCCGCCTGGAAGTCCTGCTGGCCCTGGGGCAAGCGGCGGACCAGGCCGGCGATGCCGAGCGAGCTGCCCAGTGGCAACGGCAGGCAGTCGAACTGTTGGCGTCGGTCGAACAGCGGCACGGAACGTACGTCAGCCGGCGGGCCGAGTTGTTGCTGGTGCGCCGCGGCGGCCGCGGCGCGTCCAACCTGGATGTGCTGGAGCGGACGGCCGCCAACTTCTTCCGGCGCGGCGAGCTGGACGAGGCAGTAGCGACCTATGACGAAGCCGCGCAGGCCGCCACGCAGGCCGACGCGCCACAGCAGGCGTTCGCCTTGGCTTACAAGGCCGCGCTGATTGAACAGCAGCGCCAGCGGCATGCCGACGCGGGCCAGCGATTTCGGCAGTTAGCTCGGGCGCTGCCCAGCCACGATTCGGCCGCGCGCGCCCATTTGCTGGCGGCCTGGAACCTGGCCCAGGCCGCGCGCCAGCGACCTGATCTGCTCGCCCAGTACGAGCAGACGCTGCGAGACCATTTGTCGCTCTGGCCGGCCAGCGACACCGCCGGGCAGGCGGCCCAGTGGCTGGGCGCTCTCGGCGAGAGCCGGCAGGAGTGGGCCGAGGCGCTGCAGGCCTACGGCCAGGTGCCGGCCGGCAGCCCGCAACTGGACGCTGCACTCGAAGGGGCCGCGCGCTGCTGGTCCCAGACGCTGCGCCAACAGGCTGATAGCGGTCAGCCCGTGCTGCCGCTGGCGCGGCAGGCGATCGCCTGGTTCGACCGCCTCGTGCTGTCGGACGATGGCCGCTTGCCGGAACGCTGGAGCACCGCCGCTCGGCGAGCGGCGTTGGAAGCAGCCGAACTGCGGCTGACCTATGACCCCCAGGGGCACCTGGCCGCCGAACGCATGCTGGACGCGGCCGCTCAGGGACCGCCTCCGCCCGATGCCGCCTGGACGGAGGCGGCCAACCAGTTGCGGATCGTGGCCCTGGCGGCTCAAGCAGGGCGAGCGGCGGACATCGTGCCGCTGATCGAGCAACTGGCCGGTGGAGACCCGCGGCGGTTGATTCAGGTGGTGGCCAGGTTGGATTCCGTGGCGGCCGACGCGCCGGCGGCACGGGCCAACGAACTGGGCCGCCTCCAGTTGCAGGTCCTCCAACAGCTCCAGCCACAGTTCGCCCGGCTGCCGGCCGACGATCAACTGCGGTTGAAAAAGTTCGCGGCGCAGGCGCTGGTCCGCACGGGTGATCGGGCACAAGCCGCTCGACACTGGCAGGACCTGGTGCAGGCCCAGCCGCGCGACGGCCAGATGCAGGAAGCGTACGCTCAGTTTCTGCTCGACGGCTCGCAGACGGCCGATTGGCGGCAGGCCGCCGAGCGCTGGCGGATCGTGGCCAGTGGCTCCGAAAAGCAGTCGCCGCGATGGTGGCGAGCGAAATACGGGCTGGCGCTGGCGTTGTTCAAGCTGGGCGAGCGGCAGCAAGCGGCCGAGCGGATCGAATACCTGCTGCTCACGACCCCTCCCGACTCGCCGCAACTCAAGCGGCAGTTCGATCAACTGCTCGCCCAATGCCGCTCGCCGGCGCCCAACCCGTAGCCGCCGCCCGCGGCCATGATGCCATCATGTCGATGCCGGGGGGAGACGCCCTTGTTTTTCGAGGCGCGATTTGATCGCCCCGACCGTCCTGCTATGGCTTGTTGCCAGATCGTCGATAGTTGCGCCGGCGTCAAACGCGCTACAGAGTTGCCGATCTTCATCGTCGGTCCACGGTTGCCCTGCTTTGCTCGGCAGACTGGCGTCACGTGGTGCGCGTGGTGTGCGTTGTGAGTGTTGTGCGAGTTTCTCCAAAGCGCTGACCGCAACGTGTAGTGCTCGAACAACGTCCGCATCCTGCAGGACGCCCTCCTTGGGCAGCGGCAATCCGCTATGAGGATCGAGCCCATCCGCGAGCGCACGCACAATCGATAGAGATTGCACTGGCGTCATTCAGTCGTCCTCGCACTTAGATTCCCGTTCGCGGTCGGATTCTCGATCGCCAGCAGTTTAACCAGTAACCCCGTGTAGACGCAACGAGCTTCTTGCTAGACTTGAAGTATCAACCGGTGAGTAACATCAGTCATCTAGAGGACGGGCCGTTGTCCACGCTTTCGATTACGACTGCCGATCAGCTTTGGAGGCATCGACCGCGGGGACGTTGCGAGCTGGTGCGAGGAGAACTACGGATGATGGCAGCCGCCGGCGGTGAACATGGATGGGTGATTATGAACCTGGCGGCGCCGCTGGCGACCTTTATCCGGCAGCAGCAATTGGGGATTGTGTTTGGCGCGGAGACCGGCTTTGTGATCCGCCGCAATCCGGATACGGTTCGTGCGCCTGACATTGCCGTGGTGCTCGGCCAAAGAGTGCCCGACCCACTGCCAGCGGGTTTCCTGGAAGGTCCGCCGGATCTGGCGGTCGAAGTGCTGTCGCCGGGTGACACGGCTACCGAAGTGTTGGAGAAGACCGAGGACTGGCTGACGTCGGGCTGCCGCGAGGTGTGGCTGATTGATCCTCGGCGCCGAACCGCGTCCCAATGCACTTGGGAGAACTCGGCCCTGGTCCGCCGGTCGGTCGAGCGGCTCGCCAGTCCACTATTGCCCGGCTTCGAGATGCCGGTCGCCGAGTTGTTCAGACGGTAAGCAGTTCGGCCGCGCCAGGCCAGCCGAAGCGTCTCTGGAAACGGCGGGCTCGGTGCTGAGCGTACCAGGTCCGCTTCGCTCGATTCAGACTGTGACGCCGTTTTCGCTTGCCATCGGGCATGGTTGGGTCCTCCGCTGACCAACCGTATCGGCCACGGGACCGAATCAAGTTGCTCAAAAGTTTCCACCGCCACAAAGGCCGCAGCTTCCACCCACATCGGACCGTTAGATGTAGAACGGGTTGGTCATCCGCACGGGGCCCAGCGACCAGACAACGGCGGTGATCGCCACAATCGAACCGATCAGCAGCAGCATGGTATTGAAGAACATCGCTCGCCCCCCCCCTCTGGATTCCCGCATCCCCGGTTCCGTTTCAAATCCGGTTCACACAGGGAATTACCAAAGGCAAGCAGTATGCCGAGCGTAAGACGGGAATTCGTGCTGCGCTGTAAGTTGCAGACCGCACGATCGTTACGTTGCGAATCCGGGCGAGCTGCCGGTTGCTGCGGAGGGCCGGCCTGTCATCAGTATGACGATGTGCCAGTCAATGTGACGGCGCACAGGGCGAGCGGCCGGTGTCAGCCCGCTGTTTCTCTCGCGCAACAAAAATAAAAAACGGGCCGGCCAGCCTGGTCGGGGTGGGGGACGCGGCTGGCCGGCCCACCGCGTGGTGGGGAGGCGCGGTATGGTGAATTGTTCGGCGGCGTCGGCGGACTACCAGGGACCGCGAGCGTAGTAGACGCCGAATTGATCGCTGTGGCTGGGCCAGCGTGGCGTGGGGCTGAGGCCCGCGCCGCCCATGCCGCCGAAGTCGCCAGGATACGCTCGCCGGAACTGGTGATAGATCGGCACGGTTTCGGACTGGGCGACTCCCCAGCCCCATTTGACTTGCATGTTGGCGGTGGGGGGCACAACCAGCGGGACGGGGTGTCCATAGGCTGTGTGATAGTAACCGCCGTTCCAGGGTTGCGTGGCGGCGAAGCGGTAGCCCCATTGGTTAGCGAAGTGGGGCCATCCGGCTTCGGCTTGCGAGACCCCGCCCAGCAGGAGCAAGGCGGTGGCCAGAGCAAGACTGGCGAGGATTCGTTTCATGGGTTCTGGATCGCTCGATAGGGGTGGGTAGGTCGAAAGCCTGGGCGTTTAGGGGGCGCGGGAGCTTGCCCTGCTTCCAATCATCGGGGGATCCGGAAGTGGTCCAGCACATAATCTCCGGCGGCCCGCACAGGCGGGTTGTACCAGTGGACTCGGGCGCGGGTGAGTCCCCGGCCGCCGTTGTAGTAGCGGTGGTACGTCCGGTGGTGCGGATACAGCAGTTCGTGCGGAGCCAGCGGCTGGTAGGTGTAGTAGGTGTGGCCGACCAGGGGCGGAATGCCGCCGTAGGGAGCCGGATAGATTTCCGCCCCCACGCCGCCGCAGTTGGGTGGCAGGTAGTAATTGGCGAACAGGTCGGGCTGGCCGTACATCTGCGGCCGGCAGTTCGGAGCATAGTGGCTGGCACGAGCGGCGGCCAGCCAGCCTTGGCCCGGACCTGGCTGACCGTAGTAGCCGGCCGGATAGCCCGCGGCCCCGTCGCCTGCCAGCATTCCGGGGCCTGCCAGCATTCCGGGCGGGCAGGCCGCGTTGCCGCTGGCGTCCACGGGCACGCCAGCCGCCTGGGGCAATGCTGCCGCGTGGTCCAGCGTCGCCGGCTCAGCCACATTGCTGCCCGACTGGACGCTGCGGCTGACGGTGCGGGCGGTCGCCGTGGCCGGGGTACGTGCCGCATGGCCGGCTGCCGGGTCTTGGCAGCGGCAGTCGGCTGCTGAAAGCGACAGCGGCGCCAGGCCCACGCTGCCGGCCGTCAGCAACAGGGCGGCAAGGACCGACGAAGGGGTGGTGGTTCGCTTCATCCAATCGCTCCTTACTGAACGTCGCTGGACGGCGCCTGGCTGGTTTCCGATGTTGGCAGCCGGCATCGGGGTGGCGACGGATTCCGCGGTGGGGCGGATGTCGCGGGCAGGCAGGCGGCAGCGGGCGGTGGTTTCTGTCGGTGCTGCGGGGGCACTCGGAGAGCTCGGTGCGAGCCGCTCGGAACGCCTATCTAGGTTTCTCGGTTCGTGGCGTCCTGAGGGGTGAATCTTTGTTTGCCGGTGGCATCAAATCCCCGCCGCGTCAGTGAAAGTAGTGGGCCAAACCCGGTGGGACGCCGGCCGGAAAATCGTTATAATCCGCCCAGACCACGCCTGTGATCAGATGTTCCAGACGGATCCGCAATCGTGGGAAAGGAGTACCCGGCTTGTCGACGGCAAAATCAGCTCAATCGGGCAATGGCAACGGCCAGCAAACGCCGGCCTCGAAGAACGGTTCGGCGGACAGCGCGGCCGAGGGGCAGGCGGCGCAAGTCGCGGGCGAGGCTGGGGGTCGCCGAGCGACAGCGCAGTCGATGGCCGCCAAGCAGCGGGACATTTCGGTCAGCGAGTTCTTCGCCAAGAATCGCCATTTGCTGGGTTTCGACAATCCGCGCAAGGCGCTGCTGACCACCGTCAAGGAGGCCGTGGATAATTCACTGGACGCCTGCGAGGAAGCGGGGCTGGTGCCGGAAATCTGGGTGCACATCGAGCAGACGCGGCCCAACCGCTTCAAGGTCGGTGTGCAGGACAACGGCCCCGGCATCATGAAGAAGCAGATCCCGCTGATCTTCGGCAAGCTGCTGTACGGGTCGAAGTTTCACCGCTTGCGGATGAGCCGCGGGCAGCAGGGGATCGGGATCAGTGCCGCGGGCATGTACGGCATGCTGACCACGGGCAAGCCGGTGAAGATCATCTCCAAGGTTTCGCCGCGCCGCCCGGCGCACTACTACGAGATCCAGATCGACACGAAGAAGAACGTGCCCGAGATCTTGAACGGGCGCGGCGACGGCGTGGATATTCCGCCTGGCGAGGAGGGGCGGAAGTATATCGCCGAGCACGAGATTGAGTGGGTGGCCGAGATTATCGCGCCGGACGGGGCCAGCAGCGAAGTGAAGAGCGGCACGCGGGTGACGATCGAGCTGGAGGCCCGGTTCCAGCGCGGCCGGGGCAGCGTGGACGAGTACCTGGAACAGACGGCGATTGCCAATCCGCACGTGACGCTGCACTATCTGGATCCGGAGGGCAACGAGCGGACGTTTCACCGGTCGACCACGACGCTGCCTCCCGAACCCAAGGAGATCAAGCCGCATCCGTACGGCATTGAGCTGGGGCAACTCGTGACGATGCTCAAGGACGCCAAGGGCGAGACGCTGACGCAGTTCCTCACCACCAGCTTCTCGCGCGTCAGCCCCTCGGTCGCCCGCAACATCTGCGAGACGGCCAAGCTCAGTTCGCGGGCCGCGGCTCGGCGGATCGGCCGCGAGGAGGCGGACAAGCTGTTCCATGCGATCCAGGAAACCCGGATCCTGGCTCCGGCCACCGATTGCATCACGCCGATCGGCGAGGAGCTGTTGCTCAAAGGCCTGCATCACGTGGTGCCGGGCGAATTCTACTGCGCGGCCACGCGCCCGCCGGCCGTCTACCGGGGAAATCCGTTCCTGATCGAAGTGGCGCTGGCCTACGGCGGCGCCAGTTCCGCTCAGCGCGTGTCGCTCGACGTGCTCAAGCAACTGCTGCACGAGAGCGACGCCCGCACGCTCCGCCAGTTCCTGCTCAACACGTTCGATGGCGTGGGCAGCGACGGGGCCGAGCGGATCATGAAGGAGGCCCAGATCGGCACTCGGCAGTCGCCCGCCAAGCTCAAGCCGTCCGAGGTCCAGCGGCTGCTGACGGCGATGCGGAACGTGAACCTGTCCGAAGGCCAGTCGATGCAGGTGCTGCGGTACGCCAACCGGGTGCCGTTGCAGTTCAAGCAGCGGGACTGCGCGATTACCGAGTCGGTGATCAATACGAACTGGCGGCCGTACGGGCTGAGCCAGTCGCGCGGCTCGCTGCCGTCGGGTCCGGTTTCGGTGATGGTGCACATCGCCAGCGTCTGGGTCCCGTTCACCAGCGAATCAAAGGAAGCGATTGCCTCGTATCCGGAGATTCAGAAGGAACTCCGGCTGGGGCTGCAGACGGTCGGCCGCAAGCTGGGGATGTACCTCCGCCGCCGTAACAAGGTGAAGCAGGAAGGCGAGCGGCGAAACATCTTCCTGCGTTACCTGGGCGAAGTGGCCGGCGCCGTCAGCCAGCTTAACGGCGCCTCACGCGAGGAACTGTACCAGCAATTGCTCGAAGTGGCCAAGCGCAAGACGGCTCAGGCCGACGTCAAGCTGGACGATCGCGGCCGGCCGATCGGTGAGGAAGACGAGGAGGATTTCGGCGGCAATGTGCTGATCGTCCCACCCGCCGATCCGGGGCCGCTGCCGAACGCCGCGGGACCGCAACGGCCGGCCGGCGAGCGGACCGCGACGACTCAATCCACGCAACGCCAACTATTTTAGCATAGTCGCCTTTCGCTCCGCGAAAGTAGCGGATAGCACGAACAACTCCACGCAACGCGAACTGTTTTAGCGAGAGCTCCCGATGGCGAAGAAAAAAGCCCGCCGCCAGCCCGCCGCGGCGCCCGAAGCGGCGCCGGATGCCGCGCAACTGACCGCCCAGGATCACAAGACGCTGGACGCGCTGCGCGAGATGGCCGACGGAGTGGTCGACGCGGCCGGCCGCAGCCGGCCTCCGCACCTGGATATCCCTTCCCGGTCGCTGTCCAACGTCCGCTACAACAAGGCCAAGCGGTTCATCGAAATGGGCCGGGGGACGAACCGCCGCGAGCTGTTCAACCTGTCGCAGGCCAAGAGCTACATGCAGACGATGCTGGTCGGCAGCGGCTGCAAGCAGTTGATCCAGCAGGGCAAGACCACCAGCATCCGAGGTCTCTACTACCTGCTCAAACATACCATCGAAGGCACGCGCGAGGAGACGTTCGACGACCAGGCCGACTGCGACCCGATCATCGAAGACGTCGAAGTGACGCTCAACGCGCTCCGCGAGGAACTGCACGTCTACGCCTCGAACCGCGGTTCGATGGTCGGCAACGTCGTGGTCAATGACAGCGGCGACGAAATCGACTGCTCGCGGATGGGCAGCGGCGGGTACACGATCCCGTCGATCGTCGAACCCGAAGTGATCCGGTTCGTCAAGGTCGAGGCGGATTTCGTCCTGCACGTGGAAAAGGATACCGTCTGGCGGCGGTTCAACGAGGACAAGTTCTGGCGGAAGCACAACTGCATCCTGACCCACGGCCAGGGCCAGCCGCCGCGCGGCGTGCGGCGGATGCTGCACCGGCTGCACCACGAGCATCACCTGCCCGTGTACTGCCTCCTGGACAACGATCCCTGGGGGTACTACATCTACAGCGTGATCAAGCAGGGCTCGATCAACCTGGCCTACGAATCGCGGCGGATGGCGATCCCCGGCGCCCGCTACCTGGGCCTGCGCAGCAAGGACTTCGAACGCTGCAGCCTGTCGCCCAGCGTCACGATCAAGCTGAACGACAACGACATCAAGCGAATCAAGCAGATCCGCAACTACCCCTGGTTTGAGAACAAGCCGGCCTGGAAGAAGGAACTGGAACTGATGCTCCGCAACGGCTTCAAGCTGGAAGTCGAGGCCTTGATCAGCAAGGACATCAGCTACGTCACCGAGCAGTACGTGCCGGCCCGGCTGCAAGACGAGGACTTTCTTGATTGAGGATGGGGAGCTGGAAGGGAGATAAGAGGGGCCAGGAAGGGGCCAGGAAGGGGAACCACGAAACACACGAAACACACGAAAGAAAGAAAAAGAAAGGGAAAGACAGAGGCAGATAGAAAGAGAGCGAGAGAAAAAGAAGTAAAGTGGGTGACGGAAAGAGAAGGAGAGTGCTGGAAGGGGAGTGATTGATGGGAAGTGATGGAAAGGGAGTAGCATTCGAGTAGGTCGTGGGGGAGGGAAGGCAGAAGTTGTGGCCGGGAGGAATGTTGGCAATCAGGTGACAGCCAGGCGTCTGAAGCTGGCGGGAAAATCAGGTGAAGGGTAGCCGGTGGAGAATCAGCCGCTGGCATTCATCAGCCGCAGCACGGCGGCGATCCTCTTCATTCTCTCCTCGCCATCTTCCTCCTTTCCTTCTTCTTCTTCTTCTTCTTCCTTTCGTGTGTTTCGTGTATTTCGTGGTTCCCCGCTTTCCCGCCTTTCTGCTTCCCTTTGAGCGATTCGGCCAGGCGGCAAACTTTGCCTGACCGGCACGACCGGCGCTGGCCGCTGGGCATTCTGGCCGGATTCTCCAGCCCAAGCTGTGATTGCGGAACATCCGCGCCGATGCTGCTTACTGGCACCATCGGCATAGGCACGCCACAAGGGCAAGTTCACGGGTCGATTCCAGTTGGGGATGCCGCGATGTGGAACCTCGCCCGGTGGCTTGCCATGGGGTTGGCGCTTTGCTGTCCAAGCCTGTGCCGGGCACAGCAGCCGCCGGAGGCCCTGGCGATCCAGGAGCTGACGCGGCGGCTCGACGCACAGGAGGCCGAGATCCGCGCGCTGCACCAGCGGCTGCAGGGCGAGCGGCCGCAGCGGGAGAGCTCGGCCGCTGCCGCGGCTGGCAAGTCATGCGACCAGCCTCTGAAACGCCTGCCGGTGGTGGCGGAATACTGCCCGCAGTCGAAGTGCGGCGAATCGAGCAAAACGCCCGACTCGCAGACGCTGCGATATTTCACCGACTACGACAGCGGCTTTGTGATCCGGCCGTTCTGCCCGGAGCGCCGCCCGTTCGAATTGAAAATCAACGGCTGGATCCAGTTCCGCCACCACAACTTCTGGCGCGACGTCACTTCGTGGACCGACAACGCCGGAGTCACCCGGCCGGTCGACAACCGCAGCGCGTTCGACATCGAACGGGGACGTTTGATCCTGTCCGGGTTTGCACTCGACGAACGATTGACCTACTTCCTGCACCTGGATGGCGATACCGACGGCGGGCACGTGGTCGACTTCTTCGACTACTGGTGGGCCTGGGAGTTTTACGAGAACCACCGCGTCCAGTTCGGCAAACGCAAGGTGCCGGCCGGGCGGCAGTGGCTGCTGACCGCGCGGCATACGCGGTTCGTCGAGCGGCCAATGGCCAACGACTTCTTCCGGCCGGACCGCACCGTCGGCGTGTTCGGAATCGGCGAGATCGGCGAAAATGGCCACTACGAGTGGATGGTCGGTAACGGCTATCAGACCAGCGAGCTGCCGAATTCCTCCACCGACGATCGGTTCACGCTGGCGCTGACGAACTACTTCGACCCGCTGGGCAACTACGGACCGCAGATCGTCGACTACGACGGGACAAGCCAGCCGCTGGTGCGCATCGGACACTCGTTCGTCTACTCGCCGAACAGAGGGCTAGCGCCCGGCGTGCCACTGCCGGAGACGAGCTTTATCCGGCTGACCGACGGAACGCGGCTGACCCAGACCGGCGCGCTGGCACCCGGTGTGACCGTGTCGGATTTCCAGATCTACTTCTACGGCGTCGACGCCGCGCTGAAATGGCGAGGCTGGAGCGTGAACGCCGAAGTGTTCTGGCGCTGGATTGAACAGCTACGAGGCAATGGGCCGCTGCCAGTCGACGACCTGCTGCAGCAGGGTTACTACGTCGAAGGCGGGCGGTTCGTCATCCCCCGCAAACTTGACTTCAATCTCCGCTACTCGCGGGTCAATGGGCTGTTTGGCGATGCTACCGAGTATGCCCTGGGTGGCAACTGGTATCCGCTCGATACCCACAGGCTCAAGATCTCCTGCGACCTCACGACGCTGGACGGCAGCCCACTGCAGAACACGGCCAGCGACATCCTGGTCGGCGACGACGGCTACCTGCTCCGCACCCAGTTCCAGGCCGAGTATTAGAGGATTCGGGAAGCAAGGAGGGGGAACCACGAAACACACGAAACACACGAAAAAAAGAGGAAGAAAGAAAAAAGAAAGAAGAAGAAAGGGGAAGTGGATCAGGTCAGTGATAGTCGCCGTAAACTTGCCCACTCGCATTCATCATCCGAAGTTAGACAGTGATCGTCCCCCCCCGTCCCTTCTTCCCTCCTTGTCCTTCTTCATCTCTTTCTTTCCCCTTCTTCTTTCTTTCGTGTGTTTCGTGTGTTTCGTGGTTCCCCGCCTTCCTGATTCCTCGTTTCCCTGTCTCCCTGAATCCTCGCGCTACAGGACGATGCGTTCGTATTGCACCTTGGGGAAATGGCCGAAGTTTACCAGCAGTCCCAACCGAAATCCGGTGGCCTTGAGATAGTTGTGGACTTGAGCGCGATGTTTGTCCGTGAGCTGCCTGGCCGCCTTGAGTTCGAGGACAATCTTGTCAAACAGGATGAAGTCCGGGACATACCTGCTCTTGAGCGCTCGTCCCTTGTAGCTCAGCGCCAACTCGGACTTCGGCTTGAACTGTAGCGACTGCAGAGCCAGCTCGATCTCCAGGCACTCCTGATACACGGCCTCCAGGAACCCGCAGCCCATCTCCTTATAGACCTCAAAACAGGCACCCATAATTCGATAACTCTCGTCCTTGTACAGCAGCTCGGCCATGCCCCATGCCCTCCCTAAGCCTGACTCCATGTCGATCGTTCCGTCCCCACCCGCGCTTAGCTCTCTCTCTCCCCCTCCCTTTCTCTCTCCCTTCCTCCCATTCCTTTTTCTCTTCCTTCCCTTTTGTCTTCTTTCTTCCCTTTCGTGTGTTTCGTGTATTTCGTGGTTCCCCCGGCCTTCTTCTTCTTCGAATTCTTCTTCCCGACAACTACTTCTCCCCCAACGGCACGTCGCGATACTTTTCGTGGCACGCCTTGCACATCGCGGTGATGCGATCCATGGACTGTCCGAGGGATGCGGGCGGTTGAGTCTGGGCGCTAGCGGACTGCCACGTTCGCAGGCCATCTTCAAGTTCCTGGGCCGCCTGCTCGGACAATCCCAGCAGCTCTTGAAACTCGGCCGGCTCCCGCTGCACATACTCGGCCCGCAGCAGTTCCGTAAAATGCTCCCGCAGCAACAGGGCTTCGTGTGCCGGATCCAGATCGGGATGTGCCGGGGGAGTGCGCCAGCCGGCGGCGGCAATTTCCTGCACGTGATCGTGGGTATGTTCGAGCGCCACCATGGCTTCGGCCATCGGCGGGATCTCGACCGACTCGCGGAAGTCGACGCTGAGCTGGTCCAGCAGGGCAGCTTCCAGTGGTTGCGTTTGTTCGGCCGACCGGTACAAACCGCGATAGTTCGGGCTGGTGCCGGCGACCTTGAGCACCGCGACGGCGTCGGACGCGGGCAGCATTCCGGCCGCGACGCAGGCCACGCTGGCCGCCGCCGGGCTGCGATGCTTGCCATGATGACAGTGGATATAGATCGGGCCCTCCAGATCGCGCACCGCCTTGGCCAGTTCCCGGACGCGCTGCGTGGGAACCCCGTCGTAACCGTGCGGCAAATGAACGTACCGCAGGCCGTACTTTGTGGCGGTAGCCACGTCGGGCTTGGCACCATCGACGCTGATGATCGTCTTCACGCCCAGTTGCCGCAGTTCCGCGAAGGCCGCGTCTCCGTCGGGCAGGCCGCCGGAAATCACCTTGGCATGGACCCGCACGGGGTTGGGCAGGTGTTGGGCCGCCAGTTTCTCAGGCGCCGCGTGTTCAGCAGCCGAGCGATCCGTCGTCGCCGGAGCTGGATGGTCGGCGGCTGGCGGGCCGCTGTTCCAGGAGCAACCCGCCAGGATCAGCGGCGCGGCCATCAGGATCAAGCATCGATTCATGGCGAAACTTTTCGTTCGTTGGGAAGAACGTCGGACGGAGCGGATCGCTTGGGCTCGGTGTCGTCGGGCGGGTCTGGCTGTTTGTGCGAGTTCTCGTACAATCGCGCCAGCCGGACCAGCAACGTTTCCAATTGATCGTAGTAGGCTTCCTCGGGCAGCTCGACCTTTCGCACGCGCAACTGCTCCAACTGCCGCTCCAGTTCGTCGCGGTCCGCTCGCCGCGCGACGTCCAGCGGATCGGCGGCGGTGGATTGCAAGTGCATCCGCCGAGCGAGACTTCCATCCAGCGGGCTGCCGTCCCTGGCTGGCCGGATGGCGCGCGTGCCGCGAAAGAAGTCGCCCGGTGTGCCGAGACCATCGCCGTTGTCGTCCAGCAGCGCGTGTTCGGTCGCCAGCCGCCCTTCATCCTGGTAGAAACGCTGAGTGGCGGACGACGCCAGCAGGAAGGCTTCCAGCAGCGAGACCTGGTCGTCGTGATCCAGGTCCGCTTCCGGGTTCCCGATGGCTGACGACAGGTAATCGCCGAAGCGGGCAAAGTTCTGCTCGGCTCCGCTGCGCGTGGCCGTCACCAGGACGCGATCCGGCCCCGACAGGCGGTTCAGGAACGGTGCGCTGCTGGAAGCGCAGTTGATCACCACCAGCGGCCTGCGGCAAGGCGCCAGCCAGTCGTTCAGTTCGCTGGCCGACACATCGGGTCCCCGCAGATTGAACCTGGCCACGTCGCGGTACCAGGTGCCGTGACCGATCAGCACCAGCCACAGGGGCGAAGTTGGCGACGGCGCGTTGTCCTCCGTCTCCCGCTGCTCGGCCGGCGGTGGTTCCACGAGCGCGGCCAGACGCTGCCGCAGCGTCTGGCGATCTTCGCCCTGGCCGCTTTCGCCGCGCCCGATTTCGTGATACTCCACACCCGCCGCCTCGGCCACTGCCTTCCAGCGATCGGCCCACACGCCGAATTGACTTGCGTATTGGTCGGCACCGCCGGCTCCCACGACGACCACCAGCACGGGTTCGGCCCGGGCGCTTGCAGCTTCGCCGGGCGCGGGCCGAGCGTCCGCGGCCGGA
>JAGFJK010000069.1 GCA_024102795.1 Pirellulaceae bacterium
GCCGCCGCCGACAATGAATTCCAGCCTTCGACGAACACGCCCGAAATGTCCGGGGCGTTCTCGGCGGCCTTCCCTTCGCTCAGCGACCAGATCCTGGGCGGTAATGCGCTGGACACGGGCGGGCTGAACAGCATCCTGCGCGGCGAGCAGTCGCTGTTTGACATCGCCCCGCTGGCCACGATCGTCGACCGCCAGGTGCTGGACGAACGCATGTCGGCCAACATGTTTCGCGCCCTGCAGAACGAAGTTGGTGTGCTGCTGCAGCAGACGGGCAACGGGCAGTTGTCGCCGTTCATCCGCGGTCTGACGGGGCAGCAGATCCTGATCCTGGTCGACGGCATCCGGCTCAATAACAGCGTGCTGCGGTCCGGACCGAATCAATACGCGGCCACCATTGATCCGGGGATGATCGAACGGATCGAGGTGGTCCGGGGCACGCAATCGGTGCTCTGGGGCAGCGACGCCATCGGCGGCGCGATCAACATTGTGACCCGCGGCGCGGGCCCGCTGCAGAGCGACTACTCGCGCGTCTCGTTCCAGCAGTTCGCGGGCACGGCGGACGCCTCGTCCTACTCGCGGTCCAACGTCGAGGGCTGGGTCGGGCAGTCGGGCGTGTTCGCCGGCGCGTCGTACCTGAACGTCAACGAAGTCGACCGGGGCGGCGGCCTGGGCACTCAGCCGGGCACCGATTACTGGCAATACGCGGGCGACATCAAGTTCAACCGCATCCTGGGCGACAGCGTGATCATGACCGTGGCGCTGCAGCATTTCGAGCAGATGGATCTGCCGCGCAGCGACCGCTTCCTGCCGTTCGTCCTGGGACCGGCTCCCAACGGCAGCGTGCCCACTCAGCGGCCAACGTACTTCGACCAGCAGCGGGACCTGGCCTACCTGCGCTTCCAAGGCGTGTCCGATTTGGAGAACCCGCTGTACGACGCCTTCAGCGCCACCGTGTCCTACTCGCTGACCAGCGAGGGCAGCGAGGAAACGCGGCTGAACAACAATAGCCCGGCGGCCGTCCGCACTCGCCTGACCGTGGGCGACTTTCGCAACGACGTGCTGGGCGCGAGCCTGGTGCTGTCCAAGGACTACGGCGATTTCGGCCGGATCATCTACGGCGCGGACTACTACTACGAGGATATCGACGCCCGGCGGTTTCGCACGAACAACCCCGATTCGCCCGGCGCCACGCCCGTGCCAGAAGACCCGCAGTACCCCGACGATTCGCGCGCCGACCGCATCGGAGCCTACCTGAACTGGGAAGGCTACCTGACCGGGCGTCTCAGCGCGTCGGCCGGCGTGCGGTATGAGAACATCGATCTGTCGGCCACGCCCAACTACTCGCTGATCGGACCATTCTCGTTTGATCGCACCTACCAGGAATGGATCGGCAGCGTGGGTCTGGGGTACGATCTGACCGACGACTTGAAGCTGGTCGGCGGCGTGTACGAGGGCTTCCGGGCTCCCACGATCGACGACCTGACCAGCAACAAGACGGCCCTGCAGGACGTGCAGTCGGTGCCGCGGATCGGCGACCTGGGGATCCAGCCCGAACACTCTTACACTTACGAAGTCGGCTTGAAGTACGACGGCCGGCGGCTGCGGTTCCAGGTGTTCGAGTGGTGGAACGATTTCCGCAGCGTGATCGGCCGTGAGGTGGTTTCGGTTGGTGGCGAGAACTTCGATTTCCTGGCCAACCAGCAGGCTTATCTCAATGGCACGGAAGCCTACGGCGAGTACCTGCTGAATCAGTGCTGGTCGCTGTACGGCAACTTCGCCTACACCTACGGCCAGAACCTGGACACGGACGATCCGTTCTCGCGGATCCCGCCCACCCAGGGCATCCTGGGCTTGCGCTGGCGCGACGCCGAGCGGCACAGCTACTTCGACATCTTCACCTGGATCGTGGGACGCCAGAATCGCTACAGCCAGCTCAATCTGAGCGACGTGCGATTCATCCCAGGCGGCACGCCCGGCTACGCGACGCTGAACCTGCGGGCCGGCACCGCTCTGGGAGCCTGCCGCAACCACCGCCTGAGCCTG
The DNA here is from genome assembly GCA_024102795.1 of Pirellulaceae bacterium. Classification (GTDB taxonomy): domain Bacteria; phylum Planctomycetota; class Planctomycetia; order Pirellulales; family Pirellulaceae; genus JAGFJK01. Next base: position 2,044 of record JAGFJK010000069.1, read on the forward strand.
GCGCTGGAGAACCTTACCGACGAAGGCTACCGCGTGCTCGGCTCCGGAGTGGACGGCACCGGCTTCAACGCCCTCTTCGGCTATGAATGGGTGCATTAGGCTCGGTGATGCGGCCAGCGCCTTGTAGCACGACGCGTCAGGGAGTGAGCGCCACCAACCCGCCCAGCGCCTTCCAATGTAGCACGACGCGTCAGCGAGTGAGCGCCACCAACCAAGGCCAGCGCCTTGGAGCACGGCCATCGCCTTCGCCGGATCACGCCGCCGGACGACCGAGTACCTCCAACAAGAACGCTTCCGCGGCGGCGAAAATTCCCGGAGACGTGCTCTCGCGCGGCCCGGCCACGTTCAAGGTGCGAATCCGCGCCTCGACCAGCCAGGCCACGACGTCATCGGCGCTGGCCGCGCGGCCCAGGTCGACCACCAGGCAAGGTTTCCCGTACTGCCCGGCCAGCCGCCGAGTCAGCAGCGTGCCGCCCTTGAGCGTTCCCCGGTACAGGATCAGCGTCCCGTCCGAATCCATCACATTCCGTTCGGTGCGGACCCGGTACTGGCGCGACCTGGTTTCGCGGAGCCGATAGTGGGCCGGGATGCTGCCGTCTTCGGCCAGCCGCCCGCGAGGGCACCAGCCGCCGTGGTCCAGTCCCAGCCGCAGCGCGACGTCCAGGGCCGCCCGGTCCACGCCCGTCTGGCCGCCGGAGACCAGGCGTTCGACAAGCGGCCTGGACTCCCTCGCTGGCATCGGGTCCTCTGGCAACGACCAACCGGCGAGCGTTACTGCCGGGTAAAGTTGTAGTTGGCGCTGGTGTGGTCGAAGTCGGCGTCCGTCAGGCCGACGTTCAACTGCAGGTTCAGGTAGGTGTACTCTTCCAACACTTCCGGCCGGCCGCCGGGGCTGCTGGGCCAACTGTAGGCCGCGTAACGGATGGGGACGTTCAATTCGTCGTCGATAAAGATCTGAGCCAGGTAGAATTCGAAGTGATCGCGCTTCACCGGGTGCATTACCTGCAGCAGCGTGCAGACCCGGCCGTTGACCTTGGCTTCCTTGTGGAACGTGACTTCGCACTCCTCGAACTGCCGCTCCCGCTCGCCGCGCTCGATCAACTTCACCACCAGGTTCTCGATGCCCACGTCGGTCAGCGGATACAGGTTGCCGCGCATCGCCAGCGGCCCGTCGGGACGCAGCCAGACCGACGGCAGCCAGGCGCCGGCCGCTCCGCCCTCGTGAGCCATCATTTTGCCGTTGTTCTGGCCTTCCACATACACCACTTCGCGGCCCTTGATGTTGTTGGGCTTGAGGAAATTCATGTAGACGCTGAACGGGGTCACGATCTGGCCGTTCACCATCTTGCGGTTGCGGACCTTGGTGAACATGTACTCGTAGTCGTTCAGCGTGCCGCCGATCCGTTCCCGCTTGACCAGCGTGCAGGTGTAGTCGGACACGTGCTGCTGGATGTGAATCAGCCCCTCGCGAGCCAGCGTGATGGCCGGGTCCAGCGGATGAGCGGGCCGGGCCGCCATGGGATCGGCCGCCGGCGGCTGCGGACGCTCCGGGACCAGTGGCGGCTGAGCGGGACGCTCGGCGTCCAGCTTGGCGTTGGTCACTCGAAAGACCGGTTCATGCAGGCGGTTGGCGGCGTCCGGAGGAGCCTGTCCCCAGGCCGGCTGGCAGACCAGTGCCGTACCGCAACAGACGGCCCACAGCCACGTCTTGCGACCCGGGCGCTCCTTGCGTCCGAGGTTTCCCTGACGGCCGACCTGCGGCCTGGCGAACGGGTTCGAGCACGTCATGAACGAGTCTCCTACTCTGCGAATGCAGCCGGGTGCGCGGGGCACCTGCGCGTGCTTTCGCGTCCCATCCGTGAATAATGATGACCAGAAACAGCGAACACCAGCCGACCACTCGCCAGCACCCAAGGGGGCCTCCGCCCCCAGGCACTCGCGCCGCGGGTTTGTTGATATCTATCGCCCGCCTATAATACGCAGGTTCAACATCCCGCCGCGTGTCCCTTGTCCTTGCCCAACCGGTCGAACCCGCCCGGTGTGTTCGGCAGAACCCGCAGTCCAGGCGCTCCGGTTCGCCCGATCATGCTACCCTTTTTGCCGGCCTGGTAGGAGACGAATTCGTGTCTCACGCGACACTTCAGTGCCAAACGATCGTCTCGCGGATGTTTGCCGAGAACGCGTATCTTGTGCACATTGAGGGCCGATCGGACTGTCTGGTCATCGATCCGGGTCTCGACTGGAACGAGATCATCCAGCGGATCGCGGACCTGCGCCTGCAGCCGGCCGCCATCCTGAACACTCACGGCCATGCGGACCATATCGCGGGCAACGCCGCCCTGAAGCGCTGCTGGCCCGACTGCCCGCTGATCATTGGCCGCGGCGACGCCCCCAAACTGACCGATCCGGTACAGAACCTCTCGGCCCCGTTTGGAATGGGCCTGACCAGCCCGCCCGCCGACCAACTGGTCCAGGAAGGGGACCGGCTGGAGCTGGCCGGGATTGCACTGGACGTCCTGGACGCTCCGGGCCATTCCGTCGGGCACGTCGTGTTCCTGTGGAAGGGGGGGCAACCCTGGATCGCCTTTGCCGGCGATGTGCTGTTCCGCGACAGCATCGGCCGAACCGACTTTCCCGACGGCAGCTTCGAGCAGTTGGAGCACAGCATCCACACACGGCTGTTTACGCTGCCCGACGACACAATAGTTCTTCCAGGCCACGGAGAACCAACAACCGTGGGGCACGAGAAGCGGCACAATCCGTTTGTGGGAAGACGCCTGAACCATTGACCTACCATTGACCTCTGGGGTCGATTTGGCAGGATGGCGAGCTTCGGCAAAGTAGTCATCACGCTCCGTGTGATGAGCCCTTGCAGACTCAACGTCTCCTGGCGCACGAAGTCACCATCGATCGTTGACGATCGCCCGGACCTGTGCCACCCGCAAGCCGGCTGGACACTGGCCGCGGCGGAGGGTTCAGACGGCGGTCGAAAGCCTCATCACGCGGAGCGTGATGGCTACTTTGGGGACCATTGACCTCTGACCATTGACCTCTGGGGTCGATTTGGCAGGATGGCGAGCTTCGGCAAAGTAGTCATCACGCTCCGCGTGATGAACCCTTGCAGATTCAACGTCTCCTGTCGCTGGGAGTCACCATCGGTCGTTGAGTAGCGCCCGGACCCGTGCCACCCGCAAATCCGGCTGGACACTGGCCGCGGCGGAGGGTTCAAACGGCGGTCGGAAGGCTCATCACGCGGAGCGTGATGGCTACTTTGGGGAGGGGCCTGCGGGGTTCGAGCAGACTACACAGTGCCAAACGCGCGCAGTACCCTGCAGGGCCTCCCTCGCTGACGCGTTGGGCTAACTTGAGTACTTCGCTCGCTGACGCGTTGGGCTAACTTAGGTGCTTCCCTCGCTGATGCTTTGGGTTCCCACCACGATCGGGACGGGCCAGAGGCCGATCACCACCCAGGACCAACAGTCGGGCGGATCAGCCCAGCGTGTCGCCGGTGGAGGGCGAGCGGCGAGGGGGCTGGGCGGTCCGGGCGGGCAGTTCCAGGACGAAGGTGCTGCCTTGGCCCGGCTGGCTCTCGACGCGGATTTCGCCCTGGTGTTCGCGGAGAATCTTCTGGCTGACGGGCAGCCCCAGGCCCGTGCCGCGGGCCCCCTTGCGGGATTCGAACACCGAGAAGATCCGCGTCAGGTCCTCGGCCGGAATCCCCTCGCCGTTGTCCCGGACTTCGACCGCGGCAAGTCCCGACGCGGCGTCGTACCGCGTGCTGACGGTGACCGCGGCGTTCTCCACCCGCTCGCAGGCATCGATCGCGTTGGTCACGACGTTCAATATGGCCTGGTGCATCGCATGGGCGTCGAACGTCAGTTCGGGCATCGCCAGATCGGGCCGCCATTCGAGCCGGGCTCCCGTCTCGTCCGCTCGCACCTGCATCAATTCGACCACTTCGGCCGTGACTTCGTTCAGGTTTCCCGGCGCGAATTCCGGCTCCCGCTCCTTGCTGAACGTCAGCATGTCCATGACCAGCCGGGAGATCTTCTCCTGGTTCTTCTCCACGATCCGCCAGCCCTTGCGGACCACGTTCGACTCGTTCTGCTTCAACCCCTCCTCGATCAGGTAGCTGCCGCCGCGGATCCCCTGCAGGATGTTCTTGATGTGGTGCGACAGCGTGGCGATGGTCTGGCCCATCGCCGCCAGCCGTTCGGCCTGGACCAGTGCCGAATAGTAGCTGGTATCCTCGACCGCCAGCGCCGCCTGGTGTCCGATCGCCACCATCAGCTTCAGGTGTTCCTCGGAGAACTTGTCCGACTTGCGGGTCTGGACCAGGCGGCCGGGCGGCGTGAAGGTGTCGATGTAGATCACGCCCACGACACCGTAGCGGCCTTGCAGGGGAACGCAGATCGCTTCCCGGACGCCCAGCTTGACGATGCTGCCGCCGGCGTCCCAGCGGTCGTCCTCGCGGGCGTCGCTGGTCAGCACGCCTTCCTGGTGTTCCAGCACGTAATCCAGAATCGTGCGGCTGATCAGCATGCGGTCGTCGGTGGCCAGACCTCGCCGGTTGCGGCGAACTCGCGGCGACAGTTCGCCCGTCTCCTGTTCCACCAGCATCACGCAGCCCCGATCCGCCTCGACCCACTCGAAGATCAGGTCCATGATGCGGTGCAGCAGTTGGTCGATGTCCAGCGTGTGGCTGACGGCCAGCGCCGTGCGGTACATCACCTGCAGGTTGCTGCGGGCGCGGGCCAGCCAGGGGCTGTGCGAGTCGCCGTCGAGGGCGAACACCTGGCTGCCCTCTTCCTGGCTGATCGATTTGATGATCCGCGATCCGTCAGTGGGCTGGCGCGAGATGATATCCACGGTACTCAGCGCGCCGGCCGACGACTGTTCGTCGCCCCCGGTGAAAATCATCAGCGTGCGGCCCAATTGCACGCGGTCGCCCATGTTGAGCGTGACGCGCTGGATGCGGCGGCTGTTGACGAACGTGCCGTTGGAGCTGTCCAGGTCGACCAGCGTAAACTGGCCGCCGTCTTGCCGGATCTCCGCGTGCCGCCGCGAGACCTCGTTGTCGTGCAACTGGATCGGGTTCGAGGTGTCGCGTCCGAGCGCCTGGGGGCCCTCGGTCAGCTCGAACCGCTTGCCTTGATCCTGGCCTTGAATGACAAACAGCGAAGGCATGACCTACGGGACTCTGCGAAACAGGGCCGCTCCGTGCCGGGAATCCGCCCCGCGAACCCTGGCGGGCGAGTTCCGGCCAACAACCGCTAACCGCTCGATTCTACCACGCTGCGATTCTAAAGTCCGGCGGGCCGCGAGGGTAGAGCGGCGCGGCCGGCTGCGGCTCCCAGGCGGCACGTCCAGGAGTCGGCGCCGGGTGCGAATCGACTGGCTGCGAGTCGGCCGCGAATCGGCTGCGGTTGGCCGCGGGCCGCTTGACGCGGGCAGCCGGTTGTTAAAGAATCAAAAGTCTGTCCCGCCGCGGCGCAAATCCCACCCCAGTCGACCATTTCGCTCGCCTTCCAGCGACCCCCGAATTGCCATGACACAACGATTCCCTTCCGGTCACGGTCGTCCCGTTCCTTCCCCGCAGCCGCGAGGCGCCGCCCGACCTGGCCGGCTCGGCCGGCGGCTGATCGCCAGTCTGCTGGCGGTGACGCTCGGCGCGCTGGCGACCCCAGCGGTAAGCGCCGCGGACAAGACCGAGACAGCCGCCGCCGCGGTGGAGGCCCGATTGCTGCAGTCGGCCGAGTACCTGGCGTCGGACGATCTGCAGGGCCGCGGAGTGGGGACCGAGGGACTGGACCGGGCGGCCGAGTACCTGGCCCAGCAGTTCGCCGAGGCGGGACTAAAGACGAATCTGTTTGACGGTAAGCCGTTCCAGCCGTTTCAAATCACGGTCGAGTCGCAACTGGGGCCGGTGGAAAAGAACCGGCTGGTGTTCCTCGGTCCGGAGGAGACGCCCGGCGCCGGGCCGAAGAAAGTGGAACTGACGTTGGGCGAGACGTTCAACACGCTGGCCCTGGGCGGGACGGGGCAGGCCGAAGCGCCGCTGGTGTTCGCCGGTTACGGGATCGTGGCCCCCGAACTGAAGTACGACGACTACGCTGGCCTGGATGTCCGCGACAAGATCGTGCTGATCGTCCGCAAGGCGCCCCAGCAAGACAATCCGCACAGCCCGTTTGCCGGCCAGAACGCGATGCGGCATGCCCTGTTCACCACCAAGGTGGCCGCGGCGCTGGACCGGGGCGCGAAGGCCGTGATCCTGATCAACGACGCCGCCGAACTGCGCAAGCAGCAGGAGAGTTCCGAGCGGGACTGGGAGAAGCAGTTCGAACAACTTTCCAAGTTGCGCGACGAGTTCGCTCAGATGGCCGAACCGAGCGCCGAGCAGCGGCAGGAATATCGCGGCAAGGTGGCCGAAGTCGCCTCGCGACTGGTTGAGCTGAACAAACAACTGGCGGAGCCCGGCGATCCGGTGCTGCCGTTCGACGGAGCGGGCAACCAGAGCTCGTTCCGCTCGCTGCCCGTGTTCTTCTGCAGCCGCTCGGCGGTGGAGCCGGTGATCCGGGCGGCACTCGGCAAGGAACTCAGCGAACTGGAACGGGAGATCGACCAGGGCCTGGAACCCCGCAGCGCGGAGTTGACCGGCTGGAGCGTGCTGGCGCAAAGCCAGGTGGACGTCCAACAGGCGCAAGTCAAGAACGTGGTGGGCGTGCTGGAAGGCGCCGGTCCGCTGGCGGACGAGACCGTCGTGGTGGGCGCGCACTACGATCATGTCGGCCTGGGCGGGCGCGGTTCGGGTTCGCTGGCCGAGTGGACCGTGGCCGTGCACAATGGGGCTGATGACAACGCATCGGGGACCGCCGCCCTGCTCGAAGTCGCTCGCCGCCTGGCAGCCAACCCCCAGGCGCCGCGGCGGCGGATCGTGTTCATCGCCTTCACGGGCGAGGAGCGGGGACTGCTGGGCAGCGCGCACTACGTGCGGGAGCCGCGATTTCCGCTGGAATCGACCGTGGCCATGGTCAACATGGACATGGTCGGCCGGTTGAAGGACGAGAAACTGATCGTCTACGGCACGGGGACCGCCAAGGGGTTTTCGGAGCTGATTGACGAACTGAACGCGGATTTCGGCTTCGACATCACCAAGGAGCCGGGTGGGTTCGGTCCGAGCGACCACGCCAGCTTTTACAGCCAGAAGATTCCCGTCTTCCACCTGTTTACGGGAACGCACGAGGACTACCACCGGCCGAGCGACGACGCGGAGAAGCTGAACGTGGCGGGGATGCGGCGGATTGCCGAACTGGTGACCGGCCTGGTCACTCGCCTGGCCACGGCGGAGGGCCGGCCGGAGTACGTGGCGATCGCCGCGCCGCAGCGGGGCGGGGGGCCGCGAGTTTACCTGGGTTCGATCCCGGATTTCGGGCGGCAGGTGGAGGGCTATGCCCTGATGGGCGTGGCTCCCGGCAGCCCGGCGGACAAGGCGGGACTGCGGGCCGGCGACGTGATCATCAAGCTGGGCGAGGCGACGATTCGCGGCCTGGAAGACATCGACCTGGCGTTGCGCAAGCAGAAGCCGGGCGACCAGGTGAACGTGATCGTGCTGCGCGGCGAAGAACAAGTCACGCTCAAGGTCACGCTCGGCGAGCGGAAGTAGCCCCAGGCGAGCGGCGGGCGTCAGCCCGCTGTTTCTCTTGGCGAGCGGCGGGCGTCAGCCCGCTGTTTCTCTTGGCGAGCGGCGGGCGTCAGCCCGCTGTTTCTCCAGGCGAGCGGCGGGCGTCAGCCCGCTGTTTCTCGGCGAGCGGCGGGCGTCAGCCCGCTGTTTCTCAGGCGAGCGGCGGGCGTCAGCCCGCTGTTTCTCGCTGTATCGCGAAACCCAACCATCCGCCGGTCTCCCGCGGCTCGGGGACGAATTCGGCAATTCGGCCAGATGCCTTGATTTCTGGCCTTTACGCGCGAAGCGGTTCCCGGCAAAATACCGCCTCGCAAAACCTGGACAGGGCCATCCTCAGGGCCCACAAGAAGGATGGGCGCCGCACGGATGGGGCGCCGCGAGGTGAGCTTCCCTCGACACAGCAGCAAGGAGTGCTGAACGTGAAAACTTCTCTCTTGAAGGCCGTTCTTGTCATCGCGGGCATCGCGGCCAGCCTGGTCTCTCAAGTCCTGCTGGCTCAAACCGCTGCCCCGCGCGCGGCCGGCACCAGCGTGGTGGTGATCGACGTCGCCGAGGTGTTCGAGCGGCACGTGCGTTTCAAGGCGCGGATGGAAGATATCAAGCGCGACATCGAAACGTTTGAAGCCGAACTGCGCAACGAGCAGAAGCAACTGAACGCCGTCCGCGAGGAACTGCAGAACTACAAGCCGGGCACCGACGCCTACAAGCGGGTCGAGGAGCGGATGGCGGCCATGGCGGCCGACGCCCAGGTCAAGATGCAGCTCAAGCGGAAGGAGTTCCTGGAACAGGAAGCCAAGGTCTATTTCAACGCCTACCAGGAGGTGCTGGCCGCCGTCAGCCAGTTCGCCGACCGCAACGGGATCAGCCTGGTCCTGCGTTTCAACGGCAAGGAAATGGATCCCAGCCAGCGGGAATCGGTCTTGCAGGGCGTGAACCGGGCCGTCGTGTTCCAGCGGAACCTGAACATCACGGACTACATCATCGAGCGGCTCAACGCGGGCGTGCCCCAGGAGAGTGCCGGTGTCCGCGGGCCGCAGATTCCGGCGCGGCGATAGAGAAACAGCGGGCTGACGCCCGCCGCTCGCCGGAGAGAAACAGCGGGCTCACGCCCGCCGCTCGCCTTGCACTGCGTGTCGAGTCCATTTCCGCATTGACGGTTGCCTCCCTTGAACAGCTATCGATCGCAGCAGACGGTTGCCGGCATCGCGCGGGTCAGCGGATTTGGCTATTGGAGCGGCCGCGACGTGCAGCTTGAATTTCGCCCCGCGCCGGCCGGCACCGGGATTGTGTTCGTCCGCGGCGACTTCGACCCGCCGCGACGGATCCCGGCGGCGGTCGCCCAGCGGTTCGAGGTTCCTCGCCGAACGAACCTGGCGCGGGACGGCGCGAGCGTGGAGATGGTCGAACACGTGCTGGCGGCCCTGGCCGGCCTGCGGATCGACAACTGCGAGGTCTGGGTGGACGAGCCCGAAATGCCCGGCTGCGACGGTTCCTGCTGGGACTTTGTCGAGGCCTTGCAGAAAGCGGGCGCCGTGCAGCAGGACGCGCCGCGAGCCTGCCTCGAACCACGCGGCGTGACGCGGGTGGGCGACGACCAGGGCTGGGTCGAGGCCCGGCCGGGCGACACCGGCGGCCTGGAAATCGTGTACATCCTGGACTACGGCCAGCACTCGCCGATCGGCCGCCAGACGCTGGAAATCCAGCTCACTCCGGCCACGTTCTGCCGCGAACTGGCGCCCGCCCGGACCTTCCTGCTGCACGAGGAAGCCCAGTGGCTGCGGCAGCAGGGCCTGGGGCAGCGCGTCTCGTGGCAGGACCTGCTGGTGTTCGACGAACGGGGTCCCATCGGCAATCCACTGCGCTACGAAGATGAATGCGTGCGACACAAGGCACTGGACCTGGTCGGCGACCTGGCGCTACTGGGTTGCGACCTGGTCGGCCAGGTGATCGCCTACCGCAGCGGCCATCGGCTGAATGCCGACCTGGTCGCGGAACTACTTGGCGGCCAGCGCGGCCATGTCCGCCGGCGCTCGGCCTGAACCGGAAAAACGACCTTTGGAGCAAGGCTGCGGCAACATGGCTACCTACGTCGCCGACAACGCGGTGATCGACCCCCTGGCCGATATCGCCGAGGACGTGGAAATCGGTCCGTTCTGCGTCATCGGACCGCACGTTTCCATCGGTCGCGGGACGCGGCTGGAAAACAACGTGACCATCACCGGCCACGTGACCATCGGCCAGTTCAACCGGATCTATCCCGGAGTGGTCATCGGGGCGGAACCGCAGGACCTGAGCTACCGTGGTACGCCCACCCGGGTCATCATCGGCGACCACAACGTGCTGCGGGAATCGGTGACCATCAACCGGGCAACCGAAAAGGAAGACGGCATCACGTCGCTGGGCAACCACTGCTACCTGATGGCCTGCAGCCACGTCGCTCACGACTGCCGGATCGGCGACCGCGTGGTGATCGCCAACGGCACGCTGCTGGGCGGGCACGTCCACGTGCACAACGACGCCACGCTCAGCGGCGGCGTGGCCGTGCACCACTACGCCACGATCGGCAGCTATGCGTTCGTCAGCGGCGTCAGCCGCGTGCTGCACGATGTGCCGCCTTACATGCTGGTCGATGGCATGCCCGCTCGCCCGCGCTGCGTGAACATGGTGGCCTTGAAGCGAAACGACTTTCCGGTCGAGGTGATCAAGGCGCTGGCCGATACCCATCGGCTGATCTACCGGGCCAAGGTCGGCCTGGATCACGCGCGTGAAATCCTCCGCAGCGACGGCAAGCTGCTGCCGGCCGTGAACAACTTGCTGGGCTTTATCCAGTCGCAACAGGAAGGTCGCCACGGGCGGGGCCGAGACCGAAGGAGAGCCGCATGACACCCGTACGCATCGCGGTGATCGGGGGCGGGCACCTGGGCACGATTCACACGCGCCTGCTGGCCGCCAGCCCGCTGGCCACGCTGGTCGCCGTGGCCGATCCGGACGCCGCCACCAGGCAGCGCCTGGCCCGCGACTTCCAGGTGCCGGCCGTGGCCGATTACCGCGAACTGCTGGACCAGGTCGAGGCGGCCGTCGTGGCGGCGCCGACCCAGTTGCACCACTCGATCGTGCTGGACCTGCTCCGGCACGGCATCCACGTGCTGGTGGAAAAACCGATCGCCACCTCCGTCGCCCAGGCCGACCAGATGGTGGCCGAAGCCGCCTCGCGGCGGCGCGTGCTGCAGGTGGGGCACGTCGAGCGGTTCAATCCGGTGCTGGCGGCCGCCACGCCGCACCTGGCCGCGCCCTGCTATATCGAATCCGTGAGGAACGGACCCTACACGTTCCGCTCGACCGACATCGGCGTCGTGCTGGACCTGATGATCCACGACCTGGACCTGGTCCTCGCGCTGGTCGACAGCACGCTGATCGACGTGGCCGCGATCGGCGCCGCGGTGTTCGGGCCGCACGAAGACCTGGCTCAAGCCCGCCTGCAGTTCGCCAACGGCTGTGTCGTCAACCTGACCGCCTCGCGCGTCAGCCCGGAGGTCGAGCGGCGGATGCACGTCTACTGGCGGCAAGGCGCCGCCCGGCTCGACTTCGCCGGCGGCTCCGCTCGCCTGGTCCGCCCGCGGCACGACATTCTTTCCCGGCAGTTCAACGTCCACCAACTTCCGCTCGAAGCTCAGACGCAGGTCAAGCAGAAGCTGTTCGACGACTACCTGGTACTCGAGGACCTGCCGGTTCCACCGGCCAACGCCATCCAGCGGGAGCACGAAGACTTCCTCGAAGCCATCCGCCACGGCTCCCAGGTCCGAGTGACCGGTCGCGCCGGGCGGGAAGCGCTGGCGGTCGCGCACCGCGTGCTGAACTCGATCGCCCGGCACCGCTGGAGCGAATCGTACGGCTTGCCCAAGGCCGCCTGATCGCCGGACCGGCCGGCGAAACGACTCGCTTACGCCAGATCGCGATCCTCGAACAACAGCAGCGCCAGCAGCATCGCCGCCGTGCTGTAGATCACGCAGTACACCACGGCCCAGCCCAGATAGATCAGCGGCACTCCGACGCCCGCCGCCACCGCCGCCTGGATATTGAAGTGTTCCAGGTTCGGGAACACGACCGCCAGCAACTGCCCCACGAACGACACGATCTCGAACCGCCCGACCCACGATTGCACGATCAGCGGCGTCATGTGCCCCACCGCGTAGATGGCGAAGCAGAGCACGAAGTTGGCCAGCATCGGCAGCCGCGTGGCGATCGCCACGCTCAGCGCGGCCATGACCACCGTCTCCAGAAAGCCCAGCACCAGGCCGGGAATCGTCAACACCATTTCCAGGTGGCACAACTCCCAGGTGGTCCCGGCTTGCGAGGCTTCCTTGGCGTCATAGATTGGCTTGTAGGCCACCAGCACCAGCAGGAAGGCGCCCAGGATCACGAACATCAGCCCCACGGTCCAGACGATGCCCAGGAACTTGCCGAACAGAAACGCGCGTCGGTTGATCGGCTTGGACAACACCGTCAGCGCCGTTCGTCCCTCAATCTCCTCGGAAATCGTCGTGCTGGCCGTCCACACCGCCAGCAGGATGCTCAGCACCATCACCGTCGCCAGCCCCGCGTCCTTCAACATCTTGATGTCCTCGCCGAACGTGTTGTACGGCAGGATCACGAACAGCAGCAGCCCCGTGAAGCCAATCGCCAGCAGAATCGGAAACAGTGGCTGACCCATCTCGGACTTGACCGTCGCCAGCGCGATCGCTGACAGCCGCGGTGCAAACGTCCGCTGCGCCAGGTACAACAGCACCACCAGGACCAGACACAACGCCGCGTAGGGAATAATCAGGACCTGCGGATACTGCGGCGCGGTGACAATGGTCACCTGCAATGTGGCGTCTGCCTGGCCGATGTTCAAGGCGAACAGCCGCGTCACCGTGTCGTCGACAAACGGATTGAACGGCTGCTCGACCCGCAGCCAACGGTACGGCTCGTCCGCCAGCACGTCGAATGTCACCCCCGCCGGCATCGCCTCGGCCGGCTCCGTCATCACCCGCAGCGGCTCGTTGCTGGACAGCACCAGTTCGCGAATCTCGTCCCGCCGGAACGTGACCGGAACCAGCGTCTCTCCGTCCTCATTGCCCGCGGCCAGGGGGATCGTCACCGGCTGCAGTTCGTGCCTGCCCACGCTGGGCAACCGCACCAGCGATTGCACAAACTCGTTCGGCTTGTTGACGACCAGGAATCCCACGATCCCAAACAGCCCCAGCAACCCGGCCACCACCAGGATCGGCGCCAGCGGGCCCTCGGTCACGGTCTGCGGGATCTCGTCCATCGCCCGCCGCCAACTCAGGGCCAGCAGCGTCAACAGGCCCAGCCACCCTCCCAGAGCGAACGGCGTGACCAGCCCCACGGCCGCCGACCACTCGCGAGTCGGCAGCATCGCGGCCACTCCCACCGCCAGGCCAACCAGTGCCAGCAGCGAGACGGCCAGGCCGGCCCGCTGCCGCGTCTCGGCACGGTCCAGCAGACGCCCCAGGCCCGGCACCCGGCTCAACACGATCCCCAGCACCCATAACCCGATCAGGACGGCCAGTCCGCCCAGCATGCCCAGGCCCAGTTGCCACAAGGGAGTAATCCAGTTGGCAAGCCAGTCCTCGGACTGAGCCAGCAAGACAAGAGATGACATCAGGCGTGCTCTGTGCTTCAGGGAACCAGACGAACCAAACAAGTCTTCCGCAATCTCAAGAACTCACGCTGCTACGCAGCTCGGCCCGCCTCAGTTCGCTGTCCGGCCGATCTGCCCACCGCCGCGGCGGACGCTCCCACACAATACAATAAGACCTGGCGCCGCTAGTGCCGGATTTCGAACCCCGCAAACTCGCCGCTGGCCGGCCGCAACTCGCTGGACTTGCTCCCGATGTATCCTTCCATCGCTTGCTCCAGCCGCCGCAGAAACGCCTCGACCTCGTCCGCCGCGCCCTCGACCACCAATCGCACCTCGCCGCTCGGCAAATTCTTTACGTATCCCCGCACGGCGTGGTCCTGGGCAATGCGTCGAGCCGTATAGCGAAAGCCGACCCCCTGAACCTGCCCCGTGTACAGCAGCTCTCGGCGTTGGTCGTTGGGCATGGGCCAGTTGTCAGTCGTCAGTCATGAGTCGTCAGTCAATTTGCAATTCGCAATTTGCAATCGCCCCCCCTTGTCACCATGCGACCACCCGCCAAACCAGTCAAAGGCCGGTAGCCGGCAAGCCGGTCCCGGCGGCGATGTTCCGCTGGCGAAAGAACTCTTGAGTATAGTCAGCTCGCCGACCGCTCACCAGGGACCGGCACTCCGGCGGTGCTATCCGGAAAACCGCCGTTGACACGCTGGCGATTTCTCGGCTACGGTCCCCGCGCCATGTCAATTCAACAGTCCGCGTCCTTCGCCCTGATCGTGCTGCTGCTGGTCGGCAGTGCCGCCGCGCAGCCGGCTTTCAGTCCCCAGTCGGGTGTGCTGGTGCTGCGCAACGGTCGCGTGCTGCAGGGGCAGGTGACCCGCGCGGGCGATCGCTATCTGGTGGCAGTTGGCCCCCATGACGAGGTGACGCTGCCCGCGTCGGCTGTCGAGTTTTTCTGCCAGGACATGCAGCAAGCGTACCTTTTGAAACGCGAAGCCGTGCGTCCAACCGCGATTGCCGATCTCCTGGCCCTGGCCGAATGGTGTCTGGCACACGAACTGTTTCCACAAGCGGCGGAACAACTGCTGCGGGCCGGGGCCGTGGACGGACAGAATCCGCGTCTCGCCGTGCTCGAACGGCGGCTGCAGGTGGCCCTGCAACAGCCGGCCGACCCGCTCGCTCCAGCCGCTCGTCCCGGCCCGGCGCCAAGCACCGGCGAACTGCAGGCACAATTGACCCAGTTGCCGCCGTTGGCGGTCGAAGCGTTCACCGTGCAAGTTCAGCCGCTGCTGTTGAACCGCTGCGCGGCCGGCCGCTGCCACGGCGGGCAGGGCAGTGCCGATTTCCAGCTCGTGCAACCTGCCTGGGGCCTGCGGTTGCCCGCGCCGATGACTCAGCAGAACCTGTTCGAGACGCTCAAGCAGGTGGACCGGAATTCACCGGCCGACAGCCCGCTGCTGTTGTCCGCCGCTCGGCCGCACGCGGACCTGGCAACGCCCGTGTTCGGTGAGCGGGATCGGGACAAGTTGCGGCTGCTGGAGGCCTGGGTGCAGAGCCTGCGTCGCTCGGCGGCCAGCCCGACCACGCCCGAATTGGCAGCGGCCGGCGAGAGAGGGGCGCTCGGCGAGAAGGAGGCCGCCAGCCAGGACGTAGCCGCCGGGGAGCGACGAGCGGCAACATCGCTGCCAACCGTCGCTCAGGCCGCTTTCATTGCTTCGGCCGAAGAGTCGTCAGGAGGCTCGGTTCAGGCCAGCTACACCCTGCCTGCCGGGAACCCGCCGGTATCTCCGCCCGGCCCCGCCCCGGCTGCCGCGTCGCAAAGCCCGCCGGCTTATCGTCCGCGCGACCCGTTCGACCCGGAGATTTTCAACCAGCGGCATTTCGGCAGTCACGGGTCCTGGTCCAAGTAAGGTCGAGCGCTGCGCAAGCCTGGCCAGCCGCTCGGCGCTGGCCACCCTCGCACCGACCGCCGCACTGGGCGGCAAGAATGTCTTCCCAGCGCGCCCAGCATCCGAAGCAACTGGGACCGACGCCCGTTTTCCTGCCGTCTTCAGGCTCAAGAAACTTTCCGCCATCTTGCGGGCACTCAACATCGACGCTGCCCGGTCTGGGCAGGGATTCGCGGCGCCAGTGTGCCAGGCAGCGCGGAATCGTCTACAATCAGCCATGCCAGGGCGGCCGCTCACCCGGCGACGGCGGGCCAGCCTGATCTTTTCTTTGGCAGGAGTGCGGGCATGACGGGTCGAATTCCGCCAGCGGCATGGGTATTACTGCTGCTTGGTCCCGCTGTCGCGATCGCCGCGCCGCCGACCTCCGCCGAGATGGCCGCCCGAGTGGACTCGATGTTGGCTGAGCGTTGGGCTCAGGAGGGTCTCGAACCGGCGCCGGCGGCCAGCGATGCGGAATTCCTCCGCCGCGCGTGGCTCGATCTGTGCGGCATGATCCCGCCGATCAATGACGGCGACGAGGTCAGCGGCATCCGCGATTTCCTCAGCTCGACAGCTCCGGACAAGCGGGCTCGCCTGATCGAGGCGTTGCTGGCCAGGCCGACTCATGCGGCGCACCTGGCCAATCTCTGGAAGAACGTGATGCTGCCGGCCGATTCCAACGTCCTGCGGTTCGGCGGCGACGCCGGGTTCGAAAGCTGGCTTCGCGGAAAGTTCGCCGACAACGTCCCCTACGATCAACTGGTGTCGGAGCTGCTGCTGGCCACGGGGCAGGCCAATCAGACGGGACCGGCCTTGTTTTACACGGCGCTGGAACTCAAGCCGGAAGAACTGGCCGCCAGCACGTCGCGGATCTTCCTGGGCACGCAGATTCAGTGTGCTCAATGCCACGACCATCCGTTCGACCATTGGACGCGGCGGGACTTCTGGAGCTACGCGGCGTTCTTCGCTCGCCTGCAGAAGCCGGCGCAGCCGCAGCAGGTGGCGTTCCAGGTCAGCGACGCCGCCAGCGGCGAGGTGACGCTGCCCGAATCGGACGAAGTGATCGCGCCGGCCTTTCTGGGCGGCGGATCAAGTCCCGATGACGGGCCGGCCAGCCGCCGCGCGCGGTTGGCCGAGTGGCTGACGTCGGCCGACAACCCGTACTTCGCCCGTGCCACGGTCAATCGCGTCTGGGGATTGCTGTTCGGGCGCGGCCTGGTGGATCCGGTCGACGACCTGGGCGCCCACAATCCGCCCAGCCATCCGGAGCTGCTGGACGCGCTGGCCACGTACTTCGCCGAAACGGGCTATGACCTGCGAGGTCTGTTCCGCACGCTGGCCTCGACACGGGCGTACCAGTTATCGAGCCGGTCTTCGCCGGGCGACGACCAGCGGCCGGAGTTGTTCGCCCGGATGGCGATCAAGTCGCTGACCGCCGAACAGCTTTACGACTGCCTGTCCGAAGCGATGCGGCGGCGCGAGTCGCCTCAGCCGGGTCAGGCCCAGTTCGGCGCGGTTCGCGTGGCCGACCAGAGCCGGCAGGCGTTTCTGGCCCGCTTCCGGGCCCCGGCCCAAGGCGCGACCGAATACGAAGCCGGGATCCCCCAGGCGCTGGCCCTGATGAACGGGGCCAACATCCGCCAGGCCACGGACCTGAGCCAGAGCGATCTGCTGAAGGCCCTCGACTCGCCGGTGTTCTCCACTACCGAGCAGCGGGTGGAGGCCTTGTTTCTGTCGGCCTTGTCGCGTTTGCCAAACAATGACGAGCGTGAGAAATTCGTGGAATATGTCGACAGCGGGGGAGGGCGGGGCGACAGCCGCCAGGCGCTGAGCGACGTGCTGTGGGCGCTGCTGAACAGCGCGGAATTCGTGCTCAATCACTAGTCGTCGGAATCCAGCCAAGGGGTACGTTTCATGCCTCATATGAGCCGTCGCGATCTGTTGCGTGCCACCGGACTGAGCCTGGCCGGTGCGAGTCTCAGCGGCTGGCTGCCGCAACTGGCCCAGGCGCTGGCCGACGATCCGGCCCGCAAGCGTCACTGCGTGTTGCTCTGGATGCCTGGCGGTCCGAGCCAGACCGACACCTTCGATATGAAACCGGACCATGCCAACGGCGGCCAGTTCAAGCCGCTGCAAACCAGCGTGCCGGGACTGCAGATCAGCGAACATCTGCCGAAGTTGGCGGCGCTGGCCGACCACCTGGCGATCGTGCGCAGTTTGAGCACGGCCGAGGGGGATCACAGCCGCGGCACGTACCTGATGCACACCGGGCACCGGCCGGGCGGTCCGATCAGTTTCCCGACCATCGGGTCCTGCCTGTCCAAGGCCTTGGGCAGCGACGACGCCGAACTGCCCAATTTCATCAGCATCTCGCCCTACACGGCCTTTAACAGCGCGGCGTTCGGTCCCGGCTTCCTGGGCCCCCGCCACGCCCCGTTGACCGTCGGTGCCAACAACTCGCTCCAGCCCGCGCAGCCGACGCCGGGCCAGCAGGGTTACGCCGAACTGGGAGTGGACGATCTGCACAATCCGGGTGTGGACCAGGCTCAGCAGTCCGCCCGGCTGGACCTGTGGAACACGTTGCAGACCGGTTTCCTGGCGACGCACGCCTCGGCCGCGCCGCGAGCCCAGCATACGGTCTACGAACGGGCCGTGCGGATGATGCGCAGCGAGTCGGCCCGCGCGTTCGACCTGAGCGGCGAACCCGACTCGGTTCGCGACGCCTACGGTCGCGGGCGCTTCGGCCAGGGCTGTCTGATGGCCCGGCGGCTGATCGAACGCGGTGTGCCGTTTATCGAAGTTGCCTTGCAAGGCACTGGCGGCGGCGTGCTGGGCTGGGATACGCACGTCCAGAATTTCGCTCGCGTCAAGTCGCTCAGCGAGGAGCTCGACGCCGGCTGGTCCACGTTGATGGTCGAGTTGCGGGAGCGGGGTTTGCTGGAATCGACCACGATCCTCTGGCTGGGCGAGTTTGGACGAACGCCGGCAATCAACGCCAACGGTGGCCGCGATCATTATCCGCGAGCCTGGTCTGCGGTGCTGGCTGGCGGAGGCATCCGGGGCGGTCAGGCCTACGGCCGGACCAGCGACGACGGCACCACGGTGGAAGAAGGCAAGGTCGACGTGCCCGACCTGCTGGCAACGCTTTGCCAGGCCCTGGGTGTCGATCCAGGCACGCAGAACATTTCCGAAGTCGGCAGGCCCATTCGCATCGCCGAAGGGACTCCGATTCAGGACATCCTGGCTTAGACGAACGGCGTCGGCCGAGGACGTATTGTTGCCCGCGAGGATAGACGCCAGGCCGGAGGTTTGACCATGGTCCGTCGTTCTGCGGTTGTTGCCGTCGCGATCATCGCCGGTCTGCTGGCCGTTCCCGCGATGGTCAGGGGCCAGGCCTCGTTTCAACCACAGCCGCAACCGCCGGCCGCCGCCGGCCAGGCGGCGTTGGGCGAAGTGCAAGTCGTGGTCGGCAATCAGGGCAGCCAGGCCGAAACGGCCGCCAATCAAAAGCTGATTGAGGCCACGCGGGCTCAAGCCGACGCCGGGCAGGCGGTCGTCGACGCCTTGGAGGCCTTGGAGGCGGCCGAAGGCGACGAGGCGCGCCAGGCGGCCGAGCAACAGGTGGAACAAGCCAAGGCTCGGCTGGAACAGGCCAAACGTGTGGTTGCCCGGCAGCGGGAAGCCGCCCGCCAGGCCTCGGCCGCGGCGCGGCAGGCCACGGTGCAAGCCTCGTACGCTCAAGTTCGCGGCCCGGTCCGCGAAGATCTCGATCCGCAAGATCCCCGGGAGCGGTTCGCCCTGCTGCTGCCCGGCGGGCCGCTTGTCGTGGAAGTCGCCATGACCTTCGACGGGCAGCCGTTCCGCCTGGCGCGGGAGAAGCTGATCGATCTGATGCTCGCAACGCTTGAACGGAACGACCAAAGGCAAGCCACCTGGCAAAGTGCCCTCCGCAATCCGCGGTTCGCCATGGGGCGCGTCAACGTACAGAACGACCAGCAGCGACAAACCATTCTCCAGATGCTGGATCGCGACGAGGACGGACTGGTCGATCGGCCGGAAGTTCGGCGGTATCTCGCCCAGTTCTTCCAGGGCGACTCGTTCGCACTCAGCGCCAACGGCTACGCCGCCGGCTGGTATGGGGCGGGCGTGATGGTCCGTAGCAACGGGCAGGTATATCTCAGCAACCAGGCCGATCTGCGGACGCTGCTGGACGTGGACCAGAACGGGCAACTGGATGAACAGGAACTGGCGGGCGCGGCGGAGCGTCTCAAGAGCCGCGACGCCAACGATAACGATCTGCTGGAAATCAACGAGCTGGCTGTTTCCGCGGCGCCTGGTGTCCGCGCCGGACGGATGGTGGCGCAGCAACTGGCCGTGCTGCTGGGACCCACCGCGCAAGCCGACACGCTGCTCAATGCGTTCAAATCTCGGTACCAGAATCCGGAAGGACAGATCGCCGCGGACAGCTTTACCACGCTGCCCGGCCTGTCCGCCGAACTGGACCAGAATCAGGACGGCCAGTTGCAGGCGGACGAACTGCTGGCGCTGAACCGGGTGGCGCCGCACGTTTCGCTGCATGTCGAGCTGGGCGCGGAGGGGCCGGGGTTGACCCTCGCCGCGCTGGCTCCCACGCTGGCCGCCACGACCGATTCCAAAGAGCAGGTGGCGATCAGTCTGCCAGGCATCCGGCTGTCGCTGGCGGCCAGCCGTGGCGCGCAGCAAGCATATAACTTCGAACAAACGGCGAATGCTTACCTGACGCAGTACGACAAGGACAACAACGGCTACCTGGACCAGGACGAACTGGCCGGAAACCTGGCGCAAATGAGAGAGATGTGGGACGCCGACGGGGATGGCAAGGTGTACCCGAAGGAGATCGTCGAAAGCTATCAGCGGATGCTGGCCCCGCAGCAGAGCCAGATTCGGGCTCAGGTCACGAGCCTGAACAATTCGCTGTTCGCGGCCCTGGAGCGGAGCGGCGACGGCCGCTTGAGCCTGCGCGAAATGCGCCTGGCCGCCGAGCGGCTGAAGGAGCTGGATGCCAACCAGGACGGAAAGCTTTCGCCCGACGAGATTCCGCAGACCGTTTCCATCATGTTTGGCACGGGCAACCCCAACTTCTACTTCGCTCGCCCGCAAGCCGGCGCCCCCGCGGGCAGCAACCAGCCCGCGTCCGCGGGCGACGCGCCGGAGTGGTTCCAGCACATGGACCGCAACGGCGACGGCGACCTGACGCTCAAGGAATTCCTGGGTGATCGCCAGCAGTTCCGGCAACTGGACGCCAACGGCGACGGATTCATCGAACCGCAAGAGGCCCAGGCGGCGGCGCGGAACAAATGACGGGTGACTTGCCTTGAGCACCCCTACTCTGTAGGATTTGTTTCGCTCACTTTAGTGGCTTTTCAGCATCTCGCACCGTCGCGGTCCGCGCCAGGAGCCTGCCCATGTCCGTGTTCCATGTCGATCCGAAGCGTTTCATGAGGACGGGTCCCGCGGACGAGAGCGCGGAGAAGCAGCGCGTCACGCTGGCTCGCGATCTGATTCCCAACGCGCGGCCGGACCAGGACGACAACGGCGACTTTGAGCGCTTCGACGACAAGCGAGGTACGTTCACCAAGGGACTCGCGCACGGCTCGGACACCGGTCTGGCCGACAGCGGCGCGGTGTCGGCCTTCGCCGCGGCGATGCGCCGGCCACGGGACCAGGTGTTTCAGGCGATCGAGTCGATCGACGCGGTTCACCTGGGCGCCGGCAACTCCACTCGCCACTGGGTCAATCCGGTGGCTGGGCGAGCGTTTTCGGTGGCGGGCGGTGACCCGCAGCAATACGTGCTGCCGCCCGCGCCCCGGTTCGCAAGTGCCGAACTCTCCCTGGAGATGGTCGAGAACTACTGGATGGCTTTGCTGCGGGACGTGCCGTTCAGCCAGTACGAATCCAGCCCGCTGGCGGGCGAAGCGGCGGGCGAGTTGACGGCGTTTCACGCGGCGGTGGGCTCGCCGCGCCAGTTGGTTCCGCTCAACGAATCCAACCAGGTCACTCCCGGCCTGTTGTTTCGTGGCCTGACTCCGGGCGACCGCGTGGGACCGTACATTTCGCAGTTCCTGATCCATCCGGTGCCGTTCGGAGTGCAAGGGTTCCATCAGCGCAACAAGACGTTGCGAGCGGGGCAGGACTTCA
This sequence comes from Pirellulaceae bacterium, assembly GCA_024102795.1. Classification (GTDB taxonomy): domain Bacteria; phylum Planctomycetota; class Planctomycetia; order Pirellulales; family Pirellulaceae; genus JAGFJK01. The sequence continues at coordinate 23,468 of JAGFJK010000069.1, forward strand.
TGACCCGCTGGGACGACTGGTTGTGGGTCCAGCGGGGCGCACCGCGGGACTTCATTTCCAGCCACTTTGACGACCAGTTGCATTACCTTCGCAACGGCCGCGATCTTTCGCAGTGGGTCCATATCGACGTGCTGTTCCAGGGGTACTTCAATGCCTGCCTGAGCTTGCTGCAGGGTGCCGGCACTCCGTCGTCGGTCGGCGGCGGCATTGGTGGCCCGCGCGCCGACACGAACCCCTACGGCAGCGCCCGGCGGCAGGACGGTTTTGGGACGCTGGGCGATCCGGCTCACATCGCCATGATGTGCGAGGTCGCGCCGCTGGCGCTCAAGGCGGTCTGGTTTCAAAAGTGGTACGTTCACTTGCGACTGCGCCCGGAAGTGTACGCGGCCCGGATTCACCGCGACCTTCACGGAACCTCGCCGCTGTTTGACCTGCCGGCCGATCTGCTGGGGTCGAAGGCGGTCGGAGCGACTCAGAGCCGTTTTGGTTCGGCCCTGCTGCCGATGGCCTTCCCCGAGGGTTCACCCATGCATCCGGCGTATGGCGCGGGTCATGCCACGGTCGCCGGCGCGTGTGTCACGATTCTCAAGGCCTTGTTCCGCGGCGACGCGGCGTTTCCCAACCCGGTGGACGTGGTGGTGGACAGCACGGGCCACGAACACCTCGTGCCGTACAACGGCGACGCGCTGACAATCGAGGGCGAGCTGAACAAGCTGGCGTCGAACATCGCCATCGGCCGGAACATTGCCGGAGTGCACTGGCGGTCGGACGGGACCGAATCGATGGCGTTGGGCGAGCAGGTGGCGATCGACTTGCTGCGGGCGTACGCGAAGGGATACGTGGAGTTCTCGCCGGGAGACGTGGTGTTCGAGTTCACCCGTTTCGACGGCGGCACCCAGACGATCCGGGCGTGAGTTCGTGCACGCTGCTGGGGATCGCCGGCTACCGGGTCGCGTTACCGTTCACGGGACTTCCTCATTCCAATGGGCGACGACTACGGTCCCGGCGCGTCCGCCGGCTTGAGCAGTCCTTCCAGCATCCGGCGGCGCGACGCGACCGCCAGCAGCCCGCCTTGGTCGTTGACCACCGCGAAGGGATACTCCAGCGGATCGACCTGGGTGATCCGCTCGCGTTGTGCCGGGTCGGCGCCCAACAGCACGGCCGGCGCCCAGAGGGTCGGATCCTTGAGGACGCTGCCAACCGGGCGGTCGGCCGGGATGCGGCGCACGACGGCGTCGCCGAACAGGGCCGCCAGTTGAGCGTTGACTTGTTCCAGCGTGGGTCGCGACGGCTGGTCGCCTGAATTCAACAGGTCCTCAATCACCGCGGGTTCCCGCTGCAGGACCCAGGCGAATTGCCGTACCGGAATCAGCGCCACCAGCCGCTCGCCCGCCATGCCGTCGCCGGCATATGAAATCGATACATATTGAAACAGTTTGGGGAAAGCGTTCGAGAATCCGCTCAGATAGTCCTCGATGACGCTGGCCACATAGCGATTTCCGGGGCGGATGGTCTTGGTCAGCACAATCGGCTGGCCCCGCCTGGTCAGCTCGGCGACATTCTCTGGCCGGAGGAACTGCTCGAGTTTGCCCACCGACTCCTTCGGTTCGCCGTGCAATGACTGGGCCTCGAACTCCGCCACGTACCGCTCCAGGTTATCGCTGATGTCCTGCGAAACCCGCTCGGCGGCCGGCCGCAGCAAGCGGTCCAGTTCGGCGACAATCACCTGCTTGCCTTGTTCGGAATTCAGGTAGCCGTCGACGAGGTGACGGAAATTCTCCTGGGCTCCGTCCTGTGCGAAGTACTGCTGCACGGCGGCGGGCAGGTTCTGCTCGACCAATCGCTGGCCCCGTTCGCTTCCCAGGTAGTCATTGACCGCGTCCGCGACCTTGTCCGGCAGCCGGGCTTCGAGCTGCGCGGCGATCTGGTCGGAAGTCTGCTTTTGGATCATGGCGTCGATCAGGCTTTGAGTTTTCGGCTGATCGAAGTGTTTGGTGATCCGTTTGTCGATTTCGTCCTGCACGGTCTGCTGCACACTGGGCTGTTCCAGGAAGCTGCGCACCTGCTGAGGAATCCAGAGGAACACGGCCACGATCACCGCCACGACGCTGGTGCCTCCGATCGGCAGCGTGACGGTTTTGACGAAGTTGTTGCGCACGTTCGACTCGATGCGCCGCTGCAGCAGTTCCAAGGTGGCCTGGTTGACGTAGGTATCCTTGTCGATCTTGAGGTTTTCCATTTCGTCCGACATGGCGTGCGCTCCTTGGAATACAATGTCGCCTGGCCCGCGGTGACGATCACTTGGGCACGGTCCGCAACGTGTGTAGCATACTCTCCCGGCGGCTCGGCGGCGAAGTGCCGCCCACCGCGAATCAAGAGGAGGTCGGATTCATGCGTCAGATTCTGTTCCGTGTGATCTTCGTGCTGGCCGCCTTGGATTCGTTCGCCTCTCTGTTGGCCCAGGCCCAGGAGGTGCTGGTCGACCGGCGCGAGGCGCTGGTCGAAGCGGTGCGGCGGGCCACGCCGGGAACGACGATCCGGATCGCTCCCGGACAGTACCAAGGGGGTCTGCAGTTCACGGGGCTGCGCGGCGAGCCGGGCCGGCCCGTGATCCTGGCGGCGGCCGACCCGGACAATCCGCCCGTGATTCAAGGCGGCGGTTCCGGCTTGCATCTGACCGACCCGGTCCATGTCGAACTGCGCCGCCTGGTGCTGGCCGGAGCCCGCGGCAACGGCTTGAACGTCGACGACGGTGGATCCTACGACAGTCCAGCTCGGCACCTGGTCTTCCGCGGCCTCACGATCCGGGACATCGGCCCGCGGGGAAACTGCGACGGGATGAAGCTGTCCGGAGTGGACCAGTTTCGCGTCGAGGACTGCACGTTCGAGCGCTGGGGCGACGGCGGGTCGGCGATCGACATGGTCGGTTGCCACGAGGGCGAAGTGACGGGCTGCCGGTTTCAATATCGCGGAGACTTGCCCGCCAACGGAGTTCAGACCAAGGGTGGCAGCCGGGCGATCGCCATCCGTCGCTGCCGGTTCGAACAGGCGGGAAGCCGGGCCGTGAACCTGGGCGGCTCGACCGGACTGGATTACTTTCGTCCGCGGCCCAGCAGCTTTGAAGCTCAGGACATCACGGTCGAGGACTGCACGTTCATCGGCTCGTCCGCTCCCGTCTGCTTCGTCGGCGTGGACGGGGCCGTGGTCCAGTACAACACGATCTACCGACCGGAGCGATACGTCGTACGAATCCTGCAGGAGTCCCGCGGTAGCCAGTTCGTGCCTTGCCGCAACGGCATCTTTCGCCACAACCTGGTCGCGTTCCGCGGGGACGAACTGCGGGCGGCAGTCAACATCGGCGACGGGACGGCGCCCGGTACGTTCCAATACTCCGGCAACCACTGGTACTGCCTGGACCGCCCGGAGCGGAGCCAGCCTCGCGATCTGTCCGAAACGAACTTAGCCGCCAGCACGGGGAAGGATCCGAGATTCGTCGCCGCCGAACGCGGCGATCTGAGCCTCCGAGCGGACAGTCCCGTGCGGGACGCAGGCGCGCGGGAGGCTCGCTGAACTGTCCCCGCGGCACTTGGACAGGCGAAAAGGACTCAATCGATCAATTCTGGCTCCCTCCCAAGAGGCGAGATCGTGCAGCTTTGAAGGCGTTGGAACCTCGGTGTTTAGAACCTCCAAAGCGCGCGACTCCAAGACAGATGGGTGGCCCTTCGGTTCCACTCCCGCGCTGTCTTTACGCCGCAGGCGTTGAACAACCCAGCCCAGGGTCGCCCGCTTCGGGCGCACCCTGGGTGGACGACCGCCTCGAGTCCCTTCTACGCCGAAGGCGTTGCACAAGGCGCCTTGTGGAAC
>JAGFJK010000093.1 GCA_024102795.1 Pirellulaceae bacterium
CCCGTGGCCGTGCTGCCGGCCAACGAACGGCGGCTGAGCAATCTGCCGGAAAAGCGGCGGCGGCGGTTCCGCGATCACCTGCTGCGAGTGGTCAGCGAGGGAGCCGCTCGGCACGCCAGCCACTCGCCGCCGACGGACGACGAACCCGGCATGAATCTGCCGGCCGAGTCGGCCGACGCCTCGCGGCTGCCCGTGCTGGGCAATGCCTGCGGCACCTGCCGCGGCTATTGCTGCCACCAGGGCGGCGAGCATGCGTTCCTGCACCCGGAAACCATGCGGCGGCACATGGACCAGCGGCCTGGGACTCGGCCCGCTCAGCTTGTCGAACTGTACCTCAGCTACCTGGGTCCCAAGACTTACACAGGGGCCTGCGTCTACCAGGCTCGCCATGGCTGCCTGCTGCCGACCGAACTCCGTTCGCCGCTGTGCAACCGCTATCTCTGCCGCGGCCTGGAAGAGTTTCTCGCGCAGTTGAGCGCCGCGGGAACCGAGCGGGGAATCGCCCTGGCCACCACTGAGCATTCGCTGCTCCGCGCCAGCCTGCTCGATGGCGATCAGGTCCACGCACTGCCGCTGGCCCGAGAAGTGGGTTCGGAACCGAGCGGTGCGGACCCGGCGGCAGACGGCGGTCCCAGTCCTCAGGAGACATCCCATGGCGGTTGACGCGCAGGCCGTGTTTCATGCCGGCGGTCGCGGCCGGATCGATCTGCTGGAGTACGTAGTCCGGTCGGAACAGCTGGACGCCCTGTTCCTGCTGCTCGTCGCCGAATTCCAGTTGCATCCGACCACCGCCAAGGCGCTGGCGTTGTACGAATTGTTCTGCGCCTGGGGAGCACCCGCCCGCATCACCCTGCCCCGACTGCTGCCGCCACACGACGTCCGCTTGACGCAGGCCCTGGCCCCCTATGTCCGCGATGCGCGTAAGCTGGACGAACTGCGCGGACAGCCCGCGGACGCCGAGCGGTCCGAGCCGCCGCCGAGTCTGATGCTGGCTCCGCCGAAGTTCCTGTTCGACTCGCTGGCCACCGCGCTGCTGGCCGGCTCCGACTCGCCCCTGGATCGGCTCGGCCACGACTATGATCCCGAACTGACGCCGCTGGAAAACCTGCCCGGCGGCAAGATGTCCGCTCGGCAGAAGTTTTTCGTCGACTTCATCTGGACGCCCCGCATCCGCCCCCGACTGGTGGCCGCTGGGTTCCGCAGCATCGCCAACGTGGCTTGAGAGACGCCGGAGGCCGCCGAACAGCCGAAGCAGCCCGCCAAGCAGTCACAGTCAGTGAAAATGCGGATTCTGAGGATATTAAGTTCTGTGCGCAATCTACGCGAACCTTTCCGAAAATTACGACAGAAGAAAATGTAGCGATCCGGTGACTTTCCTGCCGATGACAAGCAACAACTTTCCGTATGCCCTTCGAGTTGGTCGCGATGGTATTGGCGCCATGCCAGGTCTTGTCCTTGCCAGGTTGACGCAGCCCAGCCGGTGGCCTCTGTACGAGGTGCTGGCCAGTCGCGGGTTCGCGTTGTCGGTCATTTTGCCGGCAATCGCGCTGCTGCTGGGCACCGTCTGGTTTCGGCTGACGGATGCGGACCTGGCAATCAGCCGGCAGTTCTATGATGCCCAGCAGCAACAGTGGCCGCTGCTGACCGTTCAGCCCTGGGACGCGCTGTATCACTACGGAACGCTGCCGGGAATGGTGGTGGGGATTGCTGGCACAGTCGCGGGCCTGCTGGCAACTGTATTTGGCAAATGGAAGACCTGGGGCAAATCGGGTGTTTTTCTGGGCCTGATGCTGCTGCTCGGTCCTGGACTGGCTGTCAACGGATTCTTCAAGCCGCAGTGGGGACGACCGCGCCCCAATCAGGTCGCCGAGTTTGGCGGGGAGCACCAGTTTCTGCGGGTGGGCGATCCGGGCTGGAACGCCGAGCTGAAGTCGTTCCCGTGCGGCCATGCCTCCATGGGCTTTTACCTGATCGCGCCAGCCTTCTTGTGTTACCGGCGGCATCCGCGGCTGGCCATCGCCTTTCTGCTGCTGGGCCTGGCGGCGGGTGGTTCGCTGGGAGTGGCCCGCGTGGTCCAGGGGCGGCATTTCGCCAGCGACGTGCTCTGGTCCGCCGGGATGGTGTACTACTCCGGGCTGGCGGCCTACGTGTTGCTGGGCTTGTGGCGACCGCTGCCGGGTTGGAGCACCGTGCCGACGCCGGATCCGGAGCAGTCGGCCGAGGTCTGGCCGGCGGTGATCAGCATCGAGCAGGCTCGCGCGGCGCGAACGGCCCGCGACGAACGGCAATCGTCGGAACGCCGCAAATCGGCCTAAGTTGCGGCCAATTTCGGAATTGACCCCAGCGGCAGCTCGCCGCTACTCTACGCCGGCTTTCAACCAGAGGGGCCAGCTTCCAACCAGAGGGGCCAGCTTCCAATCAGGTCTGGCTGCCAACCAGGGCTGGCCAGATGGCCGTTTGTACCGCGGGGATCCGGGCCACGATGACGTTTCTGCAGAAATACGTGGTGCTGGAGACCGCGAAGCTGCTGTCCGCCACGCTGGCCGGATCGCTGCTGCTGCTGTCTCTGGGCGGCGGCCTGAAGGAAGCGGTCCGCAATTCGCTGCCGGTGCCGATCGTGCTGCAGTTGTTTCCTTCCCTCGCGCTCGAAATGCTGCGGTTCACCCTGCCCGGTTGCGTCCTGTTCGCGGTCTGCAGCGTGTTTGGCCGCCTGTCGGCCTTGAACGAACTGACGGCCATCAAATCGGCCGGCATCCATCCGCTGCGGATCGTCTGGCCCGTGTTGATGCTGGCGTACGTGCTGAGTGTGGGGACGTTCGTGGTCTACGACATCTGCGCCGGCTGGGGGCGGCCTCACCTGAAGCGGACGCTGGCCGAGTCGATCGACGACGTGGCCTACGCGCTGCTGAAATCGGACTTGAGTTTCAGCAGCGACAAGCTGTCGATCGTCGTGCAGGGAGTCGCCGGCAAACGGCTGCTGCAACCGGTGATCATGATCGGCACGGACGACGACCAAGGCGAGATGGTCCTGACGGCCGAGGAAGCGCAGCTTGAGTTCGACGGGGCGGACAAGACGCTGCAACTGGTCTGTTACAACGCCCAACTGGACGTCGACGGACAATGGACACTCGACTATCCGGATCGTTTCGAGCACAGCGTGGAACTGAAGAACGCCAGCCTGGGCAACGAAAACACGCTCAGCCCCGCGGCCTTGCAACTGGGAGTGATTCCGCGCCAGGTCCGGCGCGAGCGCCAGATGGTATCGACGCTGGGAAAGCGCGTGGCCGAGGCGGACCAGCACGAGTCCGACGCCCTGCGGAAACAGCTCAAGTACCACCGTACCCGGTTGTACCGCCTGCAAGCGGAGGCATCGCGGCGTATGGCCAACGGGTTCGGCTGCCTTTGTTTCGCCCTGGTCGGTATCCCGGTGGCCATGTGGTGGCGCTCGGCCGACAACGTCTCGGTGTTCTTCGTCTGCTTCCTGCCCATCCTATTGATCTATTATCCGCTGCTGGTGGCCGGCGAAACCTTGGCGCGGGCCGGCGTGCTGCCCGCCGTCTCGGTCTGGCTGGCCAATGCGGTGTTGCTGGCGTTGGGCGTGGCGCTGTTCCGAGCGACGCTGAAGCGATAGTTGTCAGTTGTCAGGGGTCAGTTGGTGGTGGGACGGGGGAGTTGAGCAGAGGGGTCGGGAGTGGGTCGTGAGGGAGGATTGGGTCGGATGAAGAATGCCTTGCTGTTGGTGGCTGGGTTGTTGTTGGCCAGGCTGGTGTATGCCGCGATTGTGCCGCTGGACCTGGTGCACGACGAAGCGTACTACTGGGACTGGTCGCGGAACCTGGACTATGGCTACTACAGCAAGCCGCCGATGGTGGCCTGGCTGATTGCCGCGGGCACGGCGCTGGCTGGCGACACCAGCTTTGGCGTGCGGTTGCCGGCGGTGCTGCTGGGCACGTGCGGACTGCTGTGGGTGTATTTGCTGGGGCGGCGGATGTACGACCACCAGGTGGGCCTGTGGGCCATGGTCGTCTCGGCCGCGACGCCGGGCAACACGGCCTTGAGTCTGTTGATGACGATCGACGCGCCGCTGCTGTTCTGCTGGTCGGCGTCGCTGTACGGATTTTGGCGGTTTCTGGAGCGGGGACCGGACCGGCGCTGGTGGCTGCTGGCCTGCCTGGCCTTTACCGGGCTGGGGATTCTGTCCAAGCAGACGATGCTGGGCTTTCTGGGGCTGGCCGGCGTCTTCGTGCTGCTCAGCCACGATGACCGGCGGGAGTTGTTCCGTCCGGGGATTTGGCTCTGGGGGCTGGGATCGGTGGCGTTTCTGACTCCGGTGCTGCTCTGGAACTGGCGGCACGACTGGATCACGCTGGAACATACCAGCGAACATTTCGCCACGGGCGGCCAGCCGGTCGCCTGGTGGAGGCATCTGGCGGACTGCGGGGAGTTTCTGGCGACGCAGGTGGGAGTGGTTTCGCCGCTGGCCTGGGTGCTGGCGATCGGCGTGCTGGGGATGGCGGGCTGGTCGTTCCCGCGGCTGCCGCGGCGCGAGCGGTTCTTGCTTTGCTTCAGCGGTCTGCCGCTGGCGGGTGTATTGCTGCTGAGTCTGCGGCAGCGAGTGGAACCGAATTGGCCGGCGGCCTTTTACCCGGCGGCGATCGTGCTGCTGGTGGCCTGGTTGCGAGGTCATGTCGCGCTGGTCCAGCCGGCATGCGAGCGACCGCGGCTGTTGCGGCGCGTGGCTGTGGTGGGCGCCGTCTGTAGTCTGCTGGTGTACCTGATGCCGTTCACGCTGAACGCCCTGGGTCTGCAAGGCACGCGCTGGGATGCGGCCGTGCGGATGCGCGGCTGGAGCGAACTGGGACAGGTGGTGGGCGAGCAACTGGAGCTGCTACGAGCTGGCGAGTCCGAGCGGCCGGCGGTCGCGGGCCACGAACCGCTGGTGCTGGTGACGACGGGCCGCGCGGTGGCCAGCGAACTGGCGTTTTATCTGCCCACGCAACCCAGGGTCTATCTCTGGAACGGCAGCGGCCGAGTCACCTCGCAGTACGACATCTGGGGCGGCCCGCGATCGGGCGACGGTGCCGACGCGTTGATTGTCACCCATCCCGACGGTCAGCCGCCCGCCGCCGTTCTCGAAGCCTTCGCCCGCGTTGAACCGCTGGAGACGGTCCGCGTGGAGATTGGCAACGGCCGCCGCCATGAATTCCGCCTCTGGCACGGCACCGCCCTGCGAACCGCCGATTTGCGACCACCGACCTCAACAACCCAGCGCTAGGCCGATGCAAAACAATTGCGTATCCGAACTGAAGCACTCTTCACTCGCAATCTGCATGCATCGTAGTACGCCACTCGCCTTGAAACGTAGCGCGTAGGTTGTTCAGATCGAGTAGCTGAGCGTCGAGAAGCTCACAGAGAATCTTGCACGACTTCTGGCATTCGCGTTCGTCATGCGGAGTGCGTGCGCTCAGCCCTTCTCTAACTCTTATCGCACGCGAAGCACTCTAATGCCTCTGGCCCCTCCCCGCTTCGAGATCGTGCAGCTTATAAGGCGTTGGTAACTCGGGATTCAGGGGGTGTGGCTACAGGGAACTTGGGACGGCCTCTGCTTCCGCGAGCTCTCCCCCTTGAAATCCCTCTGGCCCCCTCCCCGCTTCGGGGAGGGTTGGGGAGGGGCCTGCGGGACTATGAAGCAAGGCGCTCAATTCGCACATGGCCACTCGCGGGACGCGGAACCCTGCGCCGCGGCCAGTGTCCAGCCGGACTTGCGGGTGGTACAGGTCCTGGCGCTCCTCAACGTCCGATGGTGACTCCCTGCGATAGGAGACGTTGAGTCTGCAAGGACTCATCACGCGGAGCGTGATGACCACTTTGCCGGAGCTCGCGATCCTGCCAAGTCGACCCCAGAGGTCAATGGTCCGTGGTTGACCGCTCTAGCTCCGCAGGCCCCTCCCCAGCCCTCCCCGGAAGCCGGGGAGGGAGCCAAAGGGATATCGAGGGGGAGCGTTCGCCGAAGCGGAGGCCGTCCAAGTTTCCCTCGGTTGCAACTCCAAATTCCCTCGACAAAACAACTTAATAGGTGCAGATCTCGAGGCGGATGGGGAGCCCGGCGAAAATTCGCTGACGCGTCAGGCCACACGCCCCGTCTACGGTTGCCCGACCGCCAGGCCGCTGGCCGGGTCCGCGACCGACTGGAACCGCATCAGCCGGGCCGCGTTGCGGTTCTGATAGCTGAGCAAAGGCATCAGGCCTTGGCGCAGGATCGCGTCGCCCACCCGCTCGCTCAGGTACACTTCGGCACAGGCTTGCATCTTTTTCTGACCGTCTTGCGCGTAGATGAAGGCGGGCAGATCGATGATGTCCAGCACGTCGCCGGGCTGCATTTGCCAACCGCTTTCGGCAAACGCCGCGGCCAGAAGTTGCGCGGCGACCAGGGCCGGATTGCCCCACAGCAGATGCTCATGAAGGCGCCGGTCGTCCAGCTCCTCGAACGCGAACTGTTCGATTTCGTCGCTGGCCGCTCCGTAGGGCAGCCGCAGCAGGAAGCGGGGCAGGATCAAGCCCAGGTGGCGAGCGACGGCGGAGTGACGCAGCGTCTGCCAGCGGCGCGCGGTGGCATCGTCCGGTTGCCAGTTGGCCGGTTCGGGAGTATCCACCAGGCTGCGGCAGCCCAGCAGGACCGAGTCGGCGGCGGCGACGAAGGCGCCGCCAGCTTGCGAGCAGACGCGGCCCAGTCCGGCCAGCGTCGTCAGGTCCTCGGCCGACCCGCCAAAGGTGTACAAGCCGGCCACCAGCGACCAGGCCTGGCCGCCGGGAGTGCGAACGCCGCGTTCCACCAGGGCCTGGTACAAACCGCTGCGAGTCAGGTCGGCCTGAGCGGCGGTCAGGTCGGCGGCCAGTTCGTCCCGCGAAACGTCGAACATGGCCAGCTTGATTTCGTCGCTCGTTTCGACGTTCGTGACCAGCCACCACAAGCCGCGCCAGGCGCTTTCCAACGATTGAAACCCGGCGTCATGCAGCAGCTCGCGCATCTGCGCGGCCAGGGCCGCATCGACCGACTGGACCAGCGTCGCCTGGTCGGCCGGAGCGTCCGGGACGACGAACGGTTGCACCAGCCGCTCGATCAGTTGCGACACGTCGACCTGTTGACCGCCCACGCGCACCCGCGGCTGCTCGGACGGAGCCTGTCCCAACAGCCGCTCGAACATCGAACCGCTGTCCTCGACCCGCGCAGTCGAACCGGTGGCGCTGGGCTGGCCGCCCGGCGCCGACGCACCGCCAGCCGCCGCCCCCCCACCAGCCT
>JAGFJK010000100.1 GCA_024102795.1 Pirellulaceae bacterium
TCCGCGCGCGCCAGCATGCCGCGACCATGCTCACATCAAAGTACCCCGCTCGCAGGCACGTACTTGCGTTCGGGGGTACTCGTGCCTGTTACTGACCGCAATACAACAGGATCCCGTGAACGGCTACCGAGTTGGCCGAGTATCTCGAGAAACTCAGCGGGGCCAAACCGAAGGTGATCGAAGGCCAGCCCGATCCGCTGCCCGAGCGGGCGATCTGGGTCGGCTTTCAGCCGAAGTTGAAGGAGCTTTTCCCCAAGGTTGCCTGGGAGTTTGAGCATCCCGAAGAAGTCCTGATCGCCGCCACCGAGAAGCATCTGGTCATCGCGGGCCGCGACCGCTGGGACGGCGATCACCTGGTGGTCGAGGGCATCGACGATCAGATCGTCGGCAAACAGATGGAATAAGGCACGGTCAATGCCGTGTACACGTTCCTTTGGGGTCGTTGGAACTGCAGGGTGGCCACGCCTTCACGGACTGGTGGGAGCGGTTTCACGAAACGCGCCGCGGATACTTCGCGTTGCAGCCTGACGGCCAACGTAGCGGCTTTCCCAACCCACGGACGGTCAAACTCTGCCAGTCGAACCCGGCCGGTTGGCAGCAGTGGCTGGCTGATGTGGCGAAGAAGCTGGAGAAGGACCCGACGCTGCAAGTCTTCAGCGCTTCGCCTAACGACGGCTGGGCCAGCGGCCACTGCACGTGTGAGAACTGTCGCGCGTGGGACCATCCTGATGGGGAGCCTCGGCAGTTTCACTGGAAAGGCGGAAATGAGATTCATCCCGCACTGTCCGATCGCCATGTGACGTTCGCCAACCGGTTGGCGGGTTTGCTGAAAGAACGCTACCCGGACAGGGATTATTACGTGATGATGCTGGCCTACGGGCATTCCCGCCCTGCGCCGATCAAGGCCGTTCCGGCCGAGAACGTAATCATGGTCAGCGTGGCCAACTTCTTTGGGCGGTCCGATGACGACGACCGCGGTTCGACGCGGGGCACGACGCACCGCGAGCAGTTCACGGCCTGGGGCAAAGTCGCCCCGCATCTGATGTGGCGGCCAAACACCGGTAGCCCGGCCGGTTGGCAACAGGGGTTGCCCGATGTTTCGATGACACAGTTGGCCGAGGATTTTCGCTTTGTGGCCGACAACCACTGTGTCGGCCTGTTTGTTGACAGCGTCTGGGAGCACTGGGCCACGCGATGGTCGCGCCCGGCTCGAGCCGTGGCGATCCGATACGCCTCGGTGGGCCCAGCCATCGACAGTTGATACAACTCCTCCGCCGCCGCCAGGTCCGCTCGAAACTGCGCCCACGGCGTGCCAAGCGACATGGCGAGCGTGCCGATCACCGTCGACTCGGCCGCCGCGTCGGCCAGGCGGTGGGTGCTCGAGGCCTGGGCGACATCCACGCGCCAAGTGTTGTGGACGGTCGTCTGAGCGTCAGCGAAGCCCACATGACTGGCCGCGTTCCCGATGTCCTGGTCCCGCATCGCCTCGCCCAGCAGACTCGACTCCGTGGAACGGTGTGATTGGACCGCGTCGCCAATCGCCGTGGAAAAGAGCACGAGGTTGGCCGCTGCCGCGTTCAGACCGTTGCGCAACGCCTAGACCATTCCCGCCACGCGATCCGCTTCGGTCTGGGCTGCCGAAGTCGCCAGGGAGATATACGCCGGCGAGACGTCGCTGATCCAGGCCGCCCACGCGGATGACTTGGCGGCTTCGAACAGCACGGCGGGCTGAGTGGATGAGCCGGACGACGAACCCAGCCAGGTTGTTAACCCAACGGCCCCTGTTAAGCCGAGAGCGCGAGAGTTTTGGGGAGAGTCGCGGTCAGGGGTGGACGGTCGAGGCCGCGGCGGGGGCGGGTAGAGAACTCTCGGCGAGAGGGCCCTGCGTCGCAAGTGCTTCCACGGCACGCGGAAAAGACGAAACGCCGAGAGCGGAAACTCTCGGCGTGGTGCGTTAACCGGTCTGTCCGCGGAAATTCCGCGTTTTGAAAAAGCTCCCCAAAAGAAACCCTCCTCATAACCATTCTCTGTTTAGCAAATCGCGGAAGTCGTGTCAAGGCAAAGGGTTGGCGAGTTCGAGTCCGTTTCGGTGGGCAGCACGAAGTAACGCTTTCCGGAAATCGTGCAGCGGGTTGCGTGGGAACCCCGAAGGCAACGCGGCTGAGACTGAGAGCGCGGGGCTTGCGGGGATCAGAGACTGGCGCCAAGGCCAGCGGTGGGCTTCAATGGCTGCTCCCGCAGACCCCGGCTTGCCCAGTTTCCGGCGAAGTGCCTACGCAAGTTCCGGGATTATGCCCGGACAGACTCTGCCAAATGAGCCCTGTTCATTTGGTGGATAACTTCTTGACAGTCGGCCTTCGTCGCTCCGCTGGCCAGCGAGGTACGGTTCCATGGCACAGTCCATCCCTCGCCGAAATCCCACGCGCACCAACCGCCCACCAGATTCTGCGGGCGAACAAAGGCAACGCGCTCCGCGCCAGCAGTAAGAATCGAACTCGCGTCACGAGTTCCGCCGCGACTGAACGCCACGTTCTGAATCAGCGTCGATTATCGCGCCGGCTGAAAGAGAGAAAACGTGTTTCCGCATCAGCCGAAGTAGGCCGTCATCAGCCCTATGAAAGTCGCTTCAACTCCAAGGTCCAGTTCTCCGCGCGGAGTGACTTCCACGACACGATAGTCGTTCTCCGCATCAAATCCGAAGCAATGGCCCTGCATGTCGTCTCCAAAAAGCAGCACTGATTGAAGCCGTTCTCCATTTACCGAATACACAGACGTTGCCGGTGTTGGCTGGTTGTACAACTGCAGCTCCCCCAGATTCCCGTAGCCGACTTCACGCAAGAAGTCCAGGTAGTCGCTGTCAATCCAACTGTAGTTGTTGCGAAGTCTAGCGACGTCCGCATCCGACAGTGTCACCAAGGAAGTCGTGTCGTCGATATTGCTAACGATTGCATCGAACTTGCTCACTTCTCAGATTCCTACGGAAAGAGAACATCCATGATTGATTCCAAATGAACTCCACCTTGATGTTGATTTGGGAACCTCGCCGGAGTCAGGTTCCACCATTCGTGCGGTCCACTGTAGATGCTTTCAATAACATGATGCGCGTCGTATGGATCACCCGCCCTTCGCAGCACCGTTCCATTTTCGTTCACGAGATCCTCGGCATAGCGCGGCCAGGTCTGACCAGTTTGTCGCTCCCATTCAGCAATCTGGTTTCGTCGAACCGTCTGCGTAAATCCACGACGGTGTTGGCGGCCGGCTTCGCTTGTAAGTCGCGAATACGAATTTGTTCGCAAGTCATCAATGAGCCTCGCACGCTGCGCCGGATGTAGTCTGAAACCGGTGTGATTCTCGATTGTATTAAGGTAAGTACGAACGTTTTGTGAGAACTCAGATGAAAGCAGTCCTCTGTTTGCGGCGACTCTTGCCGGCGCTCCCGCAATCCCCTCCGGCACCTGCCCGGCGTTCGCCACGGCCCTCCGCAGCCCAACGTTGCCGATTCTACGGGCCTGAAGTGCCCCTGCCAATATCCCGCCGGGGATGGCCTCCGAGCTGACCGCATCAACGATCGCGTCGGCCAGCGGCGCCGTCTGCATGCCATCTTGAGCATCCATGGGGGACAATCGCAGGGACCTCTCCCTCACCATGTCCGTCAACAGAGGGCCGTCCGCGTCCTCGCCCGCTGTCGCGGGCAGTGAGTAGTCGAGGACAGCTTCCAACGCGCGACGTTGCCGCCCGTTTAATCCTGGTTGAGCAAGTGCCGTAATCCCGTGCGCGCCAGCGGTCCCTCGGTGTAACTCCAGGTGCAGTTCAGCAAGTTTCAAGTACCGGCTTGCTGCCGCAATTCCACCGGCGAACGCTCCGGCACCCTCGACAGCATCATCAACTTGTCTGCCAGCCAGTCGATCGCGTGTTCGCCAGGCAAACCGAATCCATCCGCCATGGACCTGTTCAACTCCCATCTCCCACTCGTCAGCGGTTATGAACAGCCAGGCGAGTGGAGACGTATAGTGCAGTACTCGTCCCAGGACGGAGATCGTCGAGTCTGCGGCATCACCATTCTCCGCACCACATGGGCACACCTGCGCCGCATGGTCATATATCTCGCTTTGCCCACCCGCGTTCGGATCGCCTTGCCGGAAGTTCGATCCGACCAACTGCGTTCCACCGAGTCGGGACTGTGGTAGCGGCGCGCTGAAGCTGGACTCGGCCTGGGGCCCGTTGGCGAAGTAGCTCACCCACTTCTGATAGTCTTCGGTCGATGCGTCACGGACTTCGAGCCGCGTGGTGTTGACTTCAAGCGCAGCGGGTAACTCGCCCGCGTAGTTGCCGGTCGATGCCAGATCGCTCGCCGCCTGGGATTCTGAGCCCGTGCGATCACGCTCGGCCTGCGCGATCGCGTCGGCAAGATCACGCTCGGCCTCGGTCTGGTCGATGAGAAACTGCACCAAAGCGGCGGCCTGCGCGAGCTCGAAGTCCTGCTGAGCGGCGGAGGACTGGCCTTCTCGCGCAACCGAAGCCGCCACTTCCGCCGCCACGCGGTCGCGCCGAGCGGCCGCCTGATCGGACTCCAGCGTGGCCCAGGGAGACGGCGCGGCGGTGGCCAGCGATTGCATCGCACTCGCGTAGGTGTCCGCCTCCGTCGTGGCGGAGTCCGCGATGGCCGCTGCGATCTGGTTCACGCGAGCCGCATGGGCCGTGGCTTCGGCGATCAAGTACGTCTCGTACGCGCCGGCAGCGGCTGTGGCCCAATCGACGTCGGCGTCCCCACGCTGCTGCGCGAACAGCAAATCGGCATCGGCTGCGGCGATCCGCCGAGCGCCGCTGGCCGCCATCTCGTCGGTTCCGTAATCGCTGCTGGCCTGCCGCTGGGCCGCCTGCTTGCCCGCATCCGCCGTTGACACGGCATCGGCATGGTTCTGCTGACTTCCACCGCCGGCCAGGTTCACGGCGGCGGTGGCCAGCGCCACGCGATGGTCGCGCCCGGCTTGAGCCGTGGCGATCCGATACGCCTCGATGGGTCCCGCCATCGACAGTTGATACAGCTCGTCCGCCGCGGCCTTGGCGATCTGCTGAGTGACCATGGCCGCGTTAACCGCCTCGGTCCAGGCCACGAGCGCCGTGGCGAGCGTGCTGATCTCCGTCGACTCAGCGGCTGCATCCGCCAGGCGGTAGGCGGAGACCAACGACGCTGTGCGCGACGCTCGTCATTCACCCCGGACCCTGCTAAAACCTACCCAGTTTGACATAATGACCAAATACCTTGTCTGCGGACGAGACTTCCCCTCACTCCTCCCTCTTGGGGCAACGGGCCATCAGCCGCGGGCTTACAGTCCTTCAATCAGTCGCGGTTTCTCGGTTGTCGCATCCACAACAATGATCGCGCCCTGACCATCGTCTTCGATCAAGGGGTCCAGCTCACCAACCCGAACATAGATTATCCATTCGTCTTTGCCTTCCTTCTTTGAGTGAACAACTCTTTCAATCTCAAAATCAGCCAATCCGATTTCGCGACCGTAGGCCTCGGCGATCTGGCAAACATTGGTAATCATCGTGGTCGTACTCATACTTGTTCTTTCCATCTAAGTTCCAAACAGCTTGCGGACATACTCAATGTATTCCAGGGCGTGAGCTCGTTCGGCGTCGTTGAACAATCGCCAGTGATTGCTTTCCCGAAGTGCCTTGAATACGTACTCTTCTCGTTCCAGTTTGCTCAGCGTGCCGTACTTCTTTGGATCAGCAAGCCAGTGTTCGTAGTGCTTCGACTCATGGACGATTTGGTATCTAGTCGCATTCGGTCGTAGTAGTAAACCAGCACTGCCGTCTTTGAATCGTACGAACTGCGCTCCATCGCCGCTTTTCTCAAGAATCTCCAGCGCCCATTCGTTCTGTATGACCGAGACATTGTTTCGGTTCAACCGATTGGACAGCCGTTTGAGAACGGATTCCGAGATCACTTCGCCATTTTTCCAGCCGTTCATAGCATCTGCTAACCAATCTACACCCCTTGCGGCAAAACCAGTTGGCGTCCCGCCAATCCCCTCCGCCACCCGCCCGTGGACCTTGGCAGCCTGGCTTTGCCCAGCGCCTCCGGCGTCAGGCTCTTGGCCTGGCCCACGACGGCTTCCACCGCGCCGCTCTGGGACTTGGAGACCCCTGTAAACATACGCCCGGTCGAGGAGCCCTTCAAGGCAGGCCCGGCTTGCTTGGCGATCCCGCCAGGCAGCAGCATCGTGATTCCCGTCCCGGCGCACCACACGCTCCAGCCATGCCAATAGGGATCCTCGAAGACGAAAGCGTCTTGCGAA
>JAGFJK010000103.1 GCA_024102795.1 Pirellulaceae bacterium
CGACGTGCCCTGGATCCACCGCTGGTAACACTGGCATAGAGGAGAGGCACCGGTACTTCTTCCCTCAGACGACGCTCCATCAAATAGCGTGATTGAACCACCATCAATTAGCGTGCGTGCTCTCACCAGCCAATGCCTCTCGTTGCGTTCCAACAACTTCAGCTGCCGCCAATTCTACATTTGAGCCATTCCCCATGATCCGCGAACGGATGGTGAATTCAGGATCCGGAGCGCAAGTGCCTTCAAGTGAGTCAGCGGCCGAACACGCCGCATTACACAGAAACGAGATCCTCGCCCGCGATTGCAGGATGCCGAGCAGGCTACTCACACGCTCGAAGCTGTCGGATTCTTCGCGTTCCTTGGGAGGCAATTCACCGGCACGCGCCTTGGCGGCCAGCTCGCTCATTCGCTGTTGCTGTTCGTCCGAGAAACGAAGTGCAAGCAACCCCTCAGCAGCCTCCGGCGAAAGGGCACCCTGGAGCCCGGCCAGAATCAAATCGTCGTAGGTTTCACTCGTCGAACTCATGCCGCCAGTAAACCACAGGAATCCGGTCGTTCAGCATTAACAGGATTTATCGAGAATCCCCCGCGACTTTCGAGCTTGCCCGTTTGCCATTAGCCGTCCAGCACCTCGTGGATCACCTCGCCGTGCACGTCGGTCAATCGCATGTCGCGGCCGCTGAACCGGAACGTCAACCGCTTGTGGTCCATGCCCAGCAGATGCAGCATGGTGGCGTGCAGGTCGTGGATCTCGGCACGGTTCTCGACCACCTTGTAGCCGTACTCGTCGGTCGCGCCGTAGATCGTGCCGCCCTTCACGCCTCCACCGGCCAGCCAGAGGCTGAAACCGAACGGGTTGTGATCGCGGCCATCGCTGCCCTGAGCGAACGGGGTCCGGCCAAACTCGCCGGACCAGATCACCAGCGTCTGGTCGAACAGTCCGCGCTGCTTCAGATCGGCCAGCAGCGCGCCGATTGGCTGGTCGGTGGCCAGGGCGTTGTCCGCATGGCCTTTCAGCAGATTGCCGTGCTGGTCCCAGCGGTCGTGTCCGACCGAGGGGCAAGTCAGTTCGATGAACCGCACGCCGCGCTCGACCAACCGCCGGGCGACCAGGCATTGGCGGCCGAATGTCGCGGTGCCGTTGGATTTGGCATCCAGCCCGTACATGGCGTGCGTCTGCGGCGACTCGTCGCTCAGGTCCGTCAGGCCCGGTACGGCGACCTGCATGCGATAGGCCAATTCGTAGTTGGCCACGGCCGACTCCAACTGGTCCACGTGGCCGAGCCGGTCGAGGACGCTTGTGTCCAGCTTCCGCAGCAAAGCCAGCTTATTCTGCTGCAGTTGGTCCGTGGCCTCCGTGCGACGGATGTTGGCCACGGGCGGATCGCCCGCATTGAAGATCGAACCCTGGTAGGTGGCCGGCAGGAAGCCGCTGTTAAAGTTGTCGAGTCCGCCGGGCGGGATCAGGCCGCCGTTGAGGACGATGAAGGCCGGCAGATCCTGGCACTCGCTGCCCAGCCCGTAGCCGACCCACGCGCCCATGGTCGGGCGGCCCTGGATGCCGATCCCCGTGTGCAGGAAGTAGTTGGCGTTGGTATGTTCGGAGAAGTTCGACGTCATGCTGCGGATCACGGCCAGGTCGTCGGCGTGCCGTGCGAGGTGCGGAAACAGCTCGCTGATCGGGATACCGCTTTCGCCGTGTCGCGAAAACTTCCAGGGGCTGGCCAGCGTCTGGCCAATGTTGTTGAACTGCGTCGGTTCGATCTTCATCTTGAACGGCTGCCCGTTCTCCTGGTCCAGCCGCGGCTTGGGATCGAACGTATCGACCTGCGACGGTCCCCCGTCCATGTACAGGTAGATCACCGATTTGACGCGGGGCGGAAAGTGGGTCGGCCGCACGGCGAACGGGCTCGGATCGCCGTCCGGTGGCGCGGCCCGCAGGAAGCCGCCAAAGTCCCGCTCCGCCAGCAGCGCCGTCAGCGCGACCGCGCCAAAGCCGCCCGCGCAGCGGCTGAGCATCTCGCGGCGGGACAAGCAACGGGGCAAAAATCGGCGGCAGTGGTTCATGATTGACTCGTGGTTGGGTTCGCGGAGCGAAAGGCGACTATTCATGGCTAACGCAAGTAGATGAACTCCTTGACGTTGAATACCACGTGGCACAGGTCGGTCCAGACGCGTGGATCCGCCATGGCCTGCGGTTCCGTCAATCCGTGGGCCTGCCCCTGCTGCGCCAGGAACGCCAGGGCCGCCGCCAGTTCGTCGTCCGTGGCGTCGCGCGTCAGGGCCTGGCGGTACATCTGCTGGATCCTGGCGGCGGGTTCCAGGTCGGCGGGAGCCAGCAGACGCCGGGCCCACATTTCCGCCTGCTGCACGACGAACGGATCGTTCATCAGGATCAAGGCCTGAGCGGGAACGTTGGATACGTTGCGGCGTCCCATGGTGCTGAAGGGGATCGGCGTGTCGAAGGCCAGCATCATCGGCGGCAGGAAGTTCCGCCGCACCTCGGTGTACAGGCTGCGGCGACCATTCCCGTCCAGCGGACCGTTGCCGCCGGGTCTCCCGCGGCCCTGCATGAACGGCGTGATGTGGACTTGCACGCTGCCGCCTTCCAGCGAATCGTCCAGACGGCCGGACACCTGCAGGATCGCGTCGCGGATCGCTTCGCCCTCCAGCCGCCGGATGGGGGCCCGATGCAGCAGGATATTTTCCGGATCGTGTTGCTCGGCCGCCGGCACGGGCGTGCTGCTCATCTGGTACGTGCGGCTCAAGACGATCGACCGGATCAGCCGCTTGAGCGACCAGCCTTCCTGGACGAATTGCCCGGCCAGGTAGTCCAGCAGCTCCGGGTGCGAAGGCGGCTGGCCGAGCACTCCAAAGTTGTCGACCGACGGCACGATACCGCGACCCAGCAGATGATGCCAGACGCGGTTGACCAGCACGCGGGCGGTCAGCGGGTTGTCGGGCGAGGTGAGCTGCCGGGCGAGTTGCAGCCGTCCGCTGCGGTCCGCGGGCGCCGGCTGGCCGTCGCCGCCCAGCGCCGTGAGCGACCTGCGCGGAACCGGTTCTCCCAAGGTGCGGTGGTTGCCGCGAATGTGCACCAGTTCGTCCTCCGGCGTGCCGTCGGTCATGGCCAGCACACGCAGCGGCGCGGGCAGCTCCCGCGACTCGTTTTGCATCTGCTGGTGCCGCTCGGCCAACCGCTGGTTGGCTGCCGCAAGCTGCTCGCCGGTCGGCCCGACCAGCCCCTGGTCCAGCATCCAGTTGATCCAGCCGATTTCCGCGGCGCTGGCGTTGCCCGCGTGCCAGTGTTCGAGCGTCTGGCGCCAGAGGCGGGCATACGCGCGAGCCAGTGCCTCGCTGGAATCCAGCTCGCCGTCGCCGGCCAGCACCTGGCGAGCCAGCGGATTGCGTTCCAGGTGCGGCGGGCCTCCCGCCGAGAACCGGATCTGATCGATCGCCGCGAAGCCGTCGCCGTGATCGATGATTTCCAGGTACGCCTTGTGACCCAGGTATCGGCCCAGGTCGCCGGCGTGAGCCTGCCAGGCCACCTGGCCCTGGGTATCGAAATTCTCGGCCAGCCCGCGAAACAGCAGGCCGTTGTAGACGTCCATGAAGTAGCCGTCCAGAATCACCCGCAACTGCACACCCTGGCCGCGCAGCCGATACCAGATCCGCGGGTGCGTGATGGTGAAGGTTGGCGAGCGGAGCACGCCCTGCAAACGGGGTGAGTCCGCGCCGCCGTGAGCCCAGCCGGGCTCCAGAGCGGCCAGCCGCGGCTGGCTGGCGTCCCACTGCACGCCGGTCGTGGGAGCGCCGCTGAACGCCTCGCCAGTGGTGAACCAGCCGTCGAACGTGCTTTGTGCAAAGTCCGCAAGCACGGGTGACTGTTCGACCGCTTGTTCCGCTCGCGCCAAGTCCTCGCGCAACTCCCGCCGCAGCCGGTCCAGCGCCTCCGAGTCCCAGTCGCCGGCCAGCCCCAAGACGGACCATGGCCGCAACGGATGCTCCGCCTCGCCGACGGCCGGTTGCCGCAGCGCCGCGTCCCAGGCCCGCAGCCGTTCGGCCGGCACGCCGTACGTCCCGGCGATCTCCGCCGTTCGCTCCGCCGACTCCACGCCGTCTTGCCGCAGTTCGCGCACCGCCAACAAGGACAGTGCCAGCTCCTGCTGGGCCGCGTCGTCGGCCTCCGGCAACGCCGCCCGCAGCAGCTCGGTGCCAGCCTGCCGAGCGGCCCGGATCCGCTCGGCCCCCTGACGAATCCGATCGTGCGGGTCCAGCAGGGCTTCCTGCCGCCGGGAGCTTTGCAGGTAGCCGCACAGCGCGTAGTAGTCGCGCGTGCTGATGGCGTCGAACTTGTGGTCGTGGCAGCGGGCACAAGCGACCGTCAGGCCCAGGAAAGTCTTGCTGAACACGTCCAGTTGATTGTCGATCCGCCCGGCTTCGTCCCCGCGCACGTCGACCGGCGCGTGAGTCGCCTCGCCCAGAAACCAGAAGCCGGTTCCAATCACCGATTCGTTGTAGCCGTCGGTTGGATGGCGGCGCGGTTCGGCCAGCAGATCGCCCGCCAGATGCTCCACGACAAACTGATCGTAGGGCACATCGGCGTTCAGTGCCCGCACGACGTAATCGCGGTACTGAGTCGCATGAGGAATCGCGTAATCGAACTCGTGGCCGTAGGTCTCCGCGTAGCGCACCAGGTCCAGCCAGTGGCGAGCCCAGCGCTGTCCAAATCGCGGGGACTTGAGCAGTTGATCCACGACTTGCTCCAGCGCTTGCGGCGTGGGATCGGCCAGGAACGCCTGCAAGTCCTGTTCGGTGGGAGGCAGCCCCACCAGGTCGAACCACACTCGGCGCAGCAGCGTGGCCCGGTCGGCGTCGGCCGCGGGAGCCAGCCCGGACTGTTCCAGGCGGGCCAGGATGAAGTGGTCCAGGCCATGCCGCGGCCAAGCCTGGTTGCCGACCGGCGGCGGATCGCGGTGCTGCACCGGTCGCCAGGCCCAATGGGCCGCCTTGCGAGCGTCCAGATCGAATTCGCCACCGCTGGCCATCGGGACCGCGGCTGGATCGCCGACCGGCCAGGGAGCGCCCAGCTTGACCCAGCGGTTGAGGATCTCGATCTCGGCGGCCGGCAGTTTCGACTTGGGCGGCATCTGGTAAATGTCGCCGTAGTTCACCGCGTCGATCAGCAGGCTCGCCTCGGGTTTGCCCGGTTCAATCGCCGGTCCCGTGTCGCCGCCGGCCAGCAGCGCGGCCCGCGAGTCCACGCGCAGCCCCCCCTTGGGCTCATCCGTCTTGCCGCTGTGACATTCGTAGCAGCGCTGGACCAGCACCGGCCGAACCTGCTTCTCGAAAAACTCCAGCGACGGCTCGTCAAACTGAGCTTGCCGATCCTGAGCCGGCTTCGGCTCATCCGCCCGGGCAGTCGGCACCAGGCCCAGGAGAGCCAAGCTGGCCAAGAAAGCCCAGCCGGCCACGAGAGTCCGGCTGGACAGGAGAGTCCAGCCGGCCAGGCTCAAGACGGCAGGCGGCAGAGCGAGCGGCCGGCGGCGGCGGGAGGCAGCGTGTGGCATCATGTTCTCGCAGGGGGAGGGCGGGGCGGGTCGGTGGCGGGAGGGAACGGCCCGACGGCCGTCAACGGGCGGAGTGGTCGCCTGACGGTCAGTGCGGCACGCGCACCCCTGCCCGACTACGATTGGGCCCGGCAACGACTGCAATTCATGATAAACCAACGACACGCATCGAGAAACCGTGGCAGGTCTCGATGCGTGCCGCGGGCAAACCGGCGTGCCGTCGCGTGGCGGGCGCGCCGCGCTCGGATGGTTAAACCGTGTAGCAGCCTGGGCCGGCGGCGCGGGGATCCAGGGAGAACTCGACCACCGCCTCGCGATCGGTCGACCTCTGGCGGACATGCACGTTGATCGAGCCCGCCTCGCAGTCCTCGGGTGGCGAAACGGCCAGCGTAATCGGCGTCGTTCGTTCCAGCGGATGCCACTGCCCGGTCCGAATCAACCCATCGCCCGATCTCGCGCGGCCCGGCAGGAACAGCCTGCTCCAATTCATCGAGTCGAACAGGGCGACCTGCCAGTTGCTGCCCGTGCCCGAAAAGTCGAACTTGTACTCGTCCGCGCGTTCCCCCACCACGAACGTGGCGAGGTTGGTCTTGCCGGAGTAGATGCGCAGGGCCTGAGCCATGTGCCGCTCGACTGCCTGCTGGCCGATCAGCACGTTGATGTTGCCGGCCCAGTGTTTGCTCTGCCGCCCCATTAGCTGGAACGGATCATTGGGCAACGTGGGCGTCCCTTGGGCTTCCCGCTCCAACTCCAGCAACATCCACTGGAGGTCCGCGAGGGACCCGCCCGTCGCCAGCAACGTCTGCATGGCGGCCGCGTGCCGTTGGGCGGCTTCGCTCATTCGCTCGGCATCCGCCAGCACATTGGCGGCCGAGGAGACGTCAACGCGCGACGGGCGCCGCCGCGGACTGTCGTCCTCACTGGCCAGCGCGGTCAGCAGCCGCTGGGGCGGCAGATCGGAGAAGTCCCCCAGCGGCGTGGGGGCCGACGCCAGGGCGTTCAGACCAACCGGGTAACTGCCGCCCGGCGCAATCGCCGGCACCTGGACCTGGCCCAGATCCCGCCAGGGAACAAACGCCCCCAGCGGGGCCGCCTGCAACTGCAACCTTTGGGGCTGAGACCACTGGCTGGACACGTTGTTGACGGTGACGCGAATCTTCACCAGACCGTTCGCCGAAGTCGAGAACCGAATGCCGGTCCGTTCGACCCGCAGCACATCGGCCGCCGGAGCGTGCAGGGGCCCTGTCCGGCGTGTCCTCCCAGCCGGACTGGTCCGTAACGAGGCTGGCGATTCGCATCGGTCGAGCGTTGACGGTGCCATAAGCGGCAGCTCCTCAAGGAAGGTACAGCCGGACTTTGCCCCATGACCGGAATTGTACCCGTTTTGCCCGGCTGGGGAAAAAATCTTTTCCTCACCCGCCGGCGCCCGATTTCGATCCTGGCGGTGGCGCCTCCAGGTTTAGATTCCACGACTTGGACCGTCCGGAGGCGCGTCAACACTGAGGTCCGCTCGTCTTCGTTCGACTATACTGGGGCTTGAATTCGTGGTCGCCGCCGGCCGCCCGTCAAGTGCAGGGGGGAGTTTCTCATGTTGCGACATTTGCTGTGCATTGCCGTGCCGCTCACGCTGTTCAGCCTGGCGACGTCGGGTCGGGCCGCCGAGCTGCTGGTGTTCGTTTCCGCTTTCGCTCCGGGAGAAGCCGGGGCGATTCAGGCCTGCCGACTGGACCTGGAAACCGGCAAGCTGACGGAAACGCACAAGACCGGAGACATTGAAAACCCGTTCTTCATGGCCCTGTCGCCCGACAAGAAGACCTTGTATTCGATTCACGCCCCTGGATCGTTCGGCGGCAAGACCGACGAGCAGGTGGCGGCGCTGGCCATCGAGAACGACCAGGGACAGCTCCGGCTGCTCAACCGGCAGTCCACTCGCGGCACGGCGTCGTGCTACCTGCACGTGGACGCCACGGGCCAGACTTTGGTCGTGGCCAACTACACGACCGGCAATGTGGCGGCACTGCCGGTCCGGGCGGACGGTTCGCTGGACGAGGCCGCAACGACGTTTCAGCACGCCGGCGCCAGCATCAATCCCACTCGGCAAATGGAGCCTCACCCGCATTGCATGGTGATCAGTCCGGACAATCGCTTCGCCTATGTCGCCGACCTGGGGATCGACCAGGTGCTGGGCTATCGCCTGCAAGCCGAAGCGGGAAAGATCGCGGCGCTGGACCAGCCGGCCGGACGCACGGCGGCCGGGGCCGGCCCCCGGCACCTGACGTTCCATCCGCGGGGACCGTACGTGTATGTGATCAACGAGCTGGACAACACGGTGACGCTGTTCGATTACGACTCCGACAGCGGCAAGCTGACTTCGCGGCAGACCATTTCGACCTTGCCCGACGACTTCGATGGCACCAGCTACTGCGCCGACCTGAAAATCACCCCCGACGGTCGATTCCTGTACGGCACCAATCGCGGACACGACAGCATCGCCGCCTACCGGCTGGACGACCAGGGCCGGCTGACACGGCTGGGCATCCATCCCAGCCTGGGCAAGGGGCCTCAGAATCTGGCCATCACGCCCGACGGCCGCTGGTTGCTGTGCGCCAACATGCCGGGCAACAACTGCGTGGTGTTCCGCATCGATCCGGACAGCGGCGGCCTGACCGCCACGGGCGAGCCGCTGGAAATCCGCAGCCCTTCGTGCATCATGTGGCGCGCGGTGGAGTAACCGGGGGCTGGTTGTCCGCTCGAACGCCGCAGACCCATCTCCGACCCTCCCCAAAGTAGCCATCACGCTCCGCCTCCGTCTCGGCGAGCGTTCCCCCCTTGAAATCCCTCTGGCCCCCTCCAAGGCTTCGAGATCGCGCAGCTTATAAGTTATTTTGGGCATGGAACTTGGGATGATGTACCAATGGTCAGCTCGACTTCGCCGAGCACCCCCTCACAATCCTTCCGGCCCCCTCCCCGGCTTCGCGATCGCGCAGCTTTTAAGGCGTTGGTAACTCGGGATTTAGGGGGTGTGGCTACCGGGAACTTGGGACGGCGTCAGCTTCCGCGAGCTCTCCCCCTTGAGATACCTCTGGCCCCCTCCCCGCTTCGGGGAGGGCTGGGGAGGGGCCTGCGGGACTATGAAGCAAGGCGCTCAATTCGCACATGGCCACGCGCGGGACGCGGATTTCGGACGAGTCGAACATCATTTGAGGATCTGGATTCTTGAGTGCGACCGGTGTTGGGTGATTCCATCGGGCGCCAGGTGCGTCAAAACAAGGTGCACAAGAGCCCCTCCCCAGCCCTCCCCGGAAGCGAGATCGTGCAGCTTTTAAGTTGTTGGATCCTAAGTGTTTAGGGCCCTTGGCTCCCGGTGAGCGCCCGTCAGACTGTTTTGGACTTCGAATCCCGCCGGCTTGCCCGGCGGATCGTTAGGCTTCTCGCTACACACGTCCCGGCCAGCGCTTGAGAATCCCGCCGGCTTGCCCAGCGGATCGTTAGGCTTCTCGTTAACGCCCGACCGGGCGAGCGCGTGCGAATCAAGCTGGGATTCGAAGTGGAGAGTGCGCGGCGTGCGCCAGAATTCACGGTGTGCTTCGGCGTCGCTTGATTGAAGCACGAAACTCCAGGACGGGTGATTGCAAAT
>JAGFJK010000193.1 GCA_024102795.1 Pirellulaceae bacterium
CCCCCTGCCCCCTGCCCCCTGACAACTGACAACTGACAACTGACAACTGACAACTTCTCCTGGCACATCTCGCGGCCGTTTGTGGAGAAGCCTGTTGTCAGCCGCGACGATGGCCCCATCACATTCGCACGGTGGCCGCCGGCTGGCACCCGCTCCGCCCGGTTTGTCCACACCACGGCTGGCGGTGCCAGCCGGTGGCGGCTGACAGGTGACCTGGTCGGGGAAACGGGACCTGGACGGGGAAACTTGTTTCGCGCCGGGAAGTGGCGTACAACTAGCAGGGTCCCGGTCTGCCGGGCGCGGACGGGGTGAAACTCCCGCGGGGGTCGGAACGGGATCATGGCGGAAGAGCATCTATGAGTTCGATTGATGTGGAGAAGCTGCTGCAGGAGTTGTCGCCCGACCAGCCCTGCGGCGAGAATCTCGAGTACGACGCCGAGTATCTCGAGATGGAGCGGGCGACGGAGAGCAAGCCGGAAGTCCAGATTGGCGACATGATTCAGCCGGCCGAGGAGCCGGATTGGAAGGAAGTCAAGCGGAAGGCCTTGTCGCTGTTCAAGCGGACCAAGGACATGCGCGTGACGGCTCATCTGGCACGGGCCGTGTTGAAGCTGGACGGCTTGCCGGACTTCGCGGACGCGTTGAAGCTGATGCGGGGGCTGGTGGAGCGGTACTGGGACGCGGTGCAGCCGCAGTTGGATCCCGAGGACGGCAACGATCCGACGTTTCGCGTGAACACGCTGGCGTCGTTGTGTGGCACGGACAGCACGTTGACCTTGCTGCGCAACGCGCCGCTGGTCCGCTCGCGGCAACTGGGCATCTTCAGCCTGCACGACATCCAGCGGGCTCACGAGCGGGCCGAAGCGGGCGGCGGGGAGGAGGGCGAAGCGCACCAGGGACCGGCGTTGAGCAGTATCGAGGCGGCGTTCACCGACGCGGGCCCGGAGGCGTTGCTGGCGACGCTGGAAAGCGTGCGGCAGGCGATGGACGACGTCGAGGCGGCGGAAGACATCGTGACCGAGAAGGTGGGTGCCGCCAACGCCACCAGCCTCGACCCGCTGGTCCGGATGCTCAAGGAGATCGAGCAGGTCTTGCGCGAGCAGGCGGAGCGGCGGGGGCTGGGAGCGCCGGCGGCGGAGGCGGCGGACGAGGCGGCCGAAGGGGTCGAAGCTGAGGGCGGGGCGGTCGCGGGCACGGTCAAGCGGCTGTCGGGCGACGTGGTGACCCGGGAAGATGCGATTCGGGCGCTGGACAAGGTGTGCGAGTATTTTGAGAAGCACGAGCCGTCCAGCCCGTTGCCGCTGCTGATTCGCCGCGCCCAGCGGCTGGCTCACAAGAGTTTCCTGGATATCATTCGCGACTTGGCGCCGGATGCCATTGCGCAGTTGGAGCATTTGAGCGGTCCGGTGGGCGACGGGGGCCCGAATGCCGGCGGCGGCGGTGGTGGTGGTGGTGGAGGCGGGACCAGCAGCAACACTTCATCGGGATGGTAGCCAAGTCCCGGCAGAGCGGACAATGCGTAGATCGGTGGTGTGGACAAACACGTGGTGAACTGACAAAAGGAGCGTTGCATGGCCAAGGCCAGCAGTCAGAAATTTGTCGCGCGCAATCGAGCGCCGCGCGTGCAAATCGAGTACGACGTCGAAGTGTACGGCGCCGAGAAGAAGGTGCAGTTGCCCTTCGTGATGGGCGTGATGGCCGACTTGTCGGGCAAACCGGCGGAGCCGCTGGCGCCGGTGGCGGAGCGGAAGTTCCTGGAGATCGACGTCGACAACTTCGACGACCGGATGAAGTCGATGAAGCCGCGGGCGGCTTTCCAGGTGCCCAACACGCTGACGGGCGAGGGCAATCTGAACGTGGACCTGACATTCGAGAGCATGGACGATTTTTCACCGGCGGCGGTGGCCCGCAAGGTCGAGCCGCTCCGCAAGCTGCTCGACACCCGCACGCAACTGGCCAACCTGCTGACCTACATGGACGGCAAGGGGGGCGCCGAGGAGCTGCTGGCCAGGGCCCTGCAGGATCCCACGCTGCTGCAGGCCTTGGCGTCGGCCCCGAAGGACTCCGGTCAACAAGCCCCCGCAAGCGAGGAGTAACCCAGCATGTCATCCGAACAACAAGCCCAGGGCCAGGCGCAAGGCTCAACGCTCGAGGTCAGCGAGTTTTCTTCTCTGCTGGAGCGGGAATTCAAGCCCAAGTCGGACCGCGCCAAGGAGGCGGTCGAACAGGCCGTGCAGACACTGGCCGTACAGGCGCTGGCCGGCACCGCGGTGATCTCGACTGACGCCGTCAAGTCGATCGAGTCGATAATCGCGGCGATCGACAGGAAGTTGACCGAGCAGATCAACCAGATTCTGCACCACGCCGACTTTCAGAAGCTGGAAGGCGCCTGGCGGGGCCTGCACTACCTGGTCAACAACACCGAAACCGACGAGATGCTCAAGATCCGCGTGATGAACATCTCCAAGAAGGAGCTGGGCAACACGCTGAAGAAGTTCAAGGGAACGGCCTGGGATCAGAGCCCGATTTTCAAGAAGGTGTACGAGGAGGAGTACGGGACGTTCGGCGGCGAGCCGTTCGGCTGCCTGGTGGGCGACTATCACTTCGACCACACGGCGCCCGACGTGGAACTGCTCAACGGCATGGCCCAGATCGCCTCGGCGGCCCATGCCCCGTTCCTGGCCGGAGTTGCCCCGACGGTGATGCAGTTCGACAGTTGGCAGGAACTGTCCAACCCGCGGGACTTGACCAAGATCTTCGGGACCCCCGAATACGCTCCCTGGCGGAGCTTGCGGGATGCCGAGGATTCCCGCTACCTGGGCCTGACGATGCCCCGGTTCCTGGCCCGCCTGCCCTACGGGGCCAAGACGGATCCGGTCGAGGAGTTCGACTTCGAGGAGGATACCGAGGGGGCGACGAGCGACAAGTATGCCTGGTCCAACTCGGCCTACGCGATGGCCGTGAACGTGACCCGCTCGTTCAAGCTGTACGGCTGGTGCTCGCGGATTCGCGGTATCGAGTCGGGCGGTGCGGTGGAAGGCCTGCCCTGCCACTCGTTCCCCACGGACGATGGCGGAGTGGACATGAAGTGCCCGACGGAGATCGCCATCACGGACCGCCGCGAGGCGGAGCTGGCCAAGAACGGCTTCATGCCGCTGATCCACAAGAAGAACTCGGACTTCGCCGCCTTCATCGGCGCCCAGTCGCTGCAGAAGCCGGCCGAGTACGACGATCCGGACGCCACGGCCAACGCCAACCTGGCCGCTCGGCTGCCGTACCTGTTCGCCACCTGCCGCTTCGCGCACTACTTGAAGTGCATCGTCCGCGACAAGATCGGGTCATTCAAGGAGCGGGCCGACATGCAGCGCTGGCTGCAGGACTGGATCAATAACTACGTGGACGGCAATCCGGGCACGTCCAGCGAGCTGGTCAAGGCCAAGCGTCCGCTGGCCGCGGCCGAGGTGGTGGTGGAGGAAGTGGAGGGGAATCCGGGCTACTACAGTGCCAAGTTCTTCCTCCGGCCGCACTACCAGTTGGAAGGCCTGACCGTTTCGCTGCGGCTGGTCTCGAAGCTGCCGTCGCAGAAGAAATAGGCGGGACGACGTGCGGTGGGGCCGCTGGTCCCGGCGGATGGCGGCCCGCCAGGGGTTCGTCGAGTTGTTGGTGAAGCTGATTGAAGGTTCGCGGTCTACTGCAAAGGAGCTGATGCGATGGCGGTTGACATGTTCCTCAACATTGAGGGAGAGATTGGGGGCGAGTCGCAAGACAAGACCCACAAGGGCGAGATCGACGTGTTGGCCTGGAGCTGGGGCATGTCCCAGTCGGGTTCGTTCCACGCCGGCGGCGGCGGTGGCGCGGGCAAGGCCAACTTCCAGGACATTTCGGTGACCAAGTGGATCGACAAGTCGTCGCCGATCCTGATGCTGTACTGCGCCAACGGCGACCACTTCGCCAAGGCCGTGTTGACGGTCCGCAAGGCCGGCAAGAACCCGCTGGAGTACCTGCTGGTCGAGATGAAGGACGTGCTGGTGACCGCCGTTTCCACCGGCGGGTCGGGCGGGGAGGATCGGCTGACCGAGAACGTCACGCTGAACTTCCGCGAAGTGGCGGTCAAGTACAAGGAACAGAAGTCGGACGGCACGGGTGAGGCGCCCAAGATCTTCACCTGGAACATCGCCGAGAACACCGGCGGCAGCGGCTAGTGGTTCCCGCCGCCTGTGCAGTCAACCAGAGAAAGCCCGTGGCGGCCGCGCCGTCGCGGGCTTTTTTGCTGTCTGCCCGGCGCCGCCCTGCCGCCTGCCGATCCGGCGCCCCGCTTGATTGCGTTGCCGGCCCCAGCCGCTAAGATACAGCGTGCGCGGGCCGCGACCACTGATCTGAAACGGGCGTTTCGGATTTCGCCCGCCGCCCCCCGCTTTCCAACCGGGAGCCCCCCGCTTTCCAACCAGGAGCTGGTCCGATGCTGGCCGAAGACAAGCTGCGCGAAGGGAAACTCGACGAAGCCTTGGCCGAACTGCAGAACGCGGTCCGCGGCGATCCGTCGAATCCCAAACTCCGCGTGTTTCTCTTCCAGTTGCTGTCGGTGCTGGGCGATTGGAATCGGGCCTTGAACCAGTTGAACGTGGCCGGCGAAATGGACGCCAGCACGCTGGCCATGGTGCAGATGTACCGCGAAGCGCTCAACTGCGAGGGTCTGCGGGCGGCCGTGTTCGCGGGCCAGAGGTCGCCGCTGGTGTTCGGCGAACCGGAACAGTGGATCGCGTTGCTGATGGAATCGCTGCGGCTGGCCGGTCAGGGTCAGTTCGCGGCCTCGGCCGACCTGCGGGACCAGGCGTTCGAACAGGCGCCGACCACGGCGGGCAGCTTGCGGGCCGAGTCGACCGGAGACGAGCCGCAGGCGTTCGAGTGGATTGCGGACGCCGACACGCGGCTGGGGCCGATGCTGGAAGCGATCATCAACGGGAGATACTATTGGGTCCCGTTCCATCGCATCCGGCGGATCGACCTGGAGAAGCCGGTCGACCTGCGGGACATGGTCTGGATGCCGGTCCACTTCACCTGGATCAACGGCGGGGATATCGTCGGCGTGATCCCGGTGCGCTACGTGGGGTCGGAGGCCAGTGCCAATCCGCTGGTCCGACTCGCGCGGCGGACGGAATGGGTCGAGCATGACGGGGGCGTGGTGACCGGATTGGGGCAGCGGATGCTGGCCACGGATGCCGGCGAGTTCTCGTTGCTGGACCTGCGCGAGATCGTGTTTGGCGAGGCGTGAGCTCGCGAGAACGTTTTCTGGCGTCTCGTCCTCCAGGACAAAGCGGAGCCCTTTCGGGAGTTGACGGTTGGCGGAACTGACCCCCCAGGAAAAACTGCAGCCCTCGCTCTTGGACCGGCTGACGGATGATGATCCGGAGAAGCAAGTCGAATCGCGGCAGAACCGGGTGCTCAACATGCAACAGTTGCGGGAGTGCGTGCTGCGCGACCTGGCCTGGCTGCTGAACTCCGGCCCGCTCAGCCAGACGCAGGATCTGTCGCGTCATCCGGAGGTGGAGCGGTCGGTCTTGAACTATGGCTCGCCCGATCTGGCGGGAGCGACCGTGTCCAGTACGAACGTGGCGGCCGTGGAGGACGCCGTGCGGAGGGCGATCGTGAACTTCGAACCGCGGATCTTGAAGAGCACGATCCGCGTGCGGGCGGTGAAGGACGACGAGGAGATGAACGCCAACGCGCTGGTCTTCGTCATCGAGGGCGAACTCTGGGCCCAGCCCGTTCCGTTGAACTTGTACCTGAAGACCGAGGTGGATCTGGACACGGGCCAGGTCCGGGTCTTCGAATACTCTCCGTAGCGCGCGCCCCGTAGTCGCCGCCAGACGTTTTCCCGGAAGGCCGGCCTCGGAGCCGTTCGGTCATGGACCCTCGACTGCTGGATTTTTACGAGCGTGAGCTGAAGCATCTGCGCGAGGTGGGCGGCGAGTTTGCCGCGGAGTTTCCCAAGATCGCCGGGCGGCTGGGGCTGGACGGCTTCGAGTGTGCCGATCCGTACGTCGAGCGGTTGCTGGAGGGATTCGCCTTTCTGGCGGCCCGCGTGCACCTGAAAATCGACGCGGAGTTTCCCTACTTCACCCAGCACCTGCTGGAGATGGTCTACCCGCACTACCTGGCTCCCATCCCTTCCATGGCGGTGGTCCGCTTCCAGGCGGACTTGAAGGAAGGTTCGCTGGCCGAAGGCTTCACGATCCCCCGGGGAACGCTGCTGCGGAGCCAGTTGGGCAAAGGGGAACAGACGGCCTGCCAGTACAGCACGTCGCGCGACGCGACGCTCTGGCCGCTGGAACTGGTCGAAGCCGAGTATGTTTCCAAGGACGTGGCGGCCGCCAACCTGCCGCCGCTCAAGGGGGTCAACGCCGGCCTGCGGATCCGGCTGCGGAGCACGGCCGGACTGAAATTCAACGAACTCCCGTCGCTCGACAGCCTGCCCGTGTTCCTGCATGGGACGGGCGAGCTGCCGATGCACCTGTACGAAGCCCTGCTGGCCAACTGCGCGGCCCTGGTGATCCGCCCCCGCGAGGACCCGCGGCGGCAGTTGATCCTGCACAAGGCCAACGTGCGAGCGACCGGGTTCGGCGACCACGAGGCGCTGCTGCCCTACGGTTCCCGCTCGTTCCACGGCTACCGCCTGCTGCAGGAATACTTCGCCTTTCCCCAGCGCTTCATGTTCGTGGAGCTGGTCGGTTTCCGGCACGCGATCGACGCCTGGAACCGAGGACCCAAGAAGCTGGAAGTGGGCGAGGTGGACGTCCTGGTGCTGCTGGACCAGAACGACCGCTACCTGGAAAGCAACGTCAGCGCCTCGGACCTGGCCTTGTTCTGTTCGCCGGCCATCAACCTGTTCCCCAAGCGGACCGATCGGATACACCTGGACGATCGCACGCCGGAATACCACGTGGTGCCCGACCGCACTCGGCCGCTGGATTTCGAGGTCTACCAGATCCGGTCGGTGCAGGGCTTGGGGACCAGCGCCGAGCAGGAGCAGGAATTTCTGCCGTTTTACTGCACGAACGACCTGACGGATTACAACGAGCACAATGCGTTCTACACGATCAGCCGGGCGCCGCGCGTGCTTTCCTCCAAGCAGAAGGTTTTCGGGCCTCGCTCCAGCTACGTGGGTTGCGAAGTTTTTCTGTCGCTGGTCAACCGCCGGCTGGGACCCTACCAGCAGCAGTTGAAGCAGCTAGCGGTGGAAACGTTGTGCACCAACCGCGATCTGCCGATCCAGATGCCGGTGGGCAAGGGACGAACCGACTTCACGATGGAGGCGGCCGCTCCCGTGAATGCGATCCACGTGCTGGCCGGCCCCACGCGCCCCAGGCCGTCGCCCACGTACGCGCCGGGCGACGTTTCCTGGCGGCTGATCAGCCATCTGGCGCTGAATTACCTCACGCTGACCGACACGGATGAACGGCAGGGAGCGGCTGCGCTGCGGGAACTGCTGTCGTTGTACGCCGACACCAGCGAACCGGCGATCCGCAAGCAGGTCGAAGGCGTACGGTCGGTCCGTTCGCGGCCCATTGTGCGGCCGCTGCCCACCGATGGTCCGCGGGCCTTCGGCCGCGGGCTGGAGATTCTGCTGACGTTTGACGAAGGGGCGTTCGAGGGGACGGGCATGTTCCTGCTGGGAGCGGTCATGGAACAGTTCTTCGCCCGCTATGTAACCATCAACTCTTTCACCGAAACGGTCGTCAGTTCCACCGACCGGGGCGAGGTTATCCGATGGCCAGCGAGGATCGGCCAGAGACACCTGCTGTAGCACCTGTTGTCGAACAGTTGCTGGAGGACCTGGAACGCGACCCGTACCGCTTCAGTTTCTTTCAGGCGTTGCGGTACCTGGAAGCGGCCTATCCGGACAAGCCGCGCGTCGGCTGCTCGCTGCGGCCCAGCGACGATCCGGTGCGAATCGGCCAGGAGCCGTCGCTGGCGTTCGCGCCGTCCACCCTGTCGGCCTTCCGGCGGGATGCCGACGGCCGGCCGCCGCGGCTGGAAGTGAACTTCCTCGGCATGTTCGGCCCCAACGGTCCGCTGCCGCTGCACCTGACCGAGTACGCACGCCAGCGCCTGCGGACAGTCCACGATCCGACGTTCGCCCGGTTTCTCGACATCTTCCACCACCGCATGCTGGGCTTCTTCTACCGGGCCTGGGCGGCGGCCGAACCGGTGGTGCAGCACGACCGACCCGAAACCGACCGCTTCGCCTGCTACGTGGGTTCGCTGTGCGGCCTGGGAACGCCGGGCCTGCGACGGCGCGACCGCATGCCCGACCTGGTGAAACTGCATTTCGCCGGCCATCTGGTCTGCCAGACCCGTTATGCCCAGGGACTACGGGACGTGGTGGCCGAGTTCTTCCAGGTTCCGGGCGAGATCCGCGAGTTTGTCGGACAGTGGCTGGAATTGCCCAACGACTATCTGCTGCGTTTGGGCGAGTCGCCCAGTACGGGCCGGCTGGGGATTTCCACCACGATCGGCGCCCGCGTCTGGGATTGCCAGCAGAAGTTCCGCATCGTGCTCGGCCCGATCGACTTCTCGCAGTTCCAACGGCTGCTGCCCGGCGGCGACAGTCTGAAGAAACTGGCCGATATTGTCCGCAACTACACGGGCGATCAACTGGGTTGGGATCTGCAACTGATCTTGAAGAAGGAAGAAGTGCCCCAGCTTCGCCTGGGCTATGTCGGCAGCCTGGGCTGGAGCTCCTGGCTGACCAGCCAGACTCCGACGGCGGACGTGGACGACCTGATCCTGGAAACATCCCCCCTGGCCAAGTGACGCCCGCGCCGAATGCCGACCCGGGCTTCCAAGCCTGGAAGCTCGAAGCCCGCATGCGAACCGCCCGCCAGAGTGCTAAGATCACCCAACACGGCCACTGACGCCTGATAACTGACAACTGATAACTGACAACTGACAACTGTTCAAGGACTTCGACCCATGGCAGAGATCAATCGCGTGGCCCTGTTCGGCAAACTGAACTCGGTCGGATACAAGAGCATCGAGGCGGCGACGACCTTCTGCAAGATGCGGGGGAATCCGTACGTCGAGCTGGTGCACTGGTTCCACCAGATCCTGCAACTGCAGGATTCGGACCTGCATCGAGTCATTCGCCAGTTCAACATCGAACCGGCGCGGCTGGTGAAGGATCTGACCGAGGCGCTGGACCGACTGCCGCGCGGATCGACGACCATCACGGACCTGGCGGCGCACATCGAGGAGGCGACCAAGGAAGGCTGGTTGTACGGGACGCTGTTGTTTGGCGACGCCCAGGTGCGGACCGGTTATCTGATGGTCGGCATTCTCAAGACGCGCGACCTGCGCAACGCCTTGCTGGGGATTTCGCGGGAGTTCGAGAAGGTCAGCGTCGACCGGCTGACCGACCGGTTCGACGAAGTGGTGGGCGACTCGCCGGAGAACAAGCTGTCGGCTCGCGACGGATTCCAGATCGGGGCGGGCGGGCCGGAAGGGACGGCCGAGGGCGGGATGGCGCCGGCTCAGATGGGCAAGCAGGAAGCGCTGCGGCAGTTCACCGTGGACCTGACGCAGCAGGCCCGCGAGGGCAAGATCGACCCGATCGTGGGCCG
Organism: Pirellulaceae bacterium; assembly: GCA_024102795.1. GTDB lineage: Bacteria > Planctomycetota > Planctomycetia > Pirellulales > Pirellulaceae > JAGFJK01. Next base: position 9,621 of record JAGFJK010000193.1, read on the forward strand.
GGACGAGGAGATCCGGCAGATCATCGACATCCTGATGCGGCGGCGGCAGAACAATCCGATTCTGACCGGCGAGGCGGGCGTGGGCAAGACGGCGGTGGTCGAGGGGTTCGCGTTGAAGATCGCCGCCGGCGACGTGCCGCCGCCGTTGCAGGACGTGACGCTGCGGTCGCTGGACGTGGGGTTGCTGCAGGCCGGGGCCAGCATGAAGGGCGAGTTCGAGAACCGGCTGCGGCAGGTGATCGAGGAGGTGAAGTCGTCGCCCAAGCCGATCATCATGTTCATCGATGAAGCCCACACGCTGGTCGGTGCCGGCGGCGCGGCCGGGACGGGCGACGCCGCCAACCTGCTCAAGCCGGCCCTGGCCCGCGGCACGCTCCGCACAGTGGCCGCCACGACCTGGGCGGAATACAAAAAGCATATCGAAAAGGACCCGGCGCTCACTCGCCGGTTCCAGGTGGTGCAGGTGCAGGAGCCCAGCGAGGAAAAGGCGATCCTGATGATGCGGGGCATGGCTTCGACGCTGGAGAAGCACCACCGGGTGCAGATCCTGGACGAAGCGCTGGAGGCGGCCGTCCGCCTTTCGCATCGCTACATTCCGGCCCGGCAGTTGCCCGACAAGTCGGTCAGTCTGCTGGATACGTCCGCGGCCCGCGTGGCGATCAGCCAGCACGCCGTGCCCGCTCAGGTGGACGACAGCCGCAAGCGGATCGACGCTCTGCACACGGAGCTGGAAATCATTGGCCGGGAAAAGGCCGTGGGCGTGGACACCGAGGCGCGCGAGGCGGCCTCGAACGAAAAACTGGCCCAGGAGAAAGAACGACTCGCCGGTCTGGAAGCCCGCTGGAACGAGGAAAAGACGCTGGTCGACCAGATCCTGCACTTGCGCAGCCAACTGCGAGGCGATACGGGCAAGGTGGAAGGAACGCAAAGCAAACTGGAGAAGGCGGCCGACGCGGCCGCCCAGACCACGAAGGTCGAAGCGGGTCCGGCCGGCAACAGCACGCCGTTGTCCGATGCCGAACGAGCCGCGCTGCTGGCGCAGCTCAAGGAACTGCAAGGCCAACTGCACCAGTTGCAGGGCGAACACCCGTTGATTTTGCCCACCGTCGATCATCAGGCGGTGGCCTCGGTAGTCGAGGACTGGACCGGCATCCCGGTCGGCCGGATGGTCAAGGACGAAGTCGAAACGGTGCTCAAGCTGGCCGATCTGCTCAACCAGCGGATCATCGGGCAGCGTCACGCCCTGAACATGATCTCGCGGCGGATTCAAACCTCGCGCGCGGGCCTGGACAATCCGAACAAGCCGATCGGCGTGTTCATGCTGGCCGGACCGTCGGGCGTCGGCAAGACGGAAACGGCCCTGGCCCTGGCCGAGGCCCTGTATGGCGGCGAACAAAACGTGATCACGATCAACATGAGCGAATTTCAAGAGGCCCACACGGTCTCGACGCTCAAGGGGGCCCCTCCCGGTTACGTCGGCTACGGCGAAGGTGGCGTACTGACCGAGGCCGTGCGGCGGCGGCCCTACAGCGTGGTCCTGCTGGACGAAGTCGAGAAGGCCCACCACGACGTGCACGAGATCTTCTTCCAGGTGTTCGACAAGGGCTGGATGGAGGACGGCGAGGGCCGCGTGATCGACTTCAAGAATACGCTGATCCTGCTGACCACCAACGTCGGCACCGATCTGATCATGAACATGTGCCGCGACCCGGAGCTGATGCCGCAACCCGAAGGGATCGCCAAGGCCCTGCGGGATCCGATGCTCAAGGTCTTCCCCCCTGCCCTGCTCGGCCGGTTGGTCACGATCCCCTACTACCCGCTCAGCGAAAACGTGATCGGCGACATCGCTCGCCTGCAGTTGCGGCGAATCGAGAAGCGGATCCGGCAGCACCACGGCGTGCCGTTCACGTACGATGACGAGGTGATCAAGCTGATTATCAGCCGCTGCACGGAACTGGAAAGCGGCGGCCGGATGATCGATAACATACTGACCAACACGGTGCTGCCGGAGATCAGCGAGGAATTCCTCAAGCGGATGATGGAAGGCCAGCCGATCCAGCGGGTGCAGGTGAAGGTGGAAGCGGGCGAGTTCGCGTATGATTTTGGCTAGGACCCGCGGAGATTCGATCTGGGGATGATTGGCGGTTGGCCCTGGTTGAACTGGTGGAAAGGAAAGCAGCAATGGCCGTCTGGGCGTACGCCTGCCGTCCGTGCCGCGGCGAGCGTCCCGAAGTGATCTGGTACGTGGCGGCCAGCGACTGCGAGAAACTGGCGGCGGACACGACCGTGGTCCGCGTCCAGGTGCGGGATGGCTGGCGGTGCGCGATCATCGATCGGGCTCGCCGCGTGGAAGTGGAAGGCCTGCTCGTCCGCCAGGTGATCGACACCGATTGCCGCTCGTGCGACGATTGCCAGGACAACTGATGACTGATAACTGATAACTGACCACTGACAACTGACAACTGACACCTCACCACTGCCATGTTTGGTTGGCTGAAGAAACTGTTCACGGCATCGCCAGCGGCAGAGCCTGGCGCGGCGGAGCTTACAGCGGCAGAGCCCGGCGCGGCGACGGTCAAGGAATCGCCGTTGGCCGTGATGGACGTGGTGGATCAGTTCCTGCGTCAGAACCCGCAGCGGTCGCCGCTGGCGACACTGGCTTTGATCCAGGCCGGTGCGACCCGGCTGAGGGACGACCGCGAGCTGCTGGAGGCCTGCGACCGGATCGCGGCGCACGGGTACCAGTACCCGCTCAGCCCCACGGTGCAGCGGGAGGTGCCGGAGGGACGGTTGTTGGAGTTTCTGCGCTGGCAGCGGTCGATCGGAGCCGGCAAGCAGGATTACGAAACGGAACATGCCGTGCGGGATTTGATTCAACGTTTTCTGCGGTAGCGAGCTGGCTGAACGCGCTGGACCCCACGGTTCGGCCTTTCCACAAACACTCTTGTGAGGTGCAGCGGATCATGAAAATCGAAGCCGCGGCCGTTTCGCTGGCCGATCAGAAGTTTATCGTCATCGCCTCGAACATGGAGCTGGTCCAGAGTTCGGGCGAGGCGGACATGGCGATCGACCGGTTGCAATCGCATTTTGGCGTTCCCGTGGTGCTGATGGCACTCAGCGATAACGAATCGCCCAACTACTACGGCGACGCCTCGCTGGTGGAGCTGCTGGCGGGCGTGCCGGTCGACAAGATGCCCTGGAAGGAATATCTCTTACCGTTTTGATTGCTTTGGTGAGAGCTTGCATGGCGATCGTCGTGGCCTGCCGGTGCGGTCAAAGGTTCCAGGCGCCCGACTCGTTGGCCGGGCAACGCCTGCCGTGTCCCGTGTGTGGGACGCCGATCGACATTCCGCCGCAGGCCGGCGCTTCTGCCCCGTTGCTCTCCGACTTGAATGACCTGCCGCCCGCTCAGCCTGAGTTCGCGGCACCTTACCAGCAGCAGTGGCCCCAGCAGCAAAGCGGTTACCGGCCGGCGGCCAGTTCGGGAAATCGGGACTCGGCCGTCGGCATTGGCGTGGTCCTGGCGGGCGTGGCCACGTTCGTCTGTTTCGTCATCGCGCTGACGTTGGTCTACGTGGGGATGTCGATCTGGAATCGGACTGCTTCTGACCAGCCCACCGCCGCCCCGACGGTCACTGTGGAATCCGAGGCCACAGCCAGCCGCCAGTGGCAGACGTTTACCTCCGAGGCGGGAGGGTTCTCGATCGAATTGCCCGGTCGATTGGATACGCAAGCGAGCCCAAGTCACCGGGCCGCCTTGGCGGACCGCACCAACCAGGTGACCGCCGATCTGCCGGAGGGCGGCTCGGTGACCATTACGTGGAGTCCAGGACTGGTGCCCGAGTCGGACTGGGACACCCAGCGGGCCATGCTGCAGCGCGTGCGGGTCGGGCTGGTCAAAGCTTCCAACGGCACGCTGGTCTTCGAGCACCCTGCAGTTCTGAATGGGCACCTGGGAAACGAGTTCCTGGTGCACGGAACCATGGGTGGCAGGCCTGGAGCGATGTGGGTCCGTTGCTTTCTGATCGGCCAGGACTACTACCAGTTGAACTGGGTTGCCGGCGGCGACCGCCCGACGCCCAATCGCGACGCGGAGCGCGTGTTTCGGTCGTTCAAACTGCTTCGTCCCTGATGGTGAAGAGATCTTGCAGCTTGTAAGCCCTTTGCCAGCAACATTCAGGACATGTCGATTCGACTATTCGATCCGGCTTCCCTACCGGCTGGGGAAACCCCATGAATCACTTCTGGCCCCCTCTCCGCTTCGGGGAGGGCTGGGGAGGGGCCTCCGGGACTATGGAGCAAAGCAATTCGCGCAATTCGCACATGCCCACTCGCCGGACGCGGATTTCGGACGATTCGAACATCAGTTTAGGATCTGGATTCTTAAGTGCGACAGGTGTTGGGTGATTCCATCGGGTGCCAGCTACGTCAAAACAAGATGCACAAGAGCCCCTCCCCGGAAGCCGGGGAGGGGGCCAGACAGGCATGGAACAGAACCCGCCCGAAAGCTCTCCCGTCTGCCCAGCCACTTTTTAGCAGGCCACGCGGAGCGTGCTGACTACGTTTCTGGAGCTCGCCATCCTGCCAAATCGGCCCCAGAGGTCAATGGTCAATGGTCCGGCAGACCCCTCCAGCGAGCACGGGGTCACGCGGATGGCGGCGACTCAACGTCGCTTGGACGAAGTGCATCCTGCGCACCCCGACGGACGGCCAACACAAAGACGGTGTCGCCCCGGATGGTGAAGACAGCCCGATAGCCAGGTCGAGAGCCGAGGCCCAGCAGCTTGTCGCGAATTTCGTATGGAAACTCGTCGTTCTCGGTCGAAAGTGAATGACTTTCGGGGAAATCAACCATCGATTCCAGTTGGGACTGGATGGCGTCCAACCAGCGGGCGGCCTGCTCGGACGAATGATGTTGCGCCCACCACTCCGCGTTTCGCCGCAAGTCTTCCTTGGCCTGCGGCAGGATCGTCAGTCGATACTTCACTGCTGACGCTGCCGAAGTCCGAGGTTCGCTCGGATACTATCGAACGCTTCGCCAAGCGGAGTTCCCTCTCCAGCTTCCATCTCCGCAATGCCTTGAGCAATTGCGTCACGATCCTGCTGGCGGCGCAGCGCATGCATTGCCTGTCGATGGATCTCAACATCGACGACAACGTACATCCGCTGCGTATCCGGATCAACGACTTCGAGTTCGCTCTCTCCGGTCGCGTGAAGAGCGGCGGCCAATTCCTTAGTCAGTTTCGCAGTCATGCCCAAATTATACGCCAGAACGACGCCGAAACGGAAGGACCGCGTGCTTTCAGCCCTCCTCTTCTCGCTCCCGAAGCATTTCGACCCATCCGGCTCCCTCCCCGCTTTGAGGTCGTGCAGCTTGTAAGTTGAATCAAATAAGAGGTTTACGGTGCGTTGCCAAGAGCCTGTCTCACAACATTCAAATGTCGTCGCGTTTCGACTTCGAGCGCTGTCCATGCGCCGCAGGCATTGAACAACCCAGTGAACTTGCGCGAATCCCGCCTGGCAAGCTGTCGGGGTTTTGCGCGCGTTGGCCGCGTTTGGAGCGCAATAGCCACCGTCGCGCCGCGCGCCGGCTTACTCGGCAGCCGGTTTGGCGGCCACGACCACCAGGCCGATCACGCCGTGGCCGCCTTCGATCCGCAGCAGCTCCTCGCCCATGGCGTGGACGTGGAAGCCCGCGTCGTGCAGGATGCGGCGCAGGTACAGTTCCGAGTGCATGTAGCGGCCGAATTCGTTCAGCCGGTAGCCGGGCGGTTGTTCTTCGCCCGCCCACCGCTCGACCGTGAAGATCAATGCGCCGCCCGGACGCAGGGCCCGGAATGCCTGCCGCATGACCTCCGCCAGGTCCCCGAAGTAGACGAACGTGTCGGCCGACACCAGCATGTCGAACTCCGTCTCGCGATCCGCCAGGAACTGGGTCAGCTCGCCCTCGTACAGTTTGTCGTAAAGCTCCTTGCCGCGAGCCACCTCGAGCATGTTGGGGGACAGGTCGAGCCCGGCCAGGTAGCGGGCGTAGGGGCGGAGCTTCGCGCCGCACAGCCCGGTGCCGCAGCCCAGGTCGAGGATCTCCAGTTGCCGGTCCGGTTCGGGCATGATGCGTGCGAGAATCCTGGCCACGATCTCCGGGACGCGGTAGTGCAGGTCCTCGAGGCACTTGTCGAAATCCGGCGCGAAGCCGTCGAACGTGGCCCGCACAAAACCGTCGGACGCCCGTTGCGGGGCGACCTCGCCGCGACAAGCCGCGCGGAAATGCAGCGCTTCGGGACTCTCGGCGTCCACTTGCAACCATTGCTCGTAGACTTCAGCCGCCTCGTCCAATCGGCCCAGCTTGCGCAGCGCGGCGCCCAGTCGCCGGTAAGCTCCGATCGCCTGCCGGTCCCGCTCCAGCACGGCCCGGTACTGGCCGACCGCCGCCTCCCAGTCGCTCAGGTCGTCCAGGGTCTGGGCCACGTACATTTGCGCCTGCGTACTCTCCGGCTGCAACTGCTCCGCTCGCCGGTAACATTCCAGGGCCTGCTCGTACCGCTCGGCCTCCGAATGCAAATGGCCCAGGCTCTGGTGAGCTTCCGCGTAGTCGGGCTTCATCGCCACGACGCGTTCGTAACAGGCGATCGCCTCGTCCGGCTGCCCCGATTCGGCGTAGACCCGACCCAGGTTGAAGTACGCCCGCATCTGCTGCGGCTCGATCTCCAGCGACTGGCGAATGCGATCGATGGCCAGCGTGCTGTTGCCAAGCTGGTGAGCCATGACTCCCAGCAGGTGCAACGCGTCGGCGTTTCGCGGATCGAGCTCCAGGACGTGGCGGTAGGCGGGCTCCGCGTTCGTCAGATCGCCCTGGCGATGCAGGGCGATCGCCCGCTGCAGGGCGGCCGCGATTGGGTCGGACTCCGGCATGCCCACGTGACTCCTCGCAAACGAGTTCCCTTTTCGGACGGACACAACTGTACCGCAATCGTCAGAGTTCCGCCATGCTCGCCAGGCCCTCGCCCCCCGGCCGACCCGCGGACCTCCGGCCCCATGTTGCAATTGGCGGCAAAAGCGGCACATTGAAGCGGGAGGACCATGCACAAACCACCGCGACTACCGTTCGAACGCGATTGCGTCATTTGCCAGCAGCCGCTGTCGGTGCATCGGCGCGCGGTGGCCGATACATGCCAGCGGGCAGCGTGCCAGCAGCAGCGGCTTCGCCAGCAGCTTCAGCAACGCTCGGACCTGCTGCGCCAGTGGCGCCAGCAGGCACTCGACTGGCAGCACCAGTGGGCCGGCGAACAAACCGCCTGGCCCGTGGCCGTGCTGCCGGCCAACGAACGGCGGCTGAGCAATCTGCCGGAAAAGCGGCGGCGGCGGTTCCGCGATCACCTGCTGCGAGTGGTCAGCGAGGGAGCCGCTCGGCACGCCAGCCACTCGC
>JAGFJK010000115.1 GCA_024102795.1 Pirellulaceae bacterium
GGGTAGCCAGCATCGGCATGAAAATAACCTGGTCACGGTCGAGCGGAATCGCCGGGCAATGGCTGGGCTTGCACCGTGTGACCAAGAGCCCCTCCCCAGCCCTCCCCGGAAGCCGGGGAGGGAGCCAAAGGGATCTTAAGGGGGGCGTCTGCCGCAACGGACGCCAACCCTACTGTGCCTGGTCTGTCGGGCTAAAATCCCTCAGCAAAACAACTCATAAGCTGCACGATCTCGAAGCCGGGGCGGGAGCCAGACGGGCATGGAACGGATCTCTCCCGGCAGCTCACCAGGCTGCCCCAGCTCGTTATAGCAGGCCACGCGGAGCGTGATGGCTACTTTGTCGCGGGGCGGCTTTGGCTGGGCGATAATCGATCTGGGAGCGGGGCTGGGTTGTTGCTAGAATTCGCCGGCCCGCTGGAGGGCGGGTTCGGATGGAACCGAACCGGCCGGCCGATTTGCCGGCTTGTCCTGACGACTGTGCCTGCCGCTGGAACACCGACATGATGTCTGACTTCCGCCTGATCAGGCTCCGCGCCGCGCTGATCCCAGGTCCGCTCACCGTGCTGCTCGGTCTGCTGCTCGGTCTCGCCGGACAGCTTCCGCTGGTCCAGGCCCAGGCGCCCCCCGCGGGCCCCAATCGCCTGCCCGCGGGGCCCGCCGCTCCCGGTCCTGTTGCTCCACAAGCTTCCCTGCAGCCCGAATGGATCCCGTTGCCGGCCAAGCACCAGGAGTACGTCGAGCAGATACTGGGTTACTGGGAGTACAAGAGCAACCAGATCGAACGCTTTCGCTGCGCGTTCAAGCGGTGGGAGTACGATCCGGTGTTTGGGCCGCGCGAGACGTTCTATCGCTACGGGGAAGGCGAAATCAAGTACGCCAAACCGGACAAGGGGTTGTACAAGGCCACCAAAATTCTGACCTATCAGGCGGCCAAGCCGCCGGAGACGGCGCCGCGGTACGTGGAGTTGCCGAACGTGTTCGGCGAACACTGGGTGTGCGACGGAAGCAACGTGTTCGAGCTGGACCATCAGCGGAAGCGTTTGATCCAAACGGAGCTGCCGCCCGATCTGCGCGGCGAGGCGATTCGCAACGGGCCGCTGCCGTTTCTGTTCGGCGCCAAGAAGGACACCATCCTGCAGCGCTACTGGGTGCGGGTGATCACGCCGGCCGACGTCAAGGGCGAGTACTGGCTGGAGGCCTACCCCAAAAGCCGCGAGGACGCCGCCAATTACAAGATGGTGCACATCATGATCGACGAGAAGGACTATCTGCCCAAGGGCCTGGTGCTCTTCGACCGCTCGTTCGTCCCCGGCCGCCATCCCGCCCGCACGACATTTTCGTTCGAGAATCGGGAGACGAACTGGAATGTCCTGGTCCAGCAGTTGAACATCTTCTACCGGGAGTTCTACGAGCCGGCCGTGCCCCGCGACTGGGAGAAGATCGTCAACAAGGTGCCGACCGGGGCGACGGCCAGCGGGCCGGCGGACCCCCGCCGCTGAGGCGCGCAGCTTTCCCGCGTCTGGCGGCACATCTATAATGACGGGGCTGAGTGCCAAGTTTCCCCGTCCGAAGCCAGTTGCCCGTCGTGGCAGTTGGCAACCTGCCTGAGCCGGTGACGCGCCGTGTGCGCGAAAACCGCCGGGCCGAACAGCAGTCCGCCATGACCAGGTTGGCTTTCCCAATGCGGGCTCGCGGCCGTGAACCGTACGGCAGCGGCCGGCACCGGAACGAATTCTTCTGGCTGGGCCTGATCGCCCTCGGTTTGAGTTCGGTCGTCACGGTCAGTTCGGTGGTCCGAGCGAATCAGAATACGCCCGCCGATCCCAGCGCGCCGACGGCTGTGCCCGCGGACGCTGAACAACCGGCAAGCGCCGCCGTTTCGCCCGACGGATCGGCTGATGAACCGGCCAGTGCTCCTGCCGTCGGCCTGCGGCGAGGTTATCTGGTCCCCGTGCTGCTGCCGATCACGGGGGACGAAGACACGCGGCTGAAACGCACCATCGACAAACTGCTGTCCGAATTGCCTGTCGAGGGGGCGCGGCCCGTGCTGGTGCTGGAGTTTCGCACGCGAGTGGGACAGGCGGGCGAAGCCAGCCAGTTCGAACGTTCCCTGTCGCTGGCCCGCTATCTGGCCGGACCGCGGCTGAGTCGCGTGAAGACCGTGGCCTACATGCCGGCCGACGTGCGAGGCCACGCGGTGCTGGTGGCGATGGCGTGCGAGAACTTGATGCTCAGCCCCGACGCCCGGTTCGGCGAGGCGGGCGTGGGCGAGGAGTTCATCGATCCCACGATGCGCCGCGGGTATGCGGAAATCGCCAGTCGCCGCCGGACGCTGCCCGAAGCGGTCGCCCTGGGGATGCTGGACAAGCAACTGGGCGTGTACCGGGCCCGCACGCTGGACGGCACGCGGTATGTGCTGGACGAGGAGTTGCGGCAACTGCAGGAGCAGGCGGCGGTCAGCGAGGTGCAGACGGTGTCGCCCGCCGGGGACTTTCTGTCGCTGACCGGCGACCAGTTGCGGGAGATGGGATTTGCATCGCACCTGGTGGCGGATCGGCAGCAGTTGGCGGCGGCGGTGGATGTGCCGATCGGCAGTCTGGAAGAGGATCCGTCGCTGCTGGCCGGTTGGCGGGCGGCCCGCATCGAGCTGCGGGGACGGATCACCGCCAGCCTGGTGAATCAAACGTTGCGGAGCATCGAGGAAGCCCGCCGCCGCCAGGAGTTCAACTTCCTCTGCGTCTGGATCGATAGTCCCGGCGGCTCGCCGGCCGACAGCATTCGCCTGGCCCAGGCCTTGGCGGAGCTGGATGCCAGCGAGGTGCGCACGGTGGCGTTTGTCTCGGACCAGGCACGTTCGGACGCGGCGCTGCCGGCGCTGGCCTGCGATCACCTGGTGCTGGTCGAAAGCGGACTGCTGGGAGGTCCCGGCGATCATCAGCCGGGGACGGAGGAGCTGGAAAATCTGCGGCAGCCGGTCCAGCAACTGGCCGCCGCCAAGGGCCGCGACTGGTCGCTGATGCTGGGACTGGTTGACCGGCGAGTGGACGTTTACCGGTTTCGCCAGGAAGGGACGGGCCAGGTGCGTTACTTGTCCGAGGAGGAGGCCGACGGCTTGGCGGGCTGGCAGCGGGGCGAGCCGCTGGACCTGCGGCGGGGCCTGCTAGCTCGCGAGGCCGAGTCGCTGGGCCTGGCGCGGGCCGTGGTCCGCGACTTTGGCGAGTTCGTGCCGATGTACAATCTGGAACAGGAGCCGCAGACGATCGAAGCGCCGTGGGCCGAGGCGGCGGTGGAGCGCCTGGCCGCGCAGCCCTGGTTCGCCCGCACGCTGCTGTTCGTCGCCTTCTTCGCGCTGATGACCGAAGCCTCCAAGCCGGGACTCGGCGCGGCCGGTTTCGTCTCGGGCCTGTGTTTTCTGCTGTTCTTCTGGAGCCAGTTTCTGAACGGCAACGCCGGCTGGCTGGAGGTGCTGCTGTTCCTGGGCGGTGTGGCCTGCATCGCCATCGAACTGTTTGCGATCCCGGGGTTCGGGATCTTCGGCATCGGCGGCGGGCTGATGATCATCGTGTCGATCGTGCTGGCCAGCCAGACTTTCGTGCTGCCGCAGAACAGCTACCAGTTTCAGCAGTTGCCCGCTTCGCTGTCGATGGTCGTGATTGGCGGCGCGGGGGCGGTGGCGTCGCTGGTGTTCGTCCGCCGAGTGATGCCGTATGTTCCGGTGTTGAACCGGGTGATGCTGCCGCCGCCGGAACCGGAGGAGCTGGACCGCCGCGAGGCGCTGGTGTCGTGGAGTCATCTGCAGGGCAAACGGGGGACGACGACCACGCGGCTCAATCCGGCCGGCAAGGCCCGCTTCGGCGACGAGATCGTGGATGTGCTCAGCGACGGCGAACTGCTGCCGGCCGGCACCGCGGTGTACGTGGCGGAGGTGCGTGGAAACCGCGTGCTGGTCGTGCCGATCCACCAGCCTCCCACGGTCTGAGGAGGCTCGCCAAACATGGATCCCCTGCTCTGGTCCGTCTTGCTGCTGGCGCTGGGCGCGGGCCTGATCATCCTGGAGGTTTTCGTGCCTTCTGGCGGGGTGCTGGGAGTGTTGGCGGCGGTGGCCATCGTGGCCGCGATCTGCGTGGCGTTCAGTGGGGGGCCGATCCTGGGCACGTCGGTGCTGGTGGCGGCCACGATCCTGATCCCGCTGCTGCTGGCCGGCGTCGTCAAATGGTGGCCCCAGACGCCCCTGGGACGGCTGATCCTGCTGCCGATCCGGAGCGGCCGCGACGTGCTGCCCGACACCGAACGGACTCGGGAACGCGAATCGCTGGTCGGCCGCTATGGGCGGGCCAAGACCAAGATGCTGCCCAGTGGCGCGATCGTCGTCGGGGGCCGCACGTACGACGCCGTCAGCCAGGGGATGGCGATCGATCCGGGACAGCCGATCAAGGTGGTGGCGGTCCGCACGTACCAGTTGATCGTGCGGCCGGCGGAGGAGCACGAGCTGCTGGCCGAGGAAAGTCCGCCCAGAACGGCCGAGGAGGAACTGCTGGCCCGGCCCCTGGACGATCTGGGATTGGAACCGCTGGATGACCCGTTGGCTTGACAACCGCCCACGGCGCGGTTAGAGACGGTCTTGGCGCCAATCGCCAGTCACCAACCCGCGTGCTCGACCGACATCAGGGAATAAACCACATGCCCGGCGACCTCGATCCGCTGACGCTGTTACTGATCTTTCTGTTGATCGTCGGCATCCTGGTGCTGTTCGTCATCGGCGCCGTGTTCGCCAGCTACTTTCGGCTCTGGATTCAGTCGTATCTGACGGGAGCCGGAATCACGATCTTCGACCTGCTGGGCATGACCTTTCGCAAGGTCAGCGCCAAGGTGATCGTGCGGTCGAAGATCATGGCCGTGCAGGCCGGGCTGGGGGACGATCAGGGGATCACCAGCCAGGCGCTGGAGGCCCACTACATGGCGGGCGGCAACGTGCCGCTGGTGATTCGGGCTTTGATCGCGGCCCGCAAGGCCAAGACGATTCAGTTGACGTTCCGTGAAGCGACTGCGATCGACCTGGCCGGCCGCGACGTGCTGGAATCGGTGCAGACCAGCGTTTATCCCAAGGTGATCGATTGCCCGGCCCGCGGTTCGGGTAAGGCGTCGCTGGACGCCGTGGCCAAGGACGGCATTCAACTCAAGGTCAAGGCGCGGGTCACCGTGCGGGCCAACCTGCAGCAGTTGATCGGCGGGGCCACCGAGGAAACGATTATCGCCCGCGTGGGCGAAGGCATCGTCAGCGCCATCGGCTCGGCGGCAACTCACAAGGTGGTGCTGGAGAACCCCGATCTGATCTCCAAGGCGGTGCTGGCCCGGCGGCTCGACTCCCAGACGGCGTTCGAGATCGTCTCGATCGACATCGCCGACATCGACGTGGGCGAGAACATCGGGGCTCGCTTGCAGGCCGACCAGGCCGAGGCGGACACGCGCGTGGCCCGCGCCCGAGCCGAGGGCCGGCGAGCGATGGCGGTGGCTAACGAACAGGAAATGTATGCCGCGATCGAGGAAAGCCGGGCCGCACTGGTCGACGCCGAAGCCGAGGTGCCGGCCGCCATCGCCGAAGCATTCCGCGGCGGCAAATTGGGAATCCTGGACTACTACAAGCTGCGAAACGTCCAGGCGGATACCGATATGCGGAAGGCGATCGCCAGCACGGGCGCATCGGCTCCGCGGACCGCTTGATCTTTCGCCCAGCCCCATCGGATAGTGCTCATGTCGGACCTGGAAGACTTCATGCGGCGAGCGGCCGAGCACCGCGCCCGCCTGCAGCGGCCGGAGATCGAGATCCTGGAACCGGCCGAAGTGGAATTGGTGGACGCGGAAATCGTGCGGGCAATGCCTGTCGGTGTCGATTCGCACGTCGCTTCGCACATTAACACGCGGGAGTTCACTGAACGGGCCTCGCACCTGGGCGAGCAAGTGGGGCAGGCCGACGACAACTTGGAAGCCCGCCTGCAGGCCACGTTCGACCATCGGGTGGGCAGTTTGCGGACACACCCGGGCACTGTCGCGCCGGTGGCCGCGGACCAGCCGTTCACACCCACGAACCCCTGGCTGAAACTGCTCTCGTCCCCGGAAAACTTGCGGCAGGCGATCGTGCTCGGCGAGATCCTGCAGCCGCCCCGCGACCGCTGGTAAGCGCCGCCATCTCGACCCGCTCAGCAACGTCCCGACCCCGCTCCCCAGGAGGTACCCCGTTCATGTCCGTCATGGAAATCCGTCCCGGTCAGACCCGCATCGGCTGGATCGGCACGGGCGTCATGGGCTCCAGCATGTGCTCGCACCTGATCGCCCGCGGCTTCACCGCCACGGTCTACAATCGCACGCGGGCCAAGGCCGATCGACTGCTGGAACAAGGCGCCGCCTGGGCCGACAGTCCGCGAGCGGTGGCCCGGCAGAGCGACGTGGTGTTCAGCATCGTCGGCTTTCCCCGCGACGTCCGCGAGACGATCCTGGGCACGGACGGCGCCTTGGCGGGCTGCGAGCCGGGGAAGATCCTGGTCGATATGACGACCAGCCAGCCGTCGCTGGCGGTGGAAATCGCGGAAGCCGCCGAGCAGCGCGGCGTGCACAGCGTCGATGCGCCCGTGTCGGGCGGCGACATCGGCGCGCGGGAAGCCCGGCTGTCGATCATGATCGGCGGGCGGAAAGAAGTGGTCGACGCCTTGCAGCCCTGCTGGGAAGCGATGGGCAAGACGATTGTCTACCAGGGTCCCGCCGGCTCCGGACAACATACCAAAATGGTGAACCAGACCCTGATCGCCACCAACATGATCGGGGTCTGCGAGGCCCTGCTGTACGCCTACAAGGCGGGCCTGGATCTGCCCACCGTGATGCAGTCGGTCGCCCCGGGCGCGGCCGGCAGTTGGTCCCTCTCGAACCTCGGCCCGCGCATCATCGCCAACAACTTCGATCCGGGGTTCTTCGTCGAACACTTCATCAAGGACATGGGCATCGCGTTGGATGAAGCCAACCGCATGGGCCTGGCCCTGCCGGGACTGGCGCTGGCCAGGCAGTTGTACCTGGCCCTGCAGGCGCAAGGGCACGGGCGCGACGGCACGCACGCCCTGCAACTGGCCCTGGCCGGACTGTCGGCGATCGATTGGCGAGCCCGCTGACCGCTTGGCACTCAGTGGTTGAACCGGAATTCGCTGCAGGTGATCAAGGTCCAGATCGCGTTGTGCAGGCGGTCGGTCGGGTTCTGCGGCTCGGACAGGTAAGCCGCGAACGTGTCGCTCTCCTCGGCGGTCGGGCGGCGCGAAAGGGTCTGCAGGAACAGTCGCTCCACGCGCTGCGGCCAGGGGTCCGACGACTTGTGCAGCGTGTCGAACAGCCCTCCCGGACGACGCGTGATCAACGAATGGACCTGGCCGTTGTTCAAGTACAGGTGCTCGTGCATCCCGCCTTGAAAATTGCCCACGCCATCGGTGGGCGAGCCGAAAAAGCGGCGCACGTAATCCCAGGTGACGCCCTGCACCTTGAACCGTTCGTCCGGCGCACCGCCGGCGGCGGCTTCCGGCTGCGAGGCGTCGTAGCCGGTGGCCACGCGCCACGCGGCCAGCAGCTCCTCGGCGGATAACGGCCGGAAGCGAGCCCGCTCGTACCAGGCCGGATGCGCGTCGGACGCGCTGCCTTCACTCGACAACTGATACGCCTGGCTGCCGACGGTCTCGCGGATCAGCCACTTCAGGTCAAACTGGTGCGCGACAAACTCGGCGGACAGCCGGTCGAGCAGCTCCGGGTGGCTGGCCGGGTTGGTCGGGCTGAGATGATCGACCGGGTGCACCAGCCCCTTGCCCATGAACTGTGCCCAGACGCGATTCACGGCGGCCCGGGCGAAGTACGGATTGTCCGCGGCCGTGATCCATGCGGCCAGCCGATCCTTGCGCGAGTACCGCGGCGGCGGAGGCTGCTTGCCGCCGGGGAACCGCGCCTCCTCCTTGAAATCGGCCGGCAGCTCCGGCTCCTCCAGCAACTCGCCCTTCATGAACCGCGCCGCGACCGGCTCGCCCTTCTTCCCCGGAGTCTGCTCGGACGCCTGGCCGGAAAACAGGATCTCACCGCGGTTCAGTTCACCGAGGGCCAGCCGTTTTTCGTTTCCCAGCTTGCCGACCTCGACCAGTTGCAGCCGCGCGTAGAATGCCGCCAGGCCGTAGAAGTCCAGTTGCGAGTAGTCCTCGAACGGATGGTCGTGGCAGCGCGCACACTCCAGTTGGACGCCCAGGAACAGCCGCGTCACGGCCACGGCCGCGTCCTCCGGGTGGCGATCGAACTGCACCAGGAACATCGGCGCGCCGTGCTCCGCCGTGTCCCCCTCGGCCATCAGCATTCGCCGCACGATGCGGTCGTACGGTTCGTTGGCCGCGAACTGATCCCGCAACCACCGCTGAAATCCCTGCCGCTCGCGAGCGTAGTAACCCGGCGGATCGCGGCCAAACAACGCCAGGTCCCAGACATCGGCCTGGTGCAGAGCGTACCGCGGATCGGCCAGCAGGCGGTCGACCAGCACCTGCCGCTTGCGCGGGTCCTGGTCGTCCAGGAACGCTTGCCCGTCGTCGGCCGCCGGAATCGTCCCGGCCAGATCCAGGTACACGCGCCGCAGGAACTCGGCGTCCGACGCCGGGCCGGCCGGTTGAATGCCCTGCGCCTGCCAGCCGGCCCGCACATGCTGGTCGATCACCTCCCGCAGCGGCACTTCATCCGCGGCCACGGCGGGCCCGCTCATCAGCAGCAGACAAGTCACGACCAGCAATCGCATGGCAAACCACTCCGTGTGGGAAGTCGTGTTGAAGTTGAAATCGATTGTACTGGTGGAGACTGGTGAGAGCGCCCCCTGGATATCCGTCTGGCCCCAGCCCCGGCTTTGAGATCGCGCAGCTTTTGAGTTGTTGGATCCTCAGTGTTGAAGGCCCTTCGCTCCCGGTGAGCGCCCGTCAGACTGTTTTGGGCTTCGAATCCCGCCGGCTTGCCCGGCGGATCGTTAGGCTTCTCGCTAACGCCCGACCGGGCGAGCGCGTGCCAATCAAGCTGGGATTCGAAGTGGAGAGTGCGCGGCGTGCGCCAGAATTCACGGTGTGCTTCGGCGTCGCTTGATTGAAGCACGAAGTGATTTGTGGGGTTTCTCGCGCCGGTTGGGAAACCGGATCGAATAGCCGACCAAAATATCCTGAAACTTGCTGTCAAAGGACTTAAAAGCTGCACGACCTCCTTCCGGGGAGGGAGCCACAAGGATTGGTTTGTTTCCTCGTTGCCTCCTTAAAACTCAAACCCTCGTGAACGGTTACGCGCCCAAAGCTGACAACTGATACGATCTAATAGCAACTGATTCCAACCCAGCCAGGCCCCAGGGAGTTGCCGATGATCGACTGGTTACGACGTGCCGCGCTTGGGCTGTGGGCCGCCGCGGCACTTGCGCCGCTGGCCGAGTGTGCCGAAGTCGATTACTTGCGCGACGTCAAGCCGATCTTCAGCCAGCGGTGCATCGCCTGTCACGGAGCGTTGCAGCAGCAGTCCGGTTTGCGGCTGGATGCCGGTGCGCTGATTCTGCGGGGAGGCGACGGCGGGCCGGTGGTGACGGCCGGCGACGCGGATCGCAGTCCGCTGCTGGAGCGGGTCGCTTCGGCGGACCTCGACCTGCGGATGCCGCCCGAGGGCGAGCCGCTGTCGGACGCTCAGATCCAGACACTACGGGCCTGGATCGGGCAAGGGGCCCGGTTCCCGGATGACGAGCGGCCCGAGGAGGACCCGCGGCGGCATTGGGCGTTCCAGGTGCTCCGGCGACCGGCCGTGCCCGCGACCGCCGGTCCATCCGCGGTCACCGGCCATCCGATCGACGCATTCCTGGCCGCTCGGCGGGCCGACAGCCACCTGGACCCACAACCTGCCGCGCCCCAGGGGTTGCTGCTGCGGCGCGTGTATCTGGATCTGATCGGACTGCCGCCGTCGCGCGACGAGCTGCGGGCGTTCCTGGCGGACCCGTCGCCGGATGCGTACGAGCGGGTGGTGGACCGGTTGCTGGCCTCGCCGCGATACGGCGAGCGATGGGGGCGGCACTGGATGGATGTCTGGCGGTACAGCGACTGGTACGGGCGGCGGATGGTGCCGGACGTCTGGAACAGCGCGCCGCAGATCTGGCGATGGCGGGACTGGATCGTGCAATCGCTGAACGGCGATCGGGGATATGACCAGATGGTGGCTGAGATGCTGGCCGGCGACGAGGTGGCTCCCGACGACGACCAGGCTGGTTACGCCACCGGTTACCTGGTGCGCAACTGGTATGCCCTGAATCCCAACGACTGGATGCGGAGCAACGTCGAGCACACGGGCAAGGCCTTTTTGGGCCTGACTTTGAATTGTGCCCACTGCCACGACCACAAGTACGATCCGATCACGCAGGACGACTATTTCCGCTTCCGGGCCTTCTTCGAACCGATCGGCATCCGGCAGGACCGGGTACCTGGCGAGGCGGATCCGGGGCCGTTCCAGGAGTACCAGTATTCCACCTTGCGAAAGATTGTCCGCCTGGGCGGAGTGCGGATTTTCGACAAGACGCCCGACGCGCCGACCTGGTTCTATACGGGCGGCGACGAGCGGAATCGGGTCGCCGAGCGGGGTTCGATGGCGGCGGGAGTGCCGCGGTTTCTGGAGCAGGGGCCGCTGGACCTGGAGCCAGTGAGTCTGCCGCTGACGGCCTGGAAACCCAGCCTGCGGCCGGCGATTCAGGAGACGCTGCTGGCCGAGCAACAGGAGCAGGTGTCGGCCGCCCGGCAGCAGCTTGCCAGCGTGCGCGGCGCCGCCGACGCTCGGCTGCCCGAGCTGCGCCGCGCGCTGGACGAGGCGGAAGCCGAGCACCAGCGGGCCGCGGCGCTGGCTCCAGAGGCCCAGCGCCAAGGTCCGCTGGCCGGACGCCAATCGCTGCTACTGCGAGCGGAGCAAGGCCGCTGCCTGGTGCAGAACCGGCTGCGCGGTCTGCGGCAACTTCCGGCCGGAACCACGATAGGCTTCCAACTGCGGATTCTCCGCGACGCCCACGTCAACTTCCAACTGGCCAAGGATCTGGAACAGGGGCTGACCGCCGGGTTTGTGTCGTTTGAAGCAGGGGTGATCAAGTCGTATCAGCCGGGAAGTTTTAACGAGTTTGAAGTGGGCCGCTACGACCTGGCGGGCGGGCAAACGCAATTCGAGGTGTCGTTGGAGCTTCAACCGGCCGACGACCGCTGCCGGCTGACCGTCCGCTTGCTGAGCGATCCGCCGGCCGTGCTGGTGGATCAAGTCCCCGTGGCGCTCAACGGTTGGAACCCGGTCGAAAACCCGCTGCAGGCCGTGACCTTCGACGCCCGGACCGGCAGTGTCGTGCTGATCGACGAGTTGAGCGTCGAGGCTCCGCCAGCCACGGGCGACGCGGCCACGGCCGGGAACGGGCCCTGGGTTCGGATTGGATTCGAGCCGCCGGAGTACGCCCAGGGCAGCGACGTCGTGGGCAGCGCCGGCTGGGAGTCTTCGCGGTTCAGTCAGGCGCCGGCCACGGCACGGGTCGGTGCGGCTTCGGACTTGGCGCCGCCGAGTCCCGCGTCGCTGCGCGTGCAGTCGGCCCGGCGAGCGGTGGAGCTGGAAGAGTTGCGGATCGCGGCGGCCGAGGCCC
>JAGFJK010000118.1 GCA_024102795.1 Pirellulaceae bacterium
CGCGCGGATGGACGTCTGCGCGCTGGCCGGCGTGGCTCCTCGCGGGCCGGCTCGCGTGCCGTGGCTGGACGACGGCTGGACGTTCGATCGGCCGTGCGTGGAACCCGAGCGGCGGCGGAGACGCTCGGTGGCCGTGCCCGTCGAAAGCCTGGACGAGTACCAGCGGTTGTTCGGCGACCGCGAAGGACCCGGCCGACTGCCGCACGCCGTTGCCAGCTTCTTCCAGCAGGGTGGCCGCCGCGCCTATATCGTGCGAATCGTCCACGACTACGGCGATCCGCTGCAAAACTCCGCGGGCGTGGCTCGCGGCCCGGTTCGCGGTGGACTCACCGAGGCTGGCCCGATGACGCTGGACGCCCGCAACGAGGGCAGTTGGGGCAACGGCTTGCGGGCCGCGCTCGGCTTTCAGCTCGAACCGCTCTTGTTCGCGGTCCAGTCGCCGCTCGAACTGCTTTGCGACCCGCTCCTAGCACCTCCGGCCGGATCGCTGCTCCGGCTGGCGCCGCCCGATGGACCGGCCGTGCTGCGGTGGGTCGCGACGGTGGTGGAACCGCCGCACGTCCGGGCCGGCTCCGCCTCGGTCCGAGTGGTGCTGGACGAGCCGCTGGAAATGCCGCCGGCGCTGGTGGAACTGGTGGAAGGCGTGTTGCTGATCGACGATGGCCAGGGGCGGCGCGAACGGCACGAGCGGCTCGGACTTTCCCGCCCGCATCCGCGGTGGCTGGGAACCGTGCTGTGCTACGAATCCGAGCTGGTGTATCCCCACTGGTCGTGGGTGGAAAGCCGGTTGCAGCCGCCGGCGGCGGCCGACCTGCCGCTCGAAGCCGTGCTGCCCGATGCGGGGCTGCCCGATGCGGGGCTGCCTGATGCGGGGCTGCTGGATGCGGGGCTGCCCGATGCGGGCGAGTTCCGGTTCACGGGCGGCGAGGATCGGGAGGAGTCGATCACGCCTGACGACTTCTTCGATTCCCGCTGGGTGCCGGGCGACCCGGAGCCTGGCGACGGCGTCCATGCGCTGGTCTACCTGGAAGACCTGTCGGTGGTGCTGGCCCCCGATCTGTACTCGCCCGAACCGCTGCCCGACGCGAGCCAAGTGGAAGATCCGCCGCCGCGAGTGGGCGCCGACTTCGTGCCCTGCCCGCAAGGCGAATCCACCGAGGCTTTGCCAGCGGCGACGGTCGCCGGCCCCCGCTCGGAACTGCCCGGCCTGCGGCTGGATCCCAATCTGCCGGCCGAACTGGACCAGATCGTCGCCTGGCAGCAACGGCTGGTGGATCTGGCCGAACTGCGCCGCACGTTCGTGGTGCTGCTGGATGTGCCGCCCAGGTTGAATCGCCGCCGTTTGCACGCCTGGCGGTCGCAGTTTCGTTCGAGCTACGCGGCCGCCTACCATCCCTGGCCGACGGTGGTCGATCCGCTGTCGGGACAGTTGATCCGCTTGAACCCCTCGGCGCCGGCGGCCGGCATTGTCGCTCGGCAGGCTCTGCAGTTCGGCCCTGCGCAGGGACCGGCCAACGTGCTGGTGGCGGGCGCGGTGGACGTGGACCAGGTGGTCTCGCCATCCGAGCACGACCAGTTGCATCCGCTGGGGATCAACGTGCTGCTGCGCGAGCGGGACGGCGTGCGGTTGACGGCCGCCCGGACCCTGGCCGCCGACCGCCGTTACCGGCAGCTCAGCGTGCGGCGGCTGCTGATCATGCTCCGCCGAGTGCTCGAACCGCAAATGCACTGGATGGTGTTCGAACCCAATGGACCGCCGCTGTGGTCCGACGTGCGGCATGTGCTGGGCAATTATCTTCGCCAACTGTACCAGTCGGGCGCCTTGCGGGGCGAGACCGAGCAGCAGGCTTTCTTCGTGCGCTGCGACGCGGCGCTGAACCCGCCGCGCGTGGTGGATGCCGGCCAGTTGGTGGTGGAAGTCGGCGTGGCGCCGGCCGAACCGATCGAGTTTCTGGTTCTGCGACTGACAATCCGCGGCGAGAGCGCGGAGCTGAGCGAGGTCCCGTAAGACGATGCCCTTGTTGCGCACGTTTCAGTTCGAGGTCAAGCTGCGGCGCAGCGCCCAGGTCGAGTCGGGGCGGCCAGGGACCAGCGGCACTCCGCCCCGCGTGGCGGACAGCGGCCAGCGGCTTGGGGACGGCGGCTTTCAGGAGTGTTCGGGTCTGGACGTGGAAATGGACGTCCAGGAGTACCTGGAAGGCGGCCGCAACGACGGCGTGATCAAGCGGGTCGGCCGGGCCAGGTTTCCCAACATCGTGCTGAAACGCGGCATGTTTTACGGCGATGAGGGCCAGGTGAACCGGGAACTGTGGACCTGGCTGCAAGACGTGGTGTCGGGGGTCCGCCCGGTGGCTCGCTACGACGGCATCATCGAGGTGGCGGGCGAGTCGCCGGAGATCGCGGCCCGCTGGATCTTCTTCCGCGGCTTGCCGGCCAAAATCAGCGGGCCGCAGTTGAACGCCCGCACGGGCGACATCGCCATCGAGGAGCTGCAGATCGCCCACGAGGGCCTGCGGCTGGAGTTCTGAACCGATGACCACACTTGAAAAGGCCAGGCTGCAGGAGATCACCAGCGACCGAGCGGCTCGGCCGATCGGCGATCCGGTGGAGGTGCAGTTCAACCCCACCAGCCTGAGACTGCGGCTCTCCAACAGCAACGAAGGCGGACGCTCGCGCGGGCGCCAAACGCGCCAGCACATGGGGGCAAGCTCCACGACGCTGTCGATGGACCTGATCTTCGACACGGCCGACGAAGGCCAGACGCAGCAGCCCCGCTCGGTGCACGAGAAGACGGCGCTGGTCGAGAAGTTCGTGTTGCCCAAGGAAAACGGCGACGCGCCGCCCAAGCTGCGGTTCCAGTGGGGCAACCTGCTGCTGGACGGCGTGGTCGAATCGCTGGATATCGAATTCGACCACTTCGCGGCCAGCGGAGTGCCGCTGCGGGCCAAGGTCGGTCTAAGCATCAAGGGCCAGGATCCGAAGTACGAGTTTCTGGAAACGGGCCCCGGCGCCCGCGACAGCGCGGGCGCTCGCGAGCCGGGCGGGCTGGCATCGAACGGGCCGGCACCCGATGG
>JAGFJK010000132.1 GCA_024102795.1 Pirellulaceae bacterium
CGGGCGATGCATGCACGGCCCGTTCCGCGCGCACCCGGATCAGCTCCACGGTCAGCTCGGCTCGCGACCGCTTATCCAGCCGCTCGCCCGCCAGCCGCTCGGTGCAGAACCGCTCGGCCAGTTGGAACAGCCGCCTGGCCCGCAGGCCGGCGAGGAACTCTTCGTCCGAGCCCTGCGCCGGAGAGGACGTGACCCATAGTCCCAGCAGCAACACGCCGGCCAACTTCGCCAGCCGCAAATCCCACTCCGCTCGGCACCGCATTACACTTCCTCGGAGGTGGCGAACTGCACCTTCTGAAACCCGGCCCGCCGCGCATGGTCGTAGACGTCGATCACATCTCCCAGAGGCACCGTCTGATCGGGGTCCAGGATGACCGGAGCATCCGGTTTGAGGCGGGCGATCGCGTCGAGTCGCTGGCGGACTTCGGTCAGGCTGGCCAGCGGAGCGTCGTTCACCTGCCACGCCACTCGCCCTTCATCCCAGGCGATGCGGACCAGCACGGCATCAAAATCCTCCTCCGGCGGCGGCGGTTGCCGCGGGTCCGCCTGGCTGCCCGCGGCCGCCGACAGGGAGCTGGGCAACACCTCCTCGACGATCTGAAAACTGGCGGTCCAGACAAAGAATACCAGCAACAGGAAGATGACGTCGATCATCGGCGTCATGGTGACGTCGGACGAGTTGCGGCGATCCAGGTAGGGAGACATTCGTCGCATGGCGGTTCAAGCTCCCGGCTCGCGATGCACGGCGAAGGTCACGTTCCAGATCCCGGCCCGAATGCAAGCCAGCATGATGGGTTCGATCACGCCGTAGGCCACGTGCCGATCGCTGCGAATCCGCACTTCCAGATCCCGCCCCTCCTCGGCAAGCTGCCTGGCCAGCCGCTGCGACAGTTGCTCGGTGCTGATCCGATGGCCCGCCAGCGTCAGCGTCCCGTCGGCCAGCACGTTCAAGGTAACTCGCGGCGGTCCGTCCAACGGCGGCAGCTCGCCGCTGGCGGCCGAGGGCAGCGGCAGCTCCAACTGAGCCTCCTGCCGTGCCAGGTGGCTGGAGACCAGAAAGAATATGATCAGCAGGAACACGACGTCGATCATCGGCGTCATGTTAAAGCTGACCGCGCCCCGGCGTTGATTATTCGGTACGCGCATCAGGTGCCGCCACTGACCGGTGGCGGCGTTGGCTCGCGACCGCGCCGCCGCTTGAGTGGGGTAAACACGTGCTGAGCCAAATAGGCCGATTCAGCCACCAACTGGTCCACCCGGTTGCGCAAAATGGCGAACGCGCCCAACGAGGGGATCGCCACGACCAGCCCGCCGACCGTGGTGACCAGAGCCTGGTAAATCCCTTCCGCCAGGTCGCCCGCGCCCGCCGCGCCCTGCGTGCTGGCCACGCGCTGAAAAGCGAAGATCATGCCCGTGACCGTGCCCAGCAACCCCACCATCGGCGCGATGTTGGCGATCACCGACAGATACTCCACGCGGCGAAACAGTCGAGCGGATTGCTCCGCCGTGGCATCCTCCAGCGACTTCTCCACGGCCGGCCAGCCGCCTTCAATCTCGGCGATGCCGCTGAGCAGCACGAATGAGAGAAAACTGGGCTGCGCGCGGCACGCCTGGTCCGCCTCCTGCACACGCCCCCGCAGCAGCAACTGGCGCACCTGCTCGCTGAGCCCGTCGGGCATGATCTCCTTGCGGCGGAGCGTCATCGCCTGCTCAATCACCAGGTACACGGCCGTGATCGACAAGCCGAACAGGACCAGCATGATCACGATCCCGGTCACACCGCCCGAAAACAGAATGCTGAAGAAGCCCTGCGGCGCGGGCTCCGCCGCTGTTGCAGCCACATCCTGAGCCGCGGCCCAGCCGCTCCCCAGACACCAGGCGCCCAGCAGACACGCACAACGGATGATTGCGGTTTTAGTCATTAGTCATTAGTCATTAGTCATTGGTCAGCCAGAAATTCTCACGTTTTCAATTTGCAATTCTCAATTTGCAATTTGCAATTCTTAGCGGTCAATCAAGTCATTCTCGCGTCAGAACCAGCCCCAGGACGCAGCGAACGTCTCTCTACGCGATGTATCGGTAACCGTTCACGGGAGATCGAGATTCAGATCGGCGATGGGGAAACAAGCCGATCCTTCCGGCCCCCTTCCCCGCTTCGAGATCGTGCAGCCTTTTAGTTGTTTTGGATATGGAACTTGGGATGTTGAACCAATGGTCAGCTCGACTTCGCCGAGCCCCCTCTCACAATACCTCTGGCCCCCTCCCCGCTTCGGGGAGGGTTGGGGAGGGGCCTGCGGGACTATGGAGCGAAGCGATTCGCTCAATTCGCACATGGCCACTCGCGGGAAGCGGATTTCGGACGAGTCGAACATCAATTTAGGATCTGAATTCTTGAGTGCGACAGGTGTTAGGTGATTCCATCGGGTGCCAGTGCGCCAAAACAGGGTGCACAAGAGCCCCTCCCCAACCCTCCCCGGAAGCCGGGGAGGGCGCCAGGGGGATTTCAAGGGGGAGCGCTCTCCGAAGCCCAGGCCGTCCAAGTTTCCCGCGATCGTCACGCCAAATCCCCTCGGCAGAACAACGCACACGCTGCAAGATCCCAAAGCGGGGAGGGAGCCTGCAGAATTGGTCTGTTTCCTGGTCTCGCCTATTTACATCTCAAACCCCCATGAACGGTTACATGCATCCTGTCACATGGCGCGGCGGCCTGATTCCGTAGTGACGCTGTCCGATCACCTTGCGGCCGCTGGTCACTGACCGCGGACCATTGCAAATTGCAAATTGACGACTTCCGGCTGATAACTGACAACTGATAACTGATAACTTACAACTTCCCTTCTTACTTCGCCGAGTTCCGCTCGGGTGTCGACAACTCCTGCGCTCGCTGCTGCGCGGGACCGGCAAGCTGCGAAGCCACAAAGCGGGTGGCCAGTTCGCGATACAACTCGGCCGATTCACTCACCTGACCGGCCTTTTCCAATTGCCCCGCGGCGTCCCAGAGAGCCTGAGCCGCCAGTTCGGACCGCTCAGCGTACTGCAGCGGCAGGCGCAGCAGGGCCAGGGCCGCATCCTCGGGCTGCTGATGATGGGCCAACCCGCGGCCGAGTACGTAGTAGGGACCGTAGCGCAACGAGACCGGCATCTGCCGGATGCGCCGCTCCCAGCCGCGAACCTCCTCCAACGATCGCGTGGCGAACTCGGTTCGCCAAAGCTGCGCCTCCGCCAGGAACGCGATCCTCGCGTCGCGATCCGCCGCCAACTGCCGCAAGGCGTCGATGGCGGCCTGTCGCTGAGGCGATGAAATCAGCCAACTGGCTCCCAGCAGCCGGGATGCCGGCAAGTCGGCTTGCACCAGCCAGCCGCTGGCCGCCTGCTCCAGTTCCAAATCGGCCCGCGACGTGACCCAGGCCAGCGGGATCACATCCAGATGAGGGGTCGCGGGATCGCTGCGGATCAGGGCCAGAAATGTCTCGCCCGCATAGCGGACCTGCCCCAACGCGGCATAGCAGTCGGTCTCGTGCGCCATGATCAGCCGCCGGACCCAGTCGCGTGGTTCCTGCTGCCGAGCCTGACGATAGGTGGTAAGCGCATCGGCCAGTCGCCCTTGCACTCGCAGCCTGTCTGCCGACTGGTGCAAATCGCTCAGCGCCGGCACCACGCGCACCACGCGACTGCCCGCGATTTCTTCCACTCGGCCATCGGGCAAGCGTAGCCGCAACCGCTCGCCGGTATACTCAAGCACCTCACCCTGTCGGCGAGTCCCACTGGCGCCGCTCGCACTGGTGCCGCTCGAGGCCGGTCGCAACCAGACCTGGTCCGTGGCAGCCGCAATCCCCGCATGGCCCGACCAGCCAGTTGACCAGGCCAGGCACGCACTCAGCACCATGGCGACCCACGGGCACCGCGACCGGGCGTCTCGCAGGAACATGGCCGCTTGCCCCAAGGTATTGAAATCAAAAGAATTACAGCGCCGATTCGCAGTCCTGATTCTAGGTTCTGGGGAAAATTGCGTCAACGTGAATGCGGGGCCCGGATCATGCCGGGACGCAGCACCTAACCTGTTTTTTGATAACAATTTGCGACTTTCACGGCAGGACCCCCGCGGATGCTGGCCCCCGTGGGCGGCGACCGCCGGCTGGCCTATAATCCAGGCAAGATTTCGTTTTCCGGGAGTTTTGCAAATTGCGGATCGTTCACTATCCCCATCCCACGCTGCGCCACGTCTCAAAACCCATCAAAAGGGTGGACGCTGAGCTGCGCCGCATTGTCCGGCAGATGTTCGACTTGATGTATGAAGCTCGCGGCATTGGGCTGGCCGCCAACCAGGTGGACTTGCCGTTGCGGCTGTTCGTGATCAACCTGGCAGCCGAACCGACCGAGGGGGACGAGATGGTGTTCATCAACCCCGTGCTTAACCTCCCCAAGGGGTCGGACGACGCGGAAGAGGGTTGTTTGAGCATCCCGGGCATTTACGGCCACGTGGTCCGACCTGCGCGCGTCAAGGTTTCGGCGTATTCCTTGACGGGTCAGGAGATCCAGGCGGACCTGGACGGCCTGCTGGCTCGCGCCGTGCAGCACGAGCTGGACCATCTGGATGGCGTGCTGTTTCCGGATCGGATGAGCATGACTTCGAGAGCCGATCTGCAACCGGCGTTGGATGAGTTCGAAAGCGAGTTCCGATTTCGGCGCGAGACGGGCGACATTCCCAGCGACGATTTGATCCGCCAGCGGTTGGCCGAGTGGGAAACCAGGTACTGCGTCTAGTCGGCGTGCGCGGGGTCTGACACCAGGAGACGTGCAGGCTTGAACCGATTGCGGCTGGTGATGATGGGTACGGGACCTTTCGCCGTACCGACGTTCCGTTCCCTGCTGGCCTCGCCGCACGAGGTGGTGTGCCTGGTCACTCGACCGGACCACTCGGCGCACAGTCGCAAGCCCGCGCCGCTCAATCCGGTCCGGCGAGCGGCTCCGGACGGCTTACCCGTTCTGGACCCCGAGGACGCCAACAGCCTGGAAACTCGGCAGCGCCTGGCCGCCTGGCGGCCCGATTTGCTGGTGGTCTGCGATTTCGGGCAGATCCTGTCGCCGGAAACACTCGGCATGGCTCCCCTGGGCGGGATCAACCTGCACGGATCGTTGCTGCCCAAGTTCCGCGGCGCGGCGCCGGTCAACTGGGCCTTGCGGTTGGGTGAAGCCGAGACGGGCGTGAGCGTGATCCACATGACCGCTCGCCTGGACGCCGGGCCCTGCCTGGTGCAGATGCGAACGCCGATCGCCTGGGAGGAAGACGCCGTGCAGCTTGAACAGCGGCTGGCCCTGCTGGGAGTGGACGCGGTTCGGCGGGCGATCGAATTGCTGATGCAGTGGGACCGGTCGGCACCGCTGGGTGAGCCGCAGGACGGCCGACTGGCCACGCGGGCGCCCCGGCTGTCGAAACAAGACGGCCGGGTGGACTGGAATCAGTCGGCTCGCGAGATCTACAACCAGGTCCGGGCCTTCAAGCCGTGGCCCGGCACGTTCACGCTCTTGCATCGGGGCGACGGTCAGGAGCCGCTGCGCTTGATCCTGGAGAGCGTGGAGGTGAGCGGCGAGATGCTGGACACACCGGGCACGAGCGGACCCTCGGCCCCAGGCCAGATCGTCCATTCGGACTCCAGCCGGCTGGAGGTGGCGACCAGCCAGGGACGCATCGCGTTGCGGCGGGTGCAGCCAGCGGGCAAGCGGGTGATGGAGATCGATGAGTTTCTGCGAGGCCACCACGTGCCGGTCGGCGCTCGGCTGGGATGATGACGCCGCGTCCGCGGCCGATCACCACCGGGCTGTCCAGGCGACCCAGGCCAGGAATGCCAGAAAGGCTGCCAGGCAGGCGCCGCTGAGCAGCAACAAGAGCAGGTTTCGCTGCCGCGGCTGGACCTGTTTCGTGGTGCTGGCAGACACTTTCGCCACTTCACCAGACGATGGCTGACGATCCGACGGTCGATTTTGCTGGACCGATCGGCGGCGGATTCCGGCACCCGGTTGCACTCGCGGCATGATTCAGTTCGCCCTAATCGGGCAGCGTGATGCGGAACTGCGCCAGGAAAGCCTCGTCGAAATCATACACGTTGTCGAAGTCCTCGCGGCGGTCGGTTTTGGACTTCTTCATGTAGCCGATGTCGATCAGGTTGTAGACGATGTCGCCGAAGTCGGACGTCTTGCGCACGCCCCAACTGTTGAGCACAGCCTTGGCCATGTAGCCGAACTGGTCGATCGCATACTGGCGGATGGCCTCGCACAGTTGCTGTCCGGTGAGGTGGTTTTCGGGCCGCGTCGAGCAGGACGCTTCGTCAGCCTCGCCAGCAGCCTCGGGGCCACTTCCGCCCATTTCCAGCACCTCCTGAGCGTAGGACAACGCGTCGCGGACAAACTGGTAGGCTTCCAGTTTGAAGCGCGGGTCCTGTTCCAACAGGTCGAAGATAGGATGCTGCGACTTGGACATGGGGCAGGAATACCTCTTGGGGATCTGGCGTGGGGGCATCCGGGGCTCTGTCTCGGCCATTCAGCGGCGGCCCGAGCCGCGACGGATGACCGACAGGACCTCTCCGACGCCAATCAACATGCGGCGATTATCCTCGGTCTGCACCAGCAGTTGCTGGGCCAGGATTTCGTGGCCCAGGACACGGGCGCGTCCCAGTTCGGTGACCAGGTCCGAGCCGATCGGCGGCAACTCTTTTTGCAGGCGAGTGTAGGTGTTGTATTCGTAGCGCAGGCAGCACTTCAGCCGCCCGCAGCGTCCAGAAATTTTGGTCGGGTCGAGCGATGCTTTTTGCAGCTTCGCCATTTTCATCGACACCGGGGGCATCTCGGACAAGTACGTGTTGCAGCAGACCGGCTGCCCGCAGTCGCCGTAGTCGGCCAGCAGCTTGGCCTCGTCCCGCACGCCGATCTGCCGCATTTCGATGCGGGTCTGAAACTCCGACGCCAGCCGTTTGACGAGGTCCCGAAAGTCTACCCGTTTCTCAGCCAGGTAGTAGACCACAATCCGTTCGCCGCCAAACAGGTGTTCGATGTCCACCAATTCCATTTCCAGGGCCAGCTCGCGGACGTGGCGCTGGCAGACTTCGAACTCCTCGCGCTCACGGGCCTGAATGTGGGACAACTCGTTGGAGTCGTCGGCGGTCATGGCGCGGAGGATCTGGCCGTGCCCTGGATCCTTGAGGCCTTCCACGGTGTCGTCGTTGGCTTCGCAGAGGACTTCGCCCGCTTCCAGCCCGCGCTGCGTGCGGGCGACGACGCGCGAGCCGCGAGTGAAGCGATCGCCGCCGCGAGCCGACAAGACACCGAGCGTACGCATCGTGCCGTAGCGCACGACATATTTTGGCATGGCAGTTCTTTCCGCGCGGCGTGTCTATTGGCCTGGGGACTCACCGGCCGCCTCGAACAACCACTGCTTCGCGTCCAGGTCCCAGATCCGCAGCGAATCGCCGTGGCTGCCCGCGGCCAACAGCTTGCCGCCGGGAGCGAACTCGACCGTCCAGACGCTGCTGGTGAACCCGTCCAGCACGGCCACTTCCTTCCGTTCGGCCACATCCATCAACCTGACCGCGCGATCCAGGCAGGAGGCCGCCAGCAGCTTTCCGTCCGGCGAGAAGGCCAGCCGGCTGACCCAGTCCTTCGGCCCTTCCAGCGTGGCCAGTTCCTTGCCGCTGGTGTCCCAGAGCTTGATCTTGTGGTCGGCCCCGGCCGTGGCCAGCGACTGCCCCGACGGGTCGAAGGCCACACTCCAGACCGCGTCGGTGTGCCCCTCCAGCTTGGCTTTCTCCTGGCCGGCCTGCCAGTCCCAGAGCCGTGTGACCTGATCGCCGCCCGCCGTGGCCAGCGTCGCACCGTCGGGAGAAAAGGCGACCTGATAGACCGCGGAGGTGTGGCCCTCGAGCGTCTTGAGTTCCTTGGGTCCCTCGGTCTGCCAGAGGATCACCTTGCCATCTTCGCCGGCCGTGGCGAAATGCTGGCCGTCGGGAGCGAACGCCACGCTACGACACCAGCTCTTGTGGGCTCCCAACGTGGCCGTGGCTTTCCGCTCGGCCACGTTAAACAAAATCACCTTGCCGTCGTAGCCGCTGGTCAACAACAGCGCGGCATCCGGCGAGAAGGCCACGGACCAGACGTTGCTGCCATGACCCTCCAGCGACGCAACCAGTTCTCCCGTGGCCGGATTCCACAGCTTCACGTCGCCCGGCCGGTACTGCAGGCTCTGGCCGCCGCCGGTGGCCAGCAGGGCGCCATCGGCCGAAAAGTCGACGCTGGTCACCCACCGAGTCCAGTTGCCGATGGTGGGCGTTTCCTGATCGCCAGCCAGGAACCCGATTGAGGACAATCGGGCGACACTCGCTGCCGGCCCGATTGAGGACAATCGGGCTACAATTGAAAGGTTGCCGATGGTGGGCGACTCCTGATCGTCAGCCAGGAACCCGACTGAGGACAATCGGGCGACACTCGCTGCCGGCCCGATTGAGGACAATCGGGCTACAATTGGAAGGTTGCCGATGGTGGGCGTTTCCTGGCCGCGGGCCACCGGGCAGGCGAGCAAAAGCCCCAGCAATGCCAGACACCAGCGGCGTCCTGGACTTCTCTCTCGAATCGTGCGGCTGGGCATCGCGGAAACTCCCGTGGGACTGGCTGACAGTTGCAAGTTGGATCTTCGCGGGACCGGCACACCTGGCCGAACGACCTGCTACTTTGGCCGACAATATGCCAGCGACAACAAGGCGTAGCCGGTGACCAGGTTCGCGTCGCCTTCCAGCCAGCGGGGATTATCGGAGTTGACCCACGAACCGTCGGGTTGCTGGCGCCGAGCCAGCTCGCCAATCAACTCCGCTCGCCAGTCGTGCCGCACGCCTTGGGAATCCTGAAACACGTCCTGCCCAAGCGCGTCGAGCGCTTTGGCGAAGGTGTGATAGTAGTAGTACAAGCCGGCGGCCCCCATCCCCGGATTGGATTCCAGGTCATAATGCTTCCGCAGCCACTCGACCGCCGCCTTGACCCGCTGATCGTCCGGTCCGACGCCTGCGTACAGCATGCTCTTCAGGCCGGCGTAGGTCATCGATCCATAGCTGCGCAGTCCGCCTTCGTCGGTCGGTCCGGCCTGGCTGGTCCCGCCCGCCGCGGGCGTGTAGTAGAATCCGCCGTCGGGGTTTTTGGCGCTGAACTTCGTCGTGTTATGCTCGCTTTCCAGATTCTGGCAGCGGGAAATAAACACCAGCGCCCGCTGAATCGCCTCGCTGTCGGCCGCGTTGCCGGTTGACTTGAGCGCGTCGATCAGGAAAGACGTATTGGACAAGTCGGGCCGCTTGTGGGAGCCGTACCCCGCCCCGCCGTAGCTCTCGTTCGACGCATCGACCTCCTCGCCCTGATCCCACTGCAACCCCTTCACGAAGGCGTCGGCCCCCTTGAGCAGCTGGTCGTAGCGGCCGTTCCGGTTGGCCGGTGAGAAGGCCAGGATGGCCAGGCACGTTTCGTAATTGCGGTGCGTGCTGCCGGTCTGGTAAATACCCCCGTCGGGTTGGACGAACTGCTGCAACCTGGCCAGACTGACGGCCACCAGGGGATCGTCAGGCGAGACGCCATGCTGCAACAGGGCCGCCGTAACCAGCGCCGTGACCCCCGGACCCGCCGCCCCGCTGTACGATCCGTCTTCCGCCCGGCCCTTGGTTCTCAGATAGCTGATCGCCCGGCTCACCATCTGCTCGTACTGCTCCCGCACCTGGGGCGCCACCCGGTCGTTGGCCGGTTGCGGCCCTTGGTTGGCCGGCGGGGTCTGAGCCCAACCGGCAGTCGCGGCCAGTCCGACCAGCAGCCAGCATGCCGAGGCGAAAAACAGGCTCAGCCGACCGTTGCCCCGACGCCGCAAGATCCTCGTCATCGCCTGTCTCCTGTCACAACGCCTCAACTGAGTTCCCCAAACCACACCGGGCCGACTGCCCCTGGCCGCGCTACTCCAGAATTGCCAGGATGTCGTCTTCACTCATGATCAGCAGCCGCTCGTTGTCCACCTGCACCTCGGCGCCGGCATAGCGCGCAAACAGCACCCGGTCTCCCTCGCTGACCTGATGAGCCGCCCGCCCGCCGTCCGGCAACAGGCGCCCGTCGCCTACCGACAGCACGCGGCCCTGCTGCGGCCGCTCGCGGGCCGTATCCGGCAAGATGACGCCTCCGGCCGTTGTCTCCTCGGCCTCCAGGCGCTTCACGACAACTTTGTCTCCCAACGGCTCAACTCTCATCGGCATCTCTTTTGTAATACGACTGCAAACTGGGGGCGGCTGCCAGCGACTCCCGCCAGAAACGGCCACGATAACTCTCGCGTCAATTCCCGCCACCCGTCTCGTGAACCCCTGATTTTCGCACGCTCGCGTGCGACATGCAAGGCGCAGCCGACACCACCCGTATGGTTGGGAATTCCTGGAGACCAACAACAAAACCCGCCGACCCTCGCTGGGGTCGGCGGGCAAAGTCGGTCGTAGAGCCAGCGGGCTGGCGAACCGGGGAGGGCAGCGGACCGGTCCGCAACAAGTGCGACAGACCGGTGCGCCCGTCCTGGGCAGCCTACTTCTCGAACTTGACGGACGAATCGCCGGGCGACCTGGCCTCGGCCTGGGCCATCTGCCGGGCCTCGACCACCAGCCGCATGCCGAAGGCCAACTGGGCCGAGTTGAAGTACGGTTCCACGGTTCCGTTCAGATGTTTCTTGCCGATTTTTTCGGCCAGCTCCTGCCACGACATGCCGTTGGCCAGATGCCAGGCCGCCGCTTGAGCGGACTGCTGGTCCACGCGCCCCGTACCGACCAGCTTGCACAGCGAGATCACCACGCCGTTATCAGTAAACGATTCGATCGGCTTCAGTTCGTACTTCATCCGCGGATTCGGTTCGTCCTTGCCATGCTCCAGGCAGACGGTCACCACCTTGACCTTGCCGACCTTCTCCGGACCGATGTTGAACACACCGCCGCCGCCGCCGAAGCCGCCGCCCCCGCCGCCAAAACCGCCGCCACCGAGGCCGCCGCCACCGCCAAATCCCCCGCCCAGTCCTTGGCCACCACC
>JAGFJK010000141.1 GCA_024102795.1 Pirellulaceae bacterium
AGCGCGACCATGGCCGCTCGCGCGGTCTCCGGCGTGTCGCGGGCCTCCGCGCTGCCGCGTTTCACGGGCGCGAACGCCTCCGCCGCCTCCGCTTCCACGGCCAGGGCCTGGCGAGCGGCCGGCAACAGATCAAAGATGAACCGCTCGAACTTCCAGGCGTTCAAGCCCTCCGGCTGCACCTGCCGGCCGGCGTCGTCCAGGTACGGCGAACTCTTCAGCGCCCGATGCAGCGGCAGCGCCTCCGGATCGCCGGAAACACGCGTCAGAAACGCCACGTCGAACACGTGCACGGCCATGTTGCCGGCCCACAGCTCCAGCTCTCCGTCGGCCGTCCGCCGTCCGGCGGCCTCGGCCGGCAAGTCGCTGTATTCGATGATCCGCACCCGCCCGTCCACCGACACGACGTTCCCCACGGAATCCAGCGGCTCGCGTTTGCGGACCACCTGCGTGGTCATTTCGGAACCGGCCAGCAAATGCTCGCCGATCAGCCCCGGCTCGCAGACCTGCGTCAGCGGATTGTCCACCTGGCCGTAAAACAGTTGCTCCAGACCGCGCTGCTCGGCGTCCCGCAGGCAGCCGCTGTGCACCAGGGCGGCCAGCATCCCGCCGTGGCCGTCGGGCGCCGAGCATAACCGGTCGGGTGCGGCCAGCAACAGGCGGCCGGTTTCCGCATCCAGCACCGGCAAGGTGCCCTGGCAGAAAATCCGCAGGTCCCCGGCCGGCAACCCGAACCGCTCGTGCCGCTCCAGGAATTCGACCGTCTCGGCATGCGTCGCGGGGCTGGTCATCAGGTACAAGGGAATCGACGCGCCGTACCTGCGAGCCACCGCGCGGAGGCGGTCCACCAGGATGCAGAACAGCGAGCGCCCGGAAACGGGCCCCAGTGGCAACAGGCCCTTCGGTCGCGGGAAGCCGAGCCGCGTCCCCTGGCCGCCAGCCACCAGCAACATGCCCACTCGGCCCTCGCGCAGAGCCTGCTCGCCTCGCTGCCAGGCTTCCCGGCGCTGCGATTCCCAGCCCAGCGGCAGCCGCACGGCCGGCGGGCCCGTGGCCCGCGCCGCCAACTCGGCCCAGCAACT
This sequence comes from Pirellulaceae bacterium, assembly GCA_024102795.1. Classification (GTDB taxonomy): domain Bacteria; phylum Planctomycetota; class Planctomycetia; order Pirellulales; family Pirellulaceae; genus JAGFJK01. Next base: position 1,080 of record JAGFJK010000141.1, read on the forward strand.
CTGCTGGCCGCCGCTTTGAAATGCCCGCATGAGCAGCGGCAAGTCCAGCGACTGAACTTCATCCGCCAGACGCAGCCGCTCGGCACCGCTCAGCCGCTCCCAGAATCGCAGCACGTGCGTCTGCCCGAACGGCTCCAGCAGTTCCTCCAGGCGTCGCTTCAAGTCAGCCATGACGTGTCCAGGCCCCGCAAATCGCTAAAACAACCAGCCGTACACATAGGCCCACGCCAACAGGCACAACAACGGAAACAAGACGAAAATCGTCCCGTACGTGAAAATGGTGGTCCAGGTGCGTTTGGGCCAGCGGGCCATTGGGGGCATCGAGTTGGCAAGCGGAGGCTGGTAAAACCTGAGGCGGGCGACGCTCGCTTGATGACCGTCGCCCACGCGATTCCATCCTACCACAGACCGAGCGTGTTGCCGTGGGCCAG
>JAGFJK010000170.1 GCA_024102795.1 Pirellulaceae bacterium
AACGCATACATCCGGTCCCGGATTCCAAACCCGAATTACAAAGAATCCGCGTGCCTTCCAGTCCATTCTGCGCGTTGAACAACTGGTTGACCGCTCTAACCCCGCAGGCCCCTCCCCAGCCCTCCCCGGAAGCCGGGGAGGGGGCCAGAGGGATTTCCATGGGGAGCGCTCGCCGGAGTCCAGGCTGTCCAAGTTTCCCTCGGTTGTCACGCCAAATCCTCTCGGCAAAACAACTTAAAAGCTGCACGATCTACTTCCGGGGAGGGGCCAGAGGGATTGGATGGTTCTCCTCGACGCCGATCCGAATCTCGAATTCCCGTAAACGGTTACATTCGCAACTGACGACACACAACTGACAACTGACGACTCCACCTCATCCGTCCGCCGGGTGCTGCCAGGGCTGGCGATAGGGCCGGCGAAGCAACCGCGTGGCTTCGTCGTCGCCACGCACCGTACGAGTGGCCGGATCGAACTCCAGCGTTCTGCCAAGCTGCATGGCCAGGTTGGCCAGGATGCAGCAAGCGGCCGAAACATAGCCCTGCTCGATATCCGAGACGGGCCGGCCGCGGCTGTCGATGGCTTGCAGGAAGTCGCGCATGTGGCCGCGGATGGCCGAGGCGACGTGTTGTTCCAGGCGAAGCGGCTCGCGGTCGGTCACGTCGTCCGGATACTTGTCGAATTCCAGCACGGCCTGGCCCTGCAGCCGGGTTCCGCGACCCTGCGGAATGAACTCGTATTTCTGCACGCTCAGCTTCAACGTGCCGCGATCGCCGTAGATGGTCGCGCCCCAGGGATATTCGGGATCGGGCGGAGCGCCCCAGGAGCGATGCGTCCAAACGACGTTCAGGCCGTCGAATTCGAACGTCGCGTGCTGTGTGTCGGTGATGTTGGCCAGCGAATCTTTCTGGACCAGGATCCCGCCGCTGGAGGCGATGCGGCGGGGCCAGCCCAGATCGAGCGCCCAGCGAACCATGTCCAGCATATGGACACACATGTCGCCGACGATGCCATTGCCGTACTCCATGAAGGCCCGCCAGGTGCGGGGGTGCGTCAGTTCGGTGTACGGCCGCAACGGCGCCGGCCCGGTCCACATTTCATAATCGAAGCCTTCGGGCGGATTCATCGGCTGCGGGTTCGAGTTGGCTCGCATGTGATAGTAGCAGTAGGTTTCGACGTGCGCCACCTTGCCCAGCAGCCCCTCGCGAATCACGCGGTCGCGGGCCTCGATCAGGTGCGGCGTGCTGCGGCGCTGCATGCCAACCTGGACCACTCGCTGTTGCCGGCGGGCGGCATCGAGCATCGCGGCGCCTTCCAGCACGTCGACGCTGATCGGTTTCTGCACGAACACGTCGGCCCCCGCGTTGACCGCCGCGATCATCGGCAAGGCGTGCCAGTGGTCGGGCGTATCGACCAGGACAATGTCCAGATCCTTTTCGGCCAGCATCTGCCGATAGTCGGCGTAAAGCCGCGGCTGGCGACCGGAAGCCTGCCGAGCGGCGACGAGCTGGCCGGCTTCGTCGAGCAACCGGCGATCGACGTCGCACAGCGACACGACCTCGACCGGCTCGACCTGCAGCAGCCGCGTCAGATCGCACTTGCCGTACCAGCCGGTCCCGATCAGGCCCACGCGGCGGGGCTTCTCACGCGCCGCGGCGAAGGCCCGCGTGTGCAGTGCCGCCAGCGTCGCGGCGGCGCCCCACTTCAACACGTCACGTCGTCGCAGCATCGGCCCGCTCCTTGAAAAACTGGCGTCAGGTACCGGCGAACGGTCTGTCCAGGATTCTATCAGACGCGCACGTCGCCGTCCGGGGAACCGCCCTCCGGGGTCTCGCCGCTCAGTCCATACTGCCGCCGAAGCGGCTCGATCAGGTCCCGCAGGAACTCATCGGTCTGCTCCGGCGCCCGGCCCACGAACCGCGAAACGTCCAGCACGGCATCCCAATCGACGGCCGCGAACGCCGGGTCCTCGGCCAGCCGCTGCAGCAGGTCGTTGGGCTGGCCCTGCTCGTTCACGCCCGCCGCGGCCGCCAGGCTGTGCCGCCGGATCCGTTCGTGCAGGTCCTGGCGATCGCCGCCCGCCTCGACGGCCGCCATCAGGATGTTCTCGGTCGCCATGAACGGCAGCTCATCCCGCAGATTCTTCTCGATCACCCGCGGATAAACGACCAGGCCCGCGAAGATGTTTCGCAGCAGGATCAACAGCGCGTCGCTGGCCAAGAACGCCTGCGGCAGTACCAGGCGGCGGATGGCACTGTCGTCCAGCGTGCGTTCCAGCCATTGCGTGGCCTGCGTCTGGGCGGTCCCCGACTGCAAGCTCATCACGAACCGGGCCAGCCCGCAGACCCGCTCACTGCGCATCGGGTTGCGCTTGTAGGCCATGGCGGACGAGCCGATTTGATCGGTTTCGAACGGTTCTGCCAGCTCCTTGCGACTGGCCAGCAACCGCACGTCGGTCGCCATTTTGTGCGCGCTCTGAGCGACTCCCGACAGGCAGTCGACAATCTGCGAGTCGACCTTGCGCGTGTACGTCTGCCCGGTCACGGCGTACGTGGCGTCGAACCCCATCTTCTCGGCCACCCGTTGTTCCAGCCGCCGCACCTTGTCGTGGTCGCCGTGGAACAGTTGCAGAAAACTGGCCTGCGTGCCGGTCGTGCCTTTCGCGCCGCGGGCGCGCAGCAGTTGCAGGCGATGTTCGACTTCCCGCAGGTCCAGCACCAGGTCGTAGGCCCACAGGCAGGCCCGTTTGCCCATGGTGGTGGGCTGAGCGGGCTGGAGATGCGTGAAGCCCAGGCAGGCCAGGTCGCGCTGCGCCGCGGCGAACCGACCCAGGTGATCGATCACCGCCACCAGGCGGCGGCGGACCAGTTGCAACGCCTCGCGCAGCAACAGCAGATCGGTGTTGTCGGTGACAAAGCAACTGGTCGCACCCAGGTGGATGACGGGCCGAGCGTCCGGACAATCGTCGCCAAAGGCGTGGACGTGAGCCATCACGTCGTGCCGCAAGCGGCGTTCGTAACCGGCGGCCGCCGCGAAATCGATCGAGTCCAGATGAGCTCGCATCTGCTGCAACTGCTCGTCGCGGATCTCCAGACCCAGTTCCTGTTCGGCCTCGGCCAGCATCAGCCACAACCGCCGCCAGGTGGCGTGCTTCCGTTGCGGGCTCCACAGCCGGCTCATCTCGTCCGAGGCATAACGGGTGATCAGCGGATTGTCGTACAGTTCGTGCGGTGCAGTATTTGTCATGGTCGATTTACCGTTGGACGCGCCCGCTGGCACTGCCGGCCAGCAACGCGGCAACTTCGGCTTCGGTGACGTAGTTAAAATCGCCCTGGACGCTGTGCTTGAGGCAACTGGCGGCCACCGCGAACCGCAACGCCAGTTCGGGCTCGGCGTACCGCGGCGTGTGGAGCGCGTGGAGCAACCCGGCGGCGAACGAATCGCCCGCGCCGACCCGATCGACAATCGCCCGGATCGGATAGGGAGCGTACTGTTGTTGCTGGTCAAGCGGCGCGAGATACGCCCGCTGACCGGCCGCGTCCCAGAGCATCGCGCCCCAGTTGTTATGGTCGGCCGACAAACTCTCGCGCAGCGTAATCGCCACGTAAGCCACCTGCGGAAACCGCTCGACGATTCGCCGAGCGACCTCCTCGTAAGCCTGCACGTCCAACTGGCCCTGCGCCACGTCCGTGCCGGCGGCATGAATGTCCAGCACGTCGGCCGCGTCCTCCTCGTTGGCGATGATCACGTCGACGTGGGGCAGCAGTTGGGCCATCGTCTGCCGCGCCAGGTCGCGGGCCGCCGTGCCCGGCTGCCATTGCCAGAGCTTCTTGCGAAAGTTCAAGTCGCACGACACCTTGGCCCCGCGGCCTCGAGCCCGCATCACCAGGTCGAGGTTCGCGACGGCCGCCGCCTGGCTGATCGCCGGCGTGATGCCCGTCACGTGCAGCCAGTGCACGCCTTCCAGCGCCGCGTCGAACGCATACTCGCCGGCCGCCGCCAGGCTGATCGCACTCCCCTCACGGTCGTACAGCACCGTGGACCCGCGCTGATTGGCTCCCGGCTCGACATAGTACACTCCCAGCCGCCCGCCGCCGCGCCACAGAAGATGATCGGTGTCCACTCCCAGGCCCCGCAGCGTCGAGACCAGCGCTTCGGAAAGCGGATGGCAGGGCAGGGCGGTGAGGTATCGCACGGGCTGGCCGAACATGGCCAGCGATGCCGCCACGTTCGCCTCGCCGCCGCCCCACGTCACCTCGACCTGGCCCGGCAGCGCCTGCCGCCACCTCAACCGGCGAGGCGGCGCGACCCGCATCATGATTTCGCCAAACGTCAGAAACATGCTCTGCTCCCCCGCAGGACGCGCCCTCGCCCGGTCGGTCAGGCTCTTGATCTATGACCACCGTTGTCAGTGCATGATATTGCGTAACGCCGATTGCAAATTGCAAATTGCAAATTGACCATTGACCAATGACCAATGACCAATGACGACTTCACATATTCGTCACGTCGTCCGCTCCGACACCGCCGATCAACTGATCCAGAGCCGTGGCCAACACCGCCGCATGCTCGTGGCTCAAGGCATAAATACGGCAGATCCGATGGCTGACCGGCAGACGGTCGATCAGTTCGTTGGCCGTCAGCGGGCGGATCCGTTGATGAGCGGAATCATACAGAAAATTCTGGCCGCCCGATGCGCCCCGCGTGTGCGGGCGATGCAGGTGCCGAGCGATATCGAGCCGCAGGGGCAACGATCGCAAGTCGGCCGGCAACAGGTCGCGCAGGCGGTGTTCCACCAGCCGCGGTTCGCTGAAGATACTCTGCTGCTCGCGGTCGGCTTCGGAAAAGATCAAGCTCCGCTGGCAGATCATCTTCCAGGGAAGCTGTCGCCGCAGCAGGGCTTCCCAACGCTCGCCCAGGCCGACCCGCTGCGGATCGCCGCTCCGCTTCCAGCGGGCCACGTCCACCAGCAGCGAGAATTCCGTGAACTGCTGGTACCGCTCCAGATGCTCCAGCGGGTTCCCCGGAAACAACAACGGCTTGCTGTCGGCGAACAGATCGGCCAGCGTCAGATCGATCGCCCGCACGGTGCGGTGAAAATAGATCGCGCGAAACAGTTCCGCCCGCACTCCCATGAACCGCACCAGAGCCTCAATGCCCCGGTCGTGGATCGTCAGCCCCCGCTCGCTGAAAAAGCTGTAGTGCAGCAACCGGTCCAGATCGTAGGCCCGCTGGCTGTAGCCCGACATGTAGGCGTCGCGGAGCACGAAGTCCATGTTGTCGATCGTGTAGATGCCGCTGAGCAACCCGCGGACGAACCGCAGCCAACGCGGCCGATTTTCCGCGTCGCCCGGTTGCGGGCGGGCAATCAGCCAGGCAATCTCGCCGGGATCCAACCGCTCGCCGGCGGCCAACTGCGAGTTGGGATTGCGGGTCAAACGGCGGAGCAACCCGCCCAGCTCGTCCTGGATGATGCGGGCTCCCAGCGTTTCGTGCGTCAGCCCGAAGTCCTTCAAGAAATGTTCGTCGAAGAAGTGCCCGAACGGCCCGTGCCCCACGTCGTGCAGCAGACCGGCCATCCGCAGCAAGGTTTCGACATAACCCCGACTGGGAACGTCTGGACACGTCTCCCGCAGACTGTCGTACAACCACGCCACCACTCGACTGGCTAAGTGCATCACACCCAAGACGTGCTGGAACCGGGTGTGTTCGGCGGACGGATAGACCCACCAGGCGGTCTGTAACTGGTGGATTTGTCGCAGTCGCTGGACCCAGGGGTGGTCGATGATGTCCTGCTCCGACGACTCGTCCGCCTGTACGCTGCTGGGAGACGTGAAGGGTATGTAGCCGTGAACTGGATCGTGGCTCAGGTTTTCCAGGTGGTAGTCGCGCATGGCCCGATTATGGCGTTTCCGAGGGCGAGGCGTCCAGGATGTTCCGATCAAGCCGGATCTCCTGGAAGGGGGGATTGCCTGCCTTGTGGAAGCTATGCGGGATAGGTTATGATTGGCACTGGCTGGAAGTTTGCTGACCAGGTGATTTAAGCTGTGCTCTTCCGCCAGGGCTGGCAGTTGCCTTTCCCTCCAACCGATAACGTCAAAGATCGAGCATCTTCCGATCTGCCCATCCCCGGTTACTGGCGGTCGCCACTGCACCGGTCCAGCTCGGTGATATCTCAAGGAGACCCGTCGTGCCGCGCGTTGCATTTTACTGCGTCCTGACCGTTACGTTGTGCGTCCTGGTGTTGTCGAGCGGCGGTACGTCGCTGGCCGTCGTGCCGTCGGAAACGCTGTTGCCGGAGACGACCAAGGGGCACTTTTCCATCCTGGATTTCCAGGACGCGAAGGTCCGTTGGAACGCGACGCAGCTTGGACAGTTGGTCAACGATCCGGCGATGCAACCGTTCGTCAAGGACCTGGGCGAGCAGATCGAGGGCAAGCGGGCCGCGGACGGTGTGCGCCTGGGCGTGTCGCTGGAAGACCTGCAAGCGGTGGCGGGGGGCGAAGTGGCCTGGGCCGTGATCCAACCGGGCGGGGACGTCCGGCAGCACGCGCGCGTGCTGGTCGCCGACGTGACGGGGCATCGGGCCGAGGCGGAGCAGTTGCTGGCCAGGATCGGCCGCAACCTGGTCGCTCAGAAGGCCGAGCGTTCCAGCAGCCGGGTCGGCGCCGTGGAAGTGGTCGCGTATCGACTGCCCCGGCGGCGCGATCAGTTGGAGCAGGAGACGGCTTACCACATGCTGCACGGCGACCTGCTGGTGACCTCCGACCATGGCGAGGTGGCCCGCGAAGTCGCCGAACGGCTGCAAGGGGCCGCCGGGCCGACACTGGACAAGGTACCCGCATATCAGGTGACGATGCGCGAGAGCCTGGCGGCGATGGGGGCGCAGGAAGCACACGTCCGCTGGTTCGTCGAGCCGTTCGGGTACATGGAAGTTTCCCGCGTCATGCGGCGGCAGGAAAAGCGTCGCGGCACCGATCTGCTCAAGGTGCTCCGGAACCAGGGCTTCGACGCCATCATCGGCGTCGGCGGTCAGATCGCCTTGAAGACCGACGAACACGAGATCCTGCACCGCACGCTGATCTACGCTCCGGGCCAGCCAGGAGCCGAATCGCGGTTCCGCCTGGCCGCCCGGATGCTGGACTTTCCCAACGGACCGACCGTCGCGCCTCAAGGCTGGGTCCCGCCCGGAATCGCCAGCTACTTGAGCTGCAACTGGAGTATGCAGGACGCCTTTGAATACTCCAAGACCCTGGTCAACGAACTGGCGGGCGCCAAGGCGGGCGAGGATCTGTTCGAGGACATTCTGGGCAGCATCCGCGACGACGTGGCGGGGCCGCGAGTCGATCTGCGGACCGGACTGGTCGACTACATCGGCCAGCGCGGGACGCTGATCACCGACTACCGCACGCCAATCACGCCTCAAAGCGAACGGTTGCTGGTCGCCGTGGAACTTCGCGACGAGGCCAAGGTCGCCGAAACGATCCAGAAGATCATGGAGGCCGACCCGGATGCCGAGCCGCGGATGGTCGAAGGCCACGTGGTCTGGGAGATCATCAACGAGAAGCCGGTGGAAGTCGAGGAGATCAAGATCGTCGGCGCCGGCTTCGGCCCGTTCGATGGACCGGAGGAAGAAGACGAAGACGAGGAGGAGCCGATCCTGCCGAACATGGCCGTGGCCGTCGCTCACGGGCACCTGTTCGTGGCCTCGCACGTCGATTTCGTCGGCGATGTGCTCAAGCAGGCCCGCGAGAAGACCACGCTCGGCGCGACCGACGACTATGACCGGATCGACAAGGCGCTCGTAAAACTGGGCGCTGGCAAGCAGAGCTTCCAGTTCTTCAGCCGCACGGACGAAGCTTACCGTCCGACCTACGAGTTGATGAAGCAGGGCAAGATGCCCGAATCGGAAACCATGCTGGGCAAGATCCTGAACCGCATGATGGGCCCCGATGAGAAGGGGGTTGTGCGGAAACAGGAAATCGACGGCGCCAAGATGCCCGACTTCGACCAGGTGAAGCATTACTTGGGTCCGGCCGGGTTGTTCATCACCACGCGCGACGACGGCTGGCTGGTCAGCGGCTGCCTGCTGACGAAGTAGTTGTCAGTGGTCAGTCGTCAGTTTGCAATCGGCAGCAGACGTTGTCGTTCCTCAACGCAGCCCCAGTGCCGCTCGCGGTCCGGCCTGCGGCCGGAAGAGCGATTGAGGACAGTCGCTCCACCTACTGTGTAGCCCGATTGTCCTCAATCGGGTACTGCGGGCCGAAGGCCCGCGCGCGGTCCGGCCTTCGGCCGGACGAGCGATTGAGGACAATCGCTCCACCATCTGTGTAGCCCGATTGTCCTCAATCGAGTCCTGCGGGCCGAAGGCACGGAGGCGCGGTCCGGCCTTCGGCCGGAAGAGCGATTGAGGACAATCGCTCCACCATCTGTGTAGCCCGATTGTCACCAATCGGGTCTTGCGGGCCGAAGGCCCGCGCGCGGTCCGGCCTTCGGCCGGAAGAGCGATTGGGGACAATCGCTCCACCATCTGTGTAGCCCGATTGTCACCAATCGGGTACTGCGGGCCGAAGGCACGCGCGCGGTCCGGCCTTCGGCCGGAAGAGCGATTGGGGACAATCGCTCCACCTACTGTGTAGCCCGATTGTCCTCAATCGGGTCCCGCGGGCCGAAGGCACGCGCGCGGTCCGGCCTTCGATCGGAAGAGCGATTGGGGACAATCGCTCCACCATCTGTGTAGCCCGATTGTCCTCAATCGAGTCCTGCGGGCCGAAGGCACGGATGCGCGGTCCGGCCTTCGGCCGGAAGAGCGATTGGGGACAATCGCTCCACCAACTGTGTAGCCCGATTGTCCTCAATCGGGTCCTGCCGGCCGAAGGCACGCGCGCCGTCCGGCGGGACGCCGGACATCATCCACTGACCCCAGCCAGCTTCATCGGCCCAGCGTTACGCTGACCCAGAATGGATGCTGGCGATCGCTGCGCGTCCGAGCGTCTTCGAGCAGATCGCGGATGTTGGGTTCCAAGGCCAGCGATTGGCTGCGGTTGTTGAAGCTGACCGTGACCCGGTTGGCGAAATCCACCATCTCCGGCGCCAGCCAGATCGTGGCTTGCGAGGCGGCCGAGCGGAGCGTGACCCGCTTCCGCTCGGTCACGCGGCCTTCGATTACTCCGGCCCGAGCCGAACCGGAGTCGGTATCCCAGTTGGCGGGCGCGACGGTAGCTTGAGCGGGGAAGCCGGACAGCTCGGCCCACCAGAAAGCATTGTCCCAGGCCCGCATGGAATACGCCGTGAACTCGTCGCGAAACAGGTTCCGCGAGGGCGTCAGCCGCATCCAGTCGAACATCCGCTGGATCTCCTCGTGGAAATGCTCGTGGCCACGCCCCCGGTATTCGACAATCACCACGTTGTACGTGTGCCGGGTCAGGTAGCGGTTCCATTGCGGCGCGTTCTGGGCGATCTTGTTGCCGTCCATTTCTCCCGAGACGAAGTACATCGGCAGGTGGCGGCCATTCTCGGAGTAGCGTTCGATGTACTTGTCCGCCACGGCCACCACGGGCAAAATACCGGCCCACAGGTGAGGGTGCGCCAGTCCAATGTCCCAGGCCGCGTCGCCGCCCATCGAGTGGCCGCTGAGGAACACGCGATCCACGTCGATGCTGAAGTGCCGGCAGGCGTCCAGCAGCGAATACATCACGGCGGCGTGCTCGCGGGCCGAGTAACGGTACTTGTATTGGTGCGCGTCGGCCCACTCGGGCGCCAGCACAATGTAGCCGTGCCGCGACGCCTGCCCCAGCCGCATCTGGGACTTCTCGTTGTAGGCGCCCGACCACCAATCGACCTGCTGCCGAGCGGTCGTGCCCGCTCCGTGCAGTGTCAGCACACAGGGATAACGGCGGTAGGGATCGTACTGCGGCGGCAACTGCACGTGGTACGTGATCGCCGGCTCCCCGGGCAACCCCGTCGCCTGCATCTGGAACAGGCCCGGCACCTCGCCGGCGGCCGATTGAGGCACGTCCAGCGGTGGTTTCATGTGAGCCAGCAGCCGGGCCAGGCTGGCCGGTTGCGCGCCCTCCATGCTGGCCAGCCGTTCCAGCGCCGCGTCCCGCTCCGGCTGCACCTGGGACCGCAGGTACGTGCGGACTTCGTCGCGAACCGCGTGCAGCGACGTCGCCACGGCCAGGTTCTCCAGCCCCTGGCCACTACCCAGCAACCATCCGCTCACCGCCAGCGCCAGCTTCTGGCCGACCGACAGCTTGTCGTCGTCGGCCAGGCGAGCATAATCCGCCAATCGCGGCAGCGTTTCCAGACTCAACTCGGCGGCCATCTCCTGCCGCACCCGCTCGACCCGCTCCCGCAGCGCCGCGTCCTCCAACTGCCCCGTGTGCTGCTGGAGCTGCGCCAGGATCCGTTCCGCCTCGCCCACCGTCCGCTTGTACTCGTCCAGCATGTCGCTGACCTTCAGCAACTCCACGCCGGCCACGCCATCGCTGGGAAACTGCTCCAACATGGCGATCGCCAGTTGATGCTGGCCCGCGTCCCGCCGCAGTTCGATCTCGCGGATCAGCCGGCGAGCGGCCAGTTGCCGCAGCTTGCTGAGCTGCTCACGCTTGTCGACCAGTTGCGGAAAGGCGCTTAACACCTCCTCCAATTCGGCCTGCGCGTCGTGAAACCGTTCCGCCTGAATGTAAAATCGCACCAGCCGCAGCCGATCGTCCGGGTTGTGCGGATCGATCGCCTTCCGCAAGAGGGGGCTGAGCACGTCGCGGGGCAAGCTGGTCGTGGAAAGCCGCATATCCCAGATGTACGTGGGTCCCTCCACCAGCAATCCTTCCACCTTGGCATAGTTGGGCGTCACCTCGGTGATCCCCTGAATGATGTTGGCCGGGCCCTTCGGCGTGTTCATGGTCACCAGCCGGTTGCCGTAGGCGTCAAACGGTTCGACCCGTGTGAACTGGCCGACGCTCTTGATCCTGGCGCCGGCCCGCGCCACGCGCTTGGGGATGTCGAACCGTTCGAACGCCGGACCGGGAGCGAAGTTCAGCCCCCCAGGACGCACCTGGTTTTCGGGCAGGAAGGTCCGCCGCAACGCGTCGTCCACCAGCACGATCTTGGTCGCCTTGCCTTCGGCCGGAGTCTTGCTGAGGTCCAATCCGGTCTGGCCCACTTCCGAGATGTTGCCCAGATCGCCCTGAAATTCCAGGCCGTTCTGCAACGTGACGGTGGCCGCCCACAGCACGGACACGGCACCCAGTCCCAGGAGCGGGGTAGCCAGCAAGACAAGCGCCGCGCGGATCCGCGCCCGCCGACACATTTGCTTCCGCGCCATGCTTGTTTCTCCCGTCATCGATCGCCCCCGAACCGCCCAGCCAGGTGGAAGGCCAGACATGAAGACCAATCGCCAGACGCCGGCGCGACTCCACGCCTCGGTCATCCGGCGGCTTGCAGGCAGTGTCGTTCCACTTATTGTGACCGCCTTGAGCTTCGGCCGTCAACCTTTGAGCCGCTCTCTGCTTATAGCTTGGCCCCGCTGGCCGCGGAGGTTCCAGCGGTCGAATCAGGCGGGGTCGTCCCATTGACACTGAAGATTACGATTAACAAGATTACGGCGTCTGGAGAACCTTTGCTGGATAAACCGCCGTGATCCCTCGCCGACTCCTCTCACTGCTCGTCTTCGGCCTGCCGGTACTGGTTGTGGCCTTCGGAGTCGTCATGGGCGGGCAGGCCCTGGCGGCCGCCTTGCAAGACGCCTCGGCCGCACGACTGCTGCTGGGCGTGGCCATCGGTTGCCTGCTGTTGATCTGCATCGACATCGTGCTGCTGGTCGGCTGGTTGGGGATGCAGGCCTGGTACGCCCAGCAGCCGTCCGATGAGCAGCGTCCGCTGCCGCCGTCCGAATGACGCCAGGCGGCGGCAAGTTGCCCCGGCAACCCGTGTTACTGGCCGCCCGTGTTACTGGCCACCACGGCGCCGGTCTGATAGTGTGGTCGGAAGCGGCCTTTCCCACCAACACTCCCGCAACCTGCGTCCATCTCGACTGGGACGGCTGATTCGATGCCCATACGGTTTCAGTGTGCGAACTGTCAGCAACGGCTGAGCGTCAGCTCGCGCAAAGTGGGCGCTCGGGCCAAGTGCCCCAAGTGCCAGCAAACCTTGACCGTGCCGACGGCCGAGGAAGCCGAGCGCCAGTTGGCCGTCGCGACGGCCGCCGCCGCGACGGCGCCTGGCCTGCCGCGGGAAACCGACCCCTGGGCTGACTTCGCCGTGTTCGACGACGACGTGGAGTGGGTCTACGAGCAGGAGACCGCTCCGGCCATCCGCGGTGGCGGCCCGCGAACCGGCGCTCATGCCGGTCGCGGCTCGTTGCCCGACCACGTCGACCCGGAGAAGGTTGCTGTCTCGCGAAGCCTGCTTTACATGCAAGGCATACTGCTGGCCGTTGTCGGGCTGGTCTGCTTTACGCTGGGCGTGCTGGTGGGCGGCAGCACGGTGGGAGAACCGAGTGCCGAGAATCAACCGCCACAACCTTGCCTCGTGGCCGGCAAGGTGACTTACAAGGCGGGCGGCGGCGGTCTGCTGCCGGACGCCGGAGCGGTGATCGTCGTATTGCCGCAGGATGCCAGGCCGGAACAGAAGGCTCCGATTGACGGCCTGATTCCCGCCGCCCCGTTTCCCGTACCCACCGACCCGGGCCTGCAATCAATCCAGTCGATCGGCGGCGAGTATGCGCGAGCCGACGTGAACGGTGAATTCCGCTTGCGAGTGCCGGACCGTGGCAAATACCACGTGCTGGTCCTGTCCCGCAACGCTCGCCGCCGGCCCAGCGAAGAACTGCGGCGCACCGACCTGGCGCAACTGGGCGACTTCTTCATGCCGGCCCCCGACCTGCTGGGACAGAACCGCTACCGCTGGCAACCCCAGTCAATCCGCCGCGACACGACACTGGACGTGGTGTTTGAGTGACGGGGACCTGAGAAGCGGCCAGCCCGTCAGCACCGGTACCTGACCGGCCACAGGCCCATGAATCCCAGTGCCGGGGGAGGCGCAATAGTGCCGATTGCAAATTGCAAATTCGTCGGCCCATCACCCCCTGCTGGCCGCTCTCTGACTGACCACTGACCACTGACAACCAATCCGCCGACCGCGGCCGCTTGATCCCGGATGCGTCAGTTCCAGGAACCGCGACTGGTCAAGGCCAGTTCCCGCAGTGAAGGAGGCGCGTGCTTCCAGGCCCGTGACCGGCAGCGCTGGTGGCCGGGCGAGTCCAGCAGCCCGCTGATCTCAAACCAATACTCGCGCCCCGTCGCGGTCGTCAGCACGTCGAACTGCCGATTGCCGGCGGCGACCAGCCGCTGACTGGCGGCTTCGTCCCCCAGCCAGCAGAGCACGTCATACTGGTCGCTGACGTAAGTTACCAGGAACGGGCGAGACTGGCTGCCGTCACCCGTGTCCAGCAGTCCCTGCAAGCAGGAAGACAGCAGAAACCGCTCCAGCTCCGCATCCTCACCGTCGCCCAGTTCCTCGGCGATCCAGGCGGCGTAACCGTGCACTCGCGGGCTGAGCAGCCATTCAGGCATCATCCCGTGGATTCGTTCGGCGGCCGCGGCGAACGCCTGGCGGTTGCACAGGCGGGCGACTTCCGCCAAAGCTTTCACATCAGCCTGGAAGTCGGGCTGGTCGAGCAACGCTTGGCGCACCGCGCGGTAGCCCCGAGCCGACGGCCGTTCCAAGAAGGCTTGCAGGATGTCTTCCATCAAGGACCCCGTAAGGAACCACACATGCCGAATCCATCCGAACCCAGGCGATCGTTGGCGAGCGGCATGATCATGGCCGCACGCGGAACGAACGATTCATGATTCCTACATCATACGATACTCGATGCCAAACGGGGAACCCTTCATCAACCAACAATCATACTTTTCTTGCTCGTCCTTGAACGCATCGCCGATGAACGCCGCCCTGGTGATCGGCTGCGTGGACCAAGCCGCCAGGCTGTCAGCATCAACTCAGCAGTTCGCGCTTGCGATGGACGTAGTCCCAGACGACGAAGCGGTCCAGATCACCGCCGGCGGTAAAGAACACTCGCCCCCGCGTCGATTCCGCCAACCGGTACGCGAAGCGAATGTCCTCCTCGGACTGCGACCAACTGGGAACCAGGAACAGGTTGATCGTGATGCCCTCGCGCTGGCACAAGCGGCCTTCGCGCATGGTCGCCGCCTCGGTGCGGTGGTCGGGCGGGTAGAGCAGGTACAGCGTGCTGCCTTCGAAGTGAGCGGTCGGCAGTCCGTCGGTGATCAGCACGATCTGGCGGTTGGGAGTATCCTGCGTGGCCAGTAGTTGCCGGGCCATCTGCAGGGCGTGCTGAATGTTCGTGAAATGCGGCGGAATCTGGTACTCGCTCACGTCGTCCCGGCTCATATCCACCTTCAGCCGCACAATCGGATCGTAGATCGTCACCGGCTTGGGCAGCAGCTCGACGATCTCGCCGCCGGCACGCACTTTGGCGAAGGTGTACATCTCGATCACTCTCAGGAAGTCGCCGGGATACTCCCGCCGGATCAGGCCGTCCAGCGCCAGGCCCATGCGTTTGACGTTGATGTACTGCGACTGGTACCGCATCGACCCGCTCATATCCATGATCACCACGGTCGCGCACTTGGGCGTGTTGCGGGTCTTGTGGACCTCGATGTCGCTGCCGCGCAGCCTCAGCGGCCGCTCGCCCCCTTGCCGCAGCAGGGCGTTGATCAGCGACTGGGGAATGTCCATCTGGGTCACCGAGTCGCCGAATTCGTAGGGCTTGGTCTGCGTCATCTCCACGGCCCCGTCGCCCAGGATCGGACCCGTGTGCCGCCCGGTCCGCGCGGCCTGCAAATTGCTGAAGATCCGCTCCAGCAGCTTCCCCTGGAACATCCGGTAGGCTTGCGGCGTCAGTTGAAATCCCTTGCCGTCGCGGTTCAACCCCTGCCGCTCGGCCTGGTCGCGGACGTAGTTCTCGACCAGTTGCTGCAGTTCCTTGAGCCGAGCCAGGTCGCCAGGTTCGGCGAACTGCTCCAGCGCCTCCAGGTCGATCACCGCCAGCGTCGCCGACTGGCGGGCCTGTTCGAGCTGTTTCAGCAGTTCGTCGATCTTCTCCAGTTCCTTCTTGATCTCCAGCGCTTCGGGCACGGTCATCGGCGTGCGCCCGGTGAACGTATAGCGGGCGGCCAGTTCGTCCACCTGGTACTGGTCCCCCAACCGCTCCATCAGACCCAGCAACTGCGTGGCGAACGGCGATCGCTCGTCGTCCAGCGCGTACCAGAGACGTTCCAGGTCGTAAATCTGCTCGTCGCCCACCGCCTGTTTGAAAGCGCCTCGCAGCGGCTTGGGCGGCCGCATGTTGGCCGCCGCCTGTTGGAAGATGCGGCGGGCCTGCCGCAGCACCGTGTTCGTCTCGTAGCGGGCCAGGATCTTCCGCTTGCGTTCCTCCAGGATCGCCCGCAACGCGTCCAGACTCGGGCCCAGTCCGGCGATCTGGCTGGGATCGAGCCGAATGGCCCGCGCCAGCTCCTCCTCGCTGAGCTGCCGCAGGTTGCCGAACGCCAGCATGTGCTCGAAAACGGGCGAGACCAGGTCGGGCGGCGGCTGCGTCGGGCTGGGAAACTCGGCCGGGTTATATCTCTGGTACGTGTGAACGATACCGCCCAGTCGTTTGCGGCTGGTCATGCTTGGCCTTCCGGGACAAAGATCTTCACGGGCCAGAATCACCAAGACGGGATTCAGACCCGTCCTACTTCAAGACGACCTCAGGGAAAGAGATGTTGGCGAGCCAGAATCACCGCGTGCATCTGGTGCTGGACCGTGTCGATGCGCAGCAGCGGATCGCTGGCCGCGCTCATGACGCCTCCCCGAGCGTACCGTTCCACTTGAGGACGCTCGCGCAGCCAGGCGCTGGCCACCGGACTGCCCACCTGCCAGGTCGTCAGTTGGTACAGTCCCTGGTCGACCGCGGCGGCGAATTTCCGCTGAGCCGCTTCGTCGCCCACGTGCCGCGCCAGAACCCAGGCCGTGACCAGCCCTTCATGCGCATACGCCGTGTTCCGCCGCCGCTCCAGCGTGCGGTGGACATCGATCATCCAATGCCCCAGCTCGATCGCCCGCCGAGCATACCGATCGTCCTCCGCCCACCCCGCTTCGTGAATCTCGCGGAACGCCATCGTACCCCACTGGTAGAACCCCTTGGTCAAATCGCTGTCGGGATCCTCGCGCTGGGCGTCGACCACGTATGCCTGGTACATCGCCTCGGCCGATTCCAGGATCAGCGGTCGCAGATCGTCGCGGTCAAGCCACCGGGCGGCCTTGGTCAAGGCCAGCAGCGTTTCGCCGTCGAAGTAGGACGACGGCAAGCCGATCCCTTCGCCCGACGACCAGCGATACTGGCTGTAGAAGCGGCCGTCGTGGCGCCGCAGGCTCAGCAGGAACTGCAAGTAGGCCTCCAGTTGCCGCCGCACCGTGGCGGAAGCTTCCGTATCGCCCGCCGAACGCAGGTACTCGATCGCCGCCAGGCTGACCAGGGCCACGCTGCCCGTTTCGCCCTCGAAATTCCCCGGATACTCGATGAACGCTCCCCGGTCCCGGGCGGCCACGCTGCACTGCCGATAAAAGTTCAAGCCCTGCAGCACCGCTCGCTCGGTCTGGGGACTCGGCTGGTGCTGATGAATCAGCGCCAGTCCCCACAACGCACCGGCCTGCCGCACCTGGTTGTCCTGGCCTATCGGCTCGCCGGTCAGCGCGTCCATCAGGTAGCGGAAGTTTCCTTGAGCCGTCTGCTGAGCCAGCATGTACTCGCGCCCCAGCGCCAGCGACTGGTCGAGCAGGGCAGGGGAGAGCCGGGCGGTGCCGGCCGCGGGTGCAGCCGCGGTGCCGCTCGCGGTATCCTGCGTACTGGCCGGTTGCCCGCCGGCGGGGCCGGTCGCCGGCCGTTGATCCGCGCTGGTGGCAGACGTCCCTTTGGCCGGGTCGCCGTGCGCCGCGGTATCCTGAGGCTTGACCGCATCCGCGGCCTTCGGGCTATCCACCGCCGTGATGTCCGGCGGTTCGACCACCGCTCGCGGCTCGGAGCGCCCGCAGCCCGCCGCGACCGGCAGCAGCGGGAACAGCGCCAGTATGGAGAGCCGCACCAGCAGCGGGAACAGCGCCAGCACTGGAAGCGAAGCCAGCAGCGAGGGCGACAACGGCAGTCGAAGCGGCAGCCAGTCCCAGCCCCCAATTCTTCCGCCGGTTGGCGACCACCAACTCGCTGACCGCCGCCAGCCAGACTCCGCATGCGTGAAGGGCTTACCGGATCTCATAAGTCAGTCGTCCGTGTTGTTGAGAACGCGAAATGCGGTCCGTCGCGTAGAGGCCCGCCAGAACAAATTCCACGCACGAGGCCCGCACGGCGGGGTTCTCCGAGGCATTCACCTCGAACGCCTTGTCCCACACCGGCGGGACGCGCTGCAGCAGCCGCGCGTAGGCGCTGGAAGGCAGCATGTCACCCACTTCGATCTTCACACCGCGGGAGAAAATCTCGGCGATCTCCGCCAGCCCGTGCCGGTCCACATACTCCTCGAACACCGTCTTGATCGCCTCCGCCATAACCGCGTCCAGCACCTGCCGTTCGGACATCTGATGGCTGCCCATCAAGTCCAGTTCCAGTTTGCCGAGCGACGACGAGTACAAATGTCCCAGGTCGCTGATCCGCGGCACCGCGGGCTTCTCGCCCAACACCACGCCGCGGTGCCGGGCACTGGCCACCATCGTGCGATAGTTGGCGATGCTGAACCGGGCGCTGACTCCCGACTGGTGGTCCACGTACTTCGACTTGCGGGCCTGGATCGTGAGCTGCTCGATGATCTCGCTCATGAAATGCGGCACCAGCACCGGGTAATCGCCCCCCAGTTCCACCGCGGCCTCCTGCCGCATGATCTGAATGCCCAGCTCCCGCTCACGCGGATAGTGCGTGTGGATCACCGAGCCGATGCGGTCCTTGAGCTGCGGGATCACCTTGCCACTGCGGTTGAACGTGGACGGGTTGGCCGAGAACAAGATGACCAGATCCAGGTCGAAGCGGACCGGATAGCCGCGGATCTGCACGTCCCGCTCCTCCAGGATATTGAACAGTCCCACCTGCACCAGTTCGTCCAGCTCAGGCAGCTCGTTCATGGCGAAAATGCCGCGGTGCAAGCGCGGAATGAGGCCGAAGTGCAATGCTTCCTCGGTCGCCATGCTGACCCCGCCCGCCAGCTTCGACGGATCGATTTCTCCAATGATATCGGCGAACTTGGTGCCTGGCGCGAGCCGTTCGGCGTAGCGTTCCTGGCGGTGCCACCAGGCCACCGGCACGTCCTCTTCGGAATGCTCGGCCACATAGCGTTTGCCGGCCGTGCTGATCGGGTGATAAGGGTCGTCGTGAACCGGCGCTCCGGGAATCTCCAGATAGGGAATGTACTCGTCGAGAAACCGCACCAGCGACCGCATCAAGCGGCTCTTGGCCTGCCCCTTCTCGCCCAGGAACAGCATGTCGTGGCCGGCGATCAGCGCCAGATTGATTTCCGGGATCACCGTGTGCTCATAGCCCACCACGCCCGGAAACAGCTCGTCGCCGGACGCCAGCATTCGCAGAAAGTTATCTCGCAGTTCGTCCTTGACCGATTTGGATTGCCAGCCGCTGTCCCGCAACTGGCGGAGATTGGCTGACCTGACCTGGCGCTGATTCATGGCTCCCTCTGATTCCTCCCCATGCCCCGTGGCAGGTTTCCCCAGTATACCGCAGCTTGTCTCTGCCCGGGCATCGTAGGTGTCTGGCCGCCAGGTGACCAGCCGCGCGGCGCTCCGTGCGAATCAAATGGGCAGGCAGAAGCCAGTGGCGGACCGCCAGCCGCCGACAACGAAGCCCGCGGCCGGGCGCTGATTTTCCCGTGCCGAATCACTCAACCGCCTGCCAAACCGTCACTTGAGCGACGCGGCCTGGCTGCCCCGCCAACCCTGGATTTCCTTCCCCGGCACGCGACTTGCTACACTGGGTGCAACAACCAACCGGGACGCCCGCGGCCTGGCTTTGACCAGGCACCTTCCCCTGGCGTCCCACATCCCCGACTCACGGAAGTCGACCTCGCCGCACGGACACGCCAGCGAAAACCGGAACCGAGAACAGGAGAGAGAGGCTCATGGACCACTTCCATCAGGGCAGGATCCCCTTGCGCGCCACGTCGCTCGAACGCTTGCGAGTTCTGCGGGAACCGCGAACAGGTTCCCCGGCGGTTCCGACCGTCGGCGATGCGCCGGCGCTGGCCGCGACAGCCGCCACGTCCGTTCCGCGCACCGCGGAACTGATGCTGGTCGCCAGTTGGCTGGTGATCGGCCTGGTCGCGGCGTACGACACCTATCTGAGCGTCAAGTTTCAGGATTCGCTCTCCACGCTGGAGATCAACCCGATCTGTCGCTGGCTGATCGCGGCCGACGGCGGTTCGGTATCGATCCTGCTGGGATGCAAGTTCGCGGGCACCGTGCTGGCCCTGGGAACCATCCTGCTGGTCTACCGTTTCCAGCCCCGCATGGGACTGGCGGTGGCCACGGTGGTTGCCAGCCTGCAGATGCTGGTGCTGTTGTACTTGTGCCTGGCGTGAGTCCACCGTGGTGCCCGGCGTACGAGCGTGAAGGGTTCCACGTGAGCGGCAAGTGGCCGTCGGTCAGCCCATTGCTCAGGCTGTCACTCGTCGGTCACGCAGCCCTCCGACGCGCTCTTGACGCTCTTGATGTACCTGTGCAGAGTGCCCCGCGTGGCTTTGTAGGCCGGCGCAGTCCAGGCGGCTCGGCGACTGGCCAGTTCGTCGTCGCCAAGCTGCACGTCCAGTCGCCGGCGATCGGCGTCGATCGTGATCGTGTCGCCCGTGCGGACCAGGGCCAGCGGGCCGCCTTCCTGCGCTTCGGGCGTGATGTGCCCGACGATGAAACCGTGGGAACCGCCAGAGAACCGCCCGTCGGTCAGCAGCGCCACGTCGCTGCCCAGACCCGCGCCCATGATCGCCGAGGTGGGCGTGAGCATTTCGGGCATGCCCGGTCCGCCCTTGGGTCCCTCGTAACGGATCACCACGACGTCGCCCTTGTGGATCTGGTTCTGCTCCAGCGCGTGTAACATTTCCTCCTCGGAGTCGAACACGTTGGCCCGACCGCTGAAAACCAGGCCCTCCTTGCCCGTGATCTTGGCGACCGCACCTTCGGGAGCCAGATTGCCCTTGAGGATCTGGATGTGGCCGGTCGGCTTGATCGGGTCGTCAACCGTGTGGACGATGGTCTGCCCCGGCCGCAGACCGGGCAGGTCGCGGACGTTTTCCTCCAGCGTTTTGCCGGTCACGGTCAGGCAGTCGCCGCGGAGCAGTTTCTGGTCGAGCAGGTATTTCATCACGGCGGGAGTGCCGCCGATCAGGTGCAGGTCTTCCTGGACCCAGCGGCCGCTGGGCTTCAAGTCGGCCAGGTAGGGCACGCGGTCGCTGACCGCCTGGAAGTCGTCGATCGTCAGGGGCACGTCGACCGAGCGGGCCATGGCGATCAGGTGCAGGACGGCGTTGGTCGAACCACCCAGGGCCATCACGATCACCATCGCGTTCTCGAACGCCTCGCGGGTCATGATGTCGCGCGGCTTGAGGTCGCGTTCCAGCAGCAGTCGCATCGCCTGGCCGGCCTGCACGCACTCCGCTTCCTTGGCCGGGTCCTCGGCCGGAATCGTCGCACTGTAAGGCAGCGACATGCCCAGCGCCTCGATCGCGCTGGCCATTGTGTTGGCCGTGTACATGCCGCCGCAAGCCCCAGCGCCGGGACACGACTGGCGAACGATCTTCCGCCGCGTCGGCTCGTCGATCGCCCCGGCCAGGTACTGCCCGTAGCATTGGAAGGCCGAGACGATATCCAGTTTCTCGCCGTTCAAGTGGCCGGGCTTGATCGTCCCGCCGTAGATCATCAGGGCCGGCCGGTTGAGCCGTCCCATGGCGATCAGGCAGCCCGGCATATTCTTGTCGCAGCCGGGTAAGGCGATCAGGCCGTCGTACCACTGGGCCGCCATGAGGGTTTCGATCGAATCGGCGATCAGGTCCCGCGACTGCAACGAGTAGCTCATCCCCTCGGTGCCCATCGAGATGCCGTCGCTGACCCCGATCGTGTTGAACCGCATGCCGACCAGCCCCGCCTCCGTCACGCCCTGCTTGACTTTCTCGGCCAGGCGGTTCAGATGCATGTTGCAGGTGTTGCCCTCGTACCAGACGCTGGCGATGCCCACTTGAGGCTTGTCCATGTCGGCCTCGCTCAGGCCCGTGCCGTACAACATGGCCTGCGAGGCGCCTTGGCTCTTGGGCTGCGTGATCCGGCGGCTGTACTTATTGAGTGGCTCGGTCATCTGCTGCTGCTCTCCCCACGTGAATTCGGGCCTACGGGGCGGACGGCCTCCCCGATCAGGCTTGGCGTGCCGGGTGTTTCCGGCGGCCGGGAAACCCACTATCTTACGTCCAGTGGACATGGGCAACCAGGAGATACCTCCAGGAGCGACCAGGTGATGCGACCTTGGAAGTGGTTTATCGCGGCGTGGCTGGCGGGCACCTGCTGGCTGGGAACCGCGCGGGCCGGCCAGCCGCCGACTGGCGACAGGGCAGCGGCCGGCAAGCCCGCGACTGAGAAGCCCGCGACTGAGAAGCCCGCGGCCGGCCAGACCGATACCGGCCAGGCCAATGCCGATGAGGCTCCCTGGCGGGAGTTGTTCGACGGCAAGTCGCTTGAGGGCTGGGAAGGCAACCCGCGGATGTTCCGGGTCGAGCGGCAGGCGATCGTGGCCGGTTCGCTCCAGCAGCCGATTCCGCACAACGAGTTTCTCTGCACACGGGAGCAGTTCGAGGATTTTGAACTGGAACTGCAGGCCCGGCTGGTGGGGCGGGGGGACAACGCGGGAATCCAGTTCCGCAGCCAGCGGATTCCCGACCATCACGAGGTGATCGGTTACCAGTGCGACATGGGCAGCCTGCAAGGCCGGCCGATCTGGGGCGCCCTGTACGATGAATCACGCCGACGCCGGATGCTGGCCGAGGGCGACGCCCAGGCGGTCAAGCAGGCGTACCGGCCGGGCGAGTGGAACCAGTTTCGCATCCGCTGCCAAGGACCCCGCGTGCAGATCTGGCTGAACGGTGTCCAGACCGTGGACTACACGGAGACCGACGACCAGATCGCTCGCCGAGGCATCATCGGCCTGCAGATTCACGGCGGCGCGCCGGCCGAGGCGTCGTACCGCCAGATTCGTCTTCGCACACTTCCCAGCGGCTCCTGAAATCCCCCACGCATGCCTCTCGCGCCACCCCGCTTCATTTACTTCGACATGGGCAACGTCCTGCTGCTGTTCGACGAGGCCCGCGCCGTCCGGCAGATGGCGGAACTGGCCGGCGCATCGCCCGCCGACGTACGGGCCATCGTCTACGAGAGCGGACTGCAGGACCGCTACGAAACGGGGCTGGTCGGCTGGAGCGAGATCCACCAGACGCTGTGCCGCGAAACGGGCACCCAGCCGGACGCGGACCGACTGGCACACGCCGGTTCCGACATGTTCGAATTGAACGTGCCGATCGTGCCGCTGGTCGCCAGCCTGTCGGCGGCCGGCTACCCGCTGGGCATCCTCTCCAACACCTGCCCGTCGCACTGGGAACTCGTGATCCAGCGATTCACGATCCTGCGAGCCTACTTTAAGCCGGCCGTACTGAGTTACGAGGTGGGAGCGATGAAACCGTCCGACGCCATCTACCGCCTGGCCGCCCAGCGGGTGGGACTGGAACCGGGCGAGGTGTTCTTCATGGACGACCGCCAGGAGAACGTCGATGCCGCGCGGCGCTGCGGGCTGGATGCCGTCCATTTCGCCAGCGTGCCCGCGCTGGCCGCCGACCTGCGGCAACGCGGGGTCGACTTCAACTTCTGACGGCGCTGCGTTATCCCGCCCAGGAATCTTGCCCCCATTCCATGTGGTAACGCTCGCCTACCGGCCGAGCATCCGGTCCAGCGCGTCGGAGGTCTGGTAGATCAGGGCTTCCGGATAGTGCTGAAACGGGTGAAAGTACTCGAACGTCAGGTATCCGCGGTATCCGATCTTGTCCAACTGCTCGAGCACGGCTGGCCAGTTGGTCGTCCCGTCCAGCAGCGTGCGGAACGTGTGCAGGTTGAACTCCTGAGTTCGCTTGTCCCATTCCTTGAAGTGGATGTTGCGAATCCGCTTTCCCAGGATCGGCACCCAGTGTTCGGGAAACTGGTAGTGCATGATGTTGCCCGTGTCGAAGTGGATCTGCACTCGCGGGCTGTCGAAGCTGTCGACGAACTGCACCATTTCCTGGGGGCTGAACAGAAAACCGTTGGCAAAGATATTCTCGATGTTCAGGTACACGCCGGCCTGTTCGGCCGCGGGAAGCAGGCGCCGCACCGCCTCGCGCGCCCTCCGCTCGCAGACGTCGTTGGGCACCGGATCGAAGTTTTCCATCCACGGCGCGTAGACCGCGCCGGGCACGACCAGCAGATTCTCGGTGCCCAGCAGCCGAGCCGCCTCGATCATCCGCAGCGCCAGCGAAATGCCCTTCTCGCGCCGCTCCGGGTCGTTATGCGTCAGGCAGTAAGGCCAGAACAGGAACGAACAGACGCCGCTGACGGCAATCCCGATCCGTTCCGCCAGCCGGCGAATGTCCCCGATCTGCTCGTCCGTCGACTCGGCCGAGAACTCCCCTTCCAGCGCGAAGTTCAACTCCACGCCGTCGAATCCGGCATCCTTGGCCAGCTCCAGGCAACGTTTCAGCGACCACGGATCGGGATAGGGAAAGGCCCAGAGATTGATCGACTTGAGCATTTCGTACCGCCGCGGGGCGGTGCTGGCGCGCTGCGGCTGCGCGCGCCGCGACGACGGCGGGTCGTCGGCCCGCGCCAGACCCTGAGCGGTCAGGAAGGCGCTGCCAAAGGCCGCGGTGTACGCCAGCAGCTCGCGGCGATCCAGATCGCCTGACCGACCCGACTTGGAATCCTGGCTGGAATCCTGGCCACTCATGGGGAGACCCTCTTGATGACGTTGTGGAACGGGTCCGAAACGTGCCGTGCCCTGCCAGCCCCCAAAGGATCCGTCACCACCGGGCGCGCTGCCTTACAGGTACCGATTGATCAGGTTTTCGAGCATCTCCTGGCGGCCGCTGCGGTTGGCGTCGATTTCGCCCTTGGCCAGCATGTACTGTTCCAGCGCGTTGAAGTCGGCGCGGCCCGCTTCGATTTCAGCCCCGATGCCGGTGTCCCAGCTCCGATACCGCTCGCGGAGCAGCGCGTCCAGTTCGCCGTCGGCCCGGATCGCGGCCGCGATTTTCAAGCCCCGGGCAAAAGCGTCCATGCCGCCCACGTGCGCGTGGAACAGATCGATCGGCTCGAAACTCTCCCGCCGCACCTTGGCGTCGAAGTTCACGCCGCCCGGCGCCAAGCCGCCGTATTTCAAAATCACCAGCATGCACTGCGTCGTCAGGTACAGGTCCGTTGGGAACTGGTCGGTGTCCCAACCCAGCAGCAGATCGCCCGTGTTGGCATCGATCGATCCAAGCCCGCCCTGCATGCCCGCGTAATCCAGCTCGTGCATCATCGAATGGCCGGCCAGCGTGGCGTGGTTGGTTTCCAGGTTCAGCTTGAAGTGGTCCAGCAGATCGTAGGCGCGAAGAAAGTTCAAGCAGGCGGCCGCGTCCGAATCGTACTGGTGCTTCGTCGGTTCCTTAGGCTTGGGTTCGATCAGGAACTGGCCGGTGAAACCGATCTGGCGAGCGTAATCGACCGCCAGGTGCAGCAGCCGAGCCAGATGATCCAGCTCGCGCTTCATGTCCGTGTTGTAGAGGTTCTGATAGCCTTCGCGGCCGCCCCAGAACACGTAGTTCACGCCGCCCAGTTCCTTGGTTACCTCCAGGCATTTTTTGACTTGCGAGGCGGCGTAGGCGAAAGCGTCGGCGTTGCAACTGGTGCCCGCTCCATGCAGGTAGCGGGGGTTGCTGAACAGGTTCGCAGTGCCCCACAGCAGGCGGATACCAGTCCGCTGCTGCTCCTGCTTCAGGACTTCGACCACCCGGTCCAGATTGCGGTTGGATTCCGCCAGCGTCGCGCCTTCGGGCGCCACGTCGCGGTCGTGAAAGGCGTAAAACGGCGCGCCCAACTTCTCGATAAACTCGAACGCCACTCGCGCTCGCCGGATCGCGTTCTCCACCGAGTCGGTCCCGTCCTCCCAGGGACGCACCATCGTCCCCGCTCCGAACGGATCGCTGCCCGTGCCCCGAAACGTATGCCAGTAGACGACGCTGAACCGCAGGTGTTCCCGCATCGTCTGGCCCTCGACCAGCTCGTCGGCGTTGTACCAGCGGAACGCCAGCGGGTTACGGGAATCGGGACCCTCGTAACGAATCTTGTCAATCTCGGGGAATGCAGGCATCGCGTTCTCGGCACTCAAGTGGGCGTTCGAAGACAGGTCCCGTGGTCCGCACGGCGGGTAGTTTCCGCGTATCGTGCCAGATTCCAGGGTCTCTGGCAACGGGCTGGCAACAGACAGGCAGTTTGCGTCCTCGGCAACCTCACTGGCAGGTGGCGAGGACGGGCTATTTCTCCAGTTGCGACTCGGCCGGCTGCAGCCGGGCCTGATGCTCGGCCACCAGTTGCCGGATCGTCGCCAGCACGTCGGGCTGCTGGGCCGCCACATCCCACTGTTCCCCCGGATCGCGTTCCAGGTGGTAGAGAATGGGTGGATCGTGGCGCATGGGTGCCGGCTGGCCATACGACGCCTGCGTCTGGAAATGGGCCTTCCAGGGGCCATGCCGGACGGCCATCAATTGATAGCCGCGGTAGTAGAACACGGTCTTGCGGTGGCTGGCCCCCTGGCCCAGCAGGACGGGCGTCAGGTCGTAGCTGTCCAGAACCCGGTCGGCCGGCAGCTCCGCGCCGCACAACTTGTGCATCGTGGCGAACAGGTCCATCGTGCTGCCCAGTTCGGCGCTGGTTCGCCCCGGTTCAATCTGGCCGGGCCACCAGAAGATGGTCGGTTCACGTACGCCGCCTTCCCAGGTGCTGCCCTTGCCGTCGCGCAACAAGCCGGCCGAACCGCCTTGTTCGTTGAAGATCAACCACGGCCCGTTATCGCTGCAGAACACGACCAGCGTCTGGCGATCGAGCTGCAGTTGGCGGAGCAGTTCGAGCACCTGGCCGGTGCTGGCGTCGACTTCCTCCACCACGTCGCCGTACAGACCTCGGACGCTGCGATCGGCGAACGGCGGCGAGCGGAACAGGGGAACGTGCGGCATGCTGTGCGCCAGGTACAGAAAGAACCGCCGGTCGCGATGCTCGCGGATGAACCGCAAGGCCTCGTCGGTATAGCGGCGAGTGAGCGTGGTCTGGTCGGCCGGCCGTTCGATGATCTGCTCATTGCGCATCAAGGGCACGTTCCAGTATTCGCTGCGCGGCTCCTGGAACGCCGCCCGGCCCTTGGGCGCGTCGGCCACCCGATCCATGTCGTTCGAATACGGCACGCCGAAGTAGGAGTCGAATCCATGCCTCGTCGGCAGAAACTGGGGCAGGTGCCCCAAGTGCCACTTGCCAATGCAGGCCGTGGCGTAACCATGCTCCTTGAGCACCTCGGCCAGCGTGATCTCCGAGTCCGGCAGACCGCCTTTTGAATCGGGGAACAGCACCCGCCGCGTGTTGCTGCACATTCCGCTGCGCAGCGGCAGGCGGCCGGTCAACAATGCCGCTCGACTGGGCGTGCAAACGGGCGCCGCCGAATAGAATTGAGTCAACT
Organism: Pirellulaceae bacterium; assembly: GCA_024102795.1. Taxonomy (GTDB): domain Bacteria; phylum Planctomycetota; class Planctomycetia; order Pirellulales; family Pirellulaceae; genus JAGFJK01. The sequence goes on from JAGFJK010000170.1 coordinate 26,828, forward strand.
TCAGCCCCTCGGCCGCCATCCGATCCAACTGCGGCGTCGCCAGCGTGGGATGCCCGAAGCAACCCAGATCCCCATACCCCAGGTCGTCGGCGTAAATCACGATCAGGTTGGGCGGTGCCGGCGTTTGGGCCCGCAACCCGGCCGTGGCTGGCGGCCAGAGCACACCGGCCGCTACCAGCATCAGCAGGCGGCCGCGCCAGGCGACGCTACCGGCCGCTGGCTGGTGAATCCGTGCCGCGGACCACAAGTGGCCCGTCGTGGGTCGATGACGCATGAGGATATCTCCCTGGGCCGGGCGGATGGCTGCTGCGAGGACTCCGATGCGTCGCAGTATCGCGGCTTTGACATCGCGGGTCAACGAGCGGGAGCGTGAAGCGTCCGCGGCCTCGTACGCTGGCCGGATGCCGCAGCCGGATGCCCAAGCCTATCGCCCGGTAAATCGCTTGATCAGCCAGTCGCCCAACCCCGCGTGCAGGCGCGCGGCGGCAAACAGCAGACGCGCGTGGCCCGGAATGATCAGCTCCGGCCGCCGCCGCTCGGCCGCCCGCAGAATCCGGCTCGCCAGTTGGTCTGGATCCAAGGCCGAAAGCTTCACTCCACCGCCTGGCCGCGCGGCCGCGGCGGGCAGCCCCGCGCTTTGGGCCTGATAGCGCACGCCCGCGTCGTCGCGGCGGATCGGGCCGGTGCAGACCAGCAGCACGTGCACGCCGCGCGGTCGCAATTCGAACCGCAACTGCTGCGAGTAGGCGTCGACCGGAAACTTGCTGGTGGGATACGCTCCCAGGTAGGGCGAGGCGACTTTGGAAGCCAACGAACCGATGTTGATCACGTGCCCGCGCGACTGGATCAGGTGCGGCGCGGCCAGTTGCGTGCAGCGGGCCAGGGCCAGGAAATTCAGTTCCCACAGCTCGCGCAGCTTGTCGGGCGAGGTCGCCAGCACGTCGCCCCGGTCCGATCGGCCGGCGTTGTTGATCAGCAGATCCAGCCGGCCCCAGTGTCCCAGCGTCCGCTCGATCAATTGCCGCGCCGATTCCTGCAGCGTCACGTCCGCCGGCACGCCCAGCACTTGCCCGTTGCCGGTCGCCAGTTGCCCGCACGTTTCGTCCAGGGTCTGCTGCGAACGGGCGGCCAAGACGACGCGGGCCCCGCGCTCGACAAGCGCCGCCGCCAGCGACTTGCCCAGTCCGGCGGAACCTCCCGTCACAATCGCCACCTTGTCCCGCCAGTAGCTCATGCGCACCTTCCTGCCGATTGGCGTCGCCGCGTCCGTGGAATCCCAAGAGCCCGTTTTGCAGTCGCGCCGCGGGTGGGTCCCGCGTCGCACTGGGTCCAGCAATCACCGCTGCCGCTCACCATCCGCGGCTTCCGCCCGCGGGCCGGTATAGCGCACCACTTCCCAACTGACTTCGGGATTCGCGCCCACGCGCACGGCCTCCACGCGGTGATAACGAGCGGGATAACCAAGCTGCGGATCAAACCGGGCTCGCAACAGCAGCGTGGCCGCATTCGTGTCCCCGGCTGCCGACCGCTCGACGGTTTCCAGATCCGTGGCGATCGTACGGAACATGCCAGGCACGCTCCACGTGTCCATGGTCCGCGGTTGGGTGAGCGGCTGGCCGTTGCGAGTGGCGGTCTGAACCTGTCCACCGCGGACCACGACGGAATAGGTCGCCGGTTGCCGCCCGCGAACCACCACCTCCAGGCTGTAGTCTGCCACGCCCGCCGCCTGCCAGCGGCGCTCCGCGGCCTCAAAGCCCGTTCGACTCAACGCCGGCAGCAGGCTGGCCTGGCGATAAGCGCTCCAGGTCAGCAGCAGCACCAGCGGTCCGATCAACACGGCCAGCACATAGCTCAGCGTACGGCGGGCCGAATTCAGCCGGTCGCCGCCAACCGGCCGTTCGCCGGGCTCATTCGTCATGTCTTTCCCCGTCAACTGTCCCTCACCGTTCAGCCAGTTCGGCAACCACGTCGCGCACCCGCATCGAAACAGTTCATTTCATCGTCTACAATCCGGCAACGTTCACAACCCCCAGTTTCCCGGTTCGGCGGCCACGGGTCCTGCTCCCGCGGGGCCCTCGCTGAACCGTCGGGAATCGAGCATTGCAAGGGCGCCCGGATGCCTCCCACCGAACCACAGCGTACGCGAGCCTCCACCAAAATCGTCGCCACGATCGGGCCAGCGAGTTGGCATCCGCAGATCCTGGCCGGATTGGTGGAAGACGGGGTCGACGTGTTTCGGATCAACATGGCTCACGGCACGCGCGCCGAACACGATGAAGTCCTGGCCAGTATCCGTGACGCCGCCCAGCAGCACGGTCGGCCGGTCGGCGTGCTGGTCGACCTGGCCGGACCCAAGATCCGGCTGGGCGACCTGGTCCGCTCGCCGCTGCCCGTGGCCGAAGGAGACGAGTTCACGCTGGTGCGCGGCGAGGTGGCCAGGCAACCGGACGAGCTGACGACGACCTATGCGTCGATGATCGACGAGCTGGACCGGGGCGACGTGCTGTTTCTGGGCGACGGGCAGGTGAGTATGACGGTGGTGGATAAGACGGCGGAGTCGGCGCGGCTGCGAGTTACCCAAAGTGGCGAGATCCGCAGCCGCCAGGGACTCAATCTGCCCGGCGTGCGCCTGAGCGCACCCGCCTTGACCGAGGCCGATCGAGACAACGCCGTCTGGGCCGCTGAACGGGGCGCGGACTTTGTCAGCTTGAGTTTCGTGCGGACCGCGGCGGAGATCCACCTGCTCAAGAAACTGCTTCGCGACCACCGCTCGCCGGCCCTGGTGATCGCCAAGATCGAGAAGCGCGAGGCGATCGAATCACTCGACGAAATCGTGGCCGCCACCGACGGCGTGATGGTCGCTCGCGGCGACCTGGGAGTGGAGATCGACGTCGCTCGCACGCCCGTCGTGCAGAAGCAGATCATCGACGCCTGCCGGAGACTGTGGCGCCCCGTGATCGTGGCCACCGAGATGCTGGACAGCATGCAGCGCCAGCGGCGGCCGACGCGGGCCGAAGCGACCGACGTGGCCAATGCCATTCTGGACGGCGCGGATGCCTGTATGCTGTCGGGCGAGACGGCCATCGGACAGTACCCGCGCGAGGCCGTGCGGATGATGAATCGGATCATGCTGGCCACCGAGGAAATGCTGCCCGCTCAGGACAATTCCAGGTGGCCGGCGACGCGAGCCGGCGTCCATCCGGTCACGTCCGCTGTCGTCCAGGGAGCCACGACGATCGCCGATCGGGTACAGGCCAAACTGATGGTCATCGCCACGCGCAGCGGAGCGACGGCGCGCGTCAAGGCCAAGCTGCGCAGCCGCTTCCCCACGCTCGGCGTGACCACGGACAACGCGACGCTGCGGCAGATGTGCCTGTACTGGGGCATCATTCCGCTGGCCGGCGCGCCTGTCGACAACCCGCCCGCGCTGCGGCAGTTCGTGGACGCCTGGGGCCTGGCGGAAGGTTCGCTCGAAGCGGGAGACCTGGTGGTCTTCGTCACCGGCACGGGGCTCGTGGCGGGCGCTCACAACCTGGTCGTCGTGCACGACGTGGTAAGTGCGACGTAGACAGTTGTCAGTCGTCAGTTGTCAGTCGTCAGTTGTCAGTTGTCAGTAGGCAGTCACATGTTGGACGGGTCTGAAACACATAATCGGTGTTGATGGGCCGCAGATCTGTCAATTTGCAATTTGCACTTTGCACTTTGCAATCACCAACCACCAACCACCAGTATCCCGCCTCGACACAAGCGATCACCGCTGTCTGCCTTGCCGAACCAGGGCAGACCGCTGGCCCGCCCAGAGTCCAACCGGCTCGAGACAGCCGTCTCTAGGCAGAATTTCCGCCAAAATCGTACGCCTGCCGGCTAAAATTCTTGACAAAACCATGAAACCGGTTACGCTCAAACCCGGTCGAGCAGTTCCCGGTGGGGGGTTTCACGCCGCATCTGGCGTGGATCACCACGGGTGATCTGTCCGCACCGCACATCCTCTCCGCTCCCAGATTCGACGATTACATTTTCTTCTCTTGTCGAGGAGCACCGGGCGACTCGCCGGGCTTGGGCTCGGTTGATTCGTCTATTAGTTCGTCTCGCATTTCACCTTCGAGAGGGCATCCTGATGTGTAGATTTCCCGCGCCCGCGGCACGGCCTGGTTCCCGAAGCGGTTTTACGTTGGTGGAACTGCTGGTCGTGATCGCCATCATCGGCATCCTGATCGCTCTGCTGTTGCCGGCCGTGCAGGCCGCGCGTGAGGCGGCTCGCCGCACGCAATGCGTGAACAATCTCAAGCAGCAGGCGCTGGCCCTGCACAATTTTCACGATACGTACCAGCGGTTTCCGTCCGCTCATCAGATCGGCGTCACCTGGTACTCCACCTTTCGGCGGCGACTGCCGCCGGGTGGCTTGACGCCCGGCAGCTCCTATCCGCAGGAAGGTCCGTTCTGGAGCTGGATGATGCGGATCGCGCCGTTTGCCGAGATGGAAACGCTGTACGACGCCGCCAACCTGGAGGGAACGCCCGCCGGCTGGCCGTGGTGGCAGCAGTTGCCCAATGGCCAGGGGTCGATCTGCGGCGTGCCCAGCAAGGTGTTCGCCTGCCCGTCGGACACGCGGTCCGACAAGTTTTATGGCAGCGGCACCACGCGGGCCGCGCTCACCTCGTACCTGGGCGTCTCCGGCCGCAACCAGTTTCTGGAAGCTCAAGGGCAGGACGGCATCCTGTACGTCAACTCCGGCATCAAGTTTGGAGACATCCTGGACGGCACCAGCCAGACGCTGATGATCGGCGAACGACCGCCGTCGGTGAACCTGCAGTATGGCTGGCAGTGGGCTGGATCTGGCGACTTCCCGCACTTCGGCGCGGCCGACGTGGTGCTGGGCGTGCACGAGCGAGCGGGCGATCCGGCGGCCGTGTCCGACTACTATCGGCCGGGTTCGGTGAACGATCCGAACGATGTGCATCGGTTGCACTTCTGGAGCTTGCATCCGGGCGGAGCGAACTGGGCGATGGCCGACGGCAGCGTGCAGTTCTTCACGTATTACATCGACGGAGTGCAAAACGGGGACACCGGGTTCCAGCCCACGGTGCTCGAAAGAATGTCCACGCGAGCCGACAACGATGTGGTGGAAGTGCCCTAGCCTGGAGGAGAACTGGTCCCATGCGGAACGTTTGCCGGTTGGCCGTGCTGTCCCTGCTGCTGAGCGCTCTGGCCAGCCTGCCCGGTTGCGCTCGGGATCCCAAGATCGCGCCCGAGGACATTCCCAATATTCCACCGAGTACCCGAGGAACGGACGGCCCGGTGCCGGCCAGCCCCACGAGTCCGTGAGGTTCGACGGCAAGACCCACGATTGCCACCGGCTACTTGTGACGGCTGGCCTGCCACAGCGCCGTCGCGGCAACCTGCAGGAAGCTGAAGCCTACGAACGTCCAGATCGCTCCCAGCACACCGCTGGCCAGCACTCCCAGCCCGATGCTGGCCACGGTGGCCGATTGTCCCAGCAGCGTCGTCAGGCCGTAGCCTCCCAGGATGGCCGCCAGCAAGGCGCCGGCGGCCGTGACAAAGACTACCGGCCTGCCCAGCGACTCGCGGCGATGCAGCCGCGTGGTGGGAGCGAAATCGGTCGCCTCGACCGTCCGGCGCGTACCGTGCGGTTTGGTTCCGGCCAGCGGCGCGCGACTGGCTTCGGTTGCCTGCCGTTGGCGCGCGTGCCGCAGCCGCATGCCGATCGCATTGCCCGCCACGTGGGCCGCGACGGCCAGCACCAACAGGGCCAGAGCGAAGCCGCCCGACGGCCCCAGCAGGCTGAAGGAAGCCAGCAGCACGCACAGCACGGCGATCCAAAACAGCAAGCTCCCCAGGCCGAAGCGGGGCGGAGCCAGACCAGGATGCGGATCTTCGGGTTCTACGGAACTCATCGACCGATCGGTCTCCCCGGATGTTCGTTATCGCGCGTGGCGGTGGCGTCACTGCGGCATTGGCGCGTTCAGGCACTCCCCGTGATCTCGCTCAACTCGACCGCTCGATGTTCCCGCGCCGCCAGGTAGCAGGCATCCACCAGCGCCATCGTCCGCAGATTGTCATCCCCCGAAAGTTCGGGGCTGGCTCCATCTTCCAGTCCGCAGAGCAATTCCGCCATGGGGCCCGCGAAGGCGTCGGGGAACCAGACTTCGTTCCAGCGCGGCTGGAACCAGTAACCGGGGCGGCGGAGCGTCGAGAAGTCCAGCGTGCTGGGTGTCCGAGCGGGGTACGAGGGCCAGCCGATCGTGCCGCGGGCCAGCCCCTCGGTCCCTTCCACTCGCCAGCGAATCCCCAGGTCGCCGGCCGCGCCCTCCCGCGCCGGCCCCGTCCAGACGTCGTCCCAGGCCGACGCCCGAGCGCCATCGGCGTACTCCAGGATATAAAGACAGATGCCGTCCTCGTGCGCGAACTGCCTGCCGGTCCGCGGGTCCGGGCGCACGCTGGCGAAGACTCGCTCCGGGTCTCCCAGCCAGAAGCGGAACGTGTCCAGATGGTGGATCGACATGATCCGCAGCGTGACCCAGCCCTGCCGCTGTTGCCAGGGCATCCAGTGCGGGATCGCTCGCATATCGATCGTCGCCAGCACCGGCTGCCCCAGGTATCCCCGCCGCAACAGGTCCCGGCACGCGCGCACCGACTGGTCGTAGCGCATGTTCTGGTTGACCGCCAGCAGGATCCCGGCCTGGCGGCACAGGTCGACGATTTCGCGGGCCTGCGAATAGTTGATGCCCAGCGGCTTCTGAGCCAGGATGGCCCGCACCGGACCTGGCTGCCCAACGATCTCGCGGACCACGTCTAACTGCACGTCGGGCGGCACGGCAATGTCGACCACCTGGATCTGGCCGTCATCCAGCATCTGCCGGCAGGAAGCATAATGCCGCAGGTTGAACCGCCGAGCGACCTCGGCCGCCTTGCCGGGCGACCGCGAGGTGATGGCCACCGGGTTCAGTCCTGACTGCCGGTAAGCCGGCAAGTGGCAATCGGACATGATGAAGCCCGCGCCGATGCAGCCGATCGGCACCTGGCGATCGCGCGGCAGCCGCGGCAGGTAGTCGAGCTGCAAGTCCAGGTCCAGCGGGTCGGAGCCAGTCTGCATCTCAGCCTCGCAGCCCCGCCTGACGCATCAGCTTGTCCGTCTCGCGATACGCCTCCGTCACCCACTCCACGATCTTGTCCGGTTCGGGCGAATACTCCAGCTCCACCGACACCACTCCGTCGATCTCCAGGTCACGGATCTCCCGCAGATAAGGTTCGAAATTCACCACGCCGCGCCCCGGAGGCAAGTCGCCGTGCCGCTGCCCGTCGCAATCCGAGATGTGGACGTGGATGGCCCGCCCCTTGAGCCGCCGCAGTTCCTCGGGCGCCACATCCGCCAGGGCCAGGTGAGAAATGTCGATGTTGGCTTGCACGGCCGGATGATCGCAGTCGTCCAGGAATCGAACCATCGATTCGACGCCGTTGACCAGCGACAGCTTGAACGGTTCCAATTCCAGCGCGATCTGCAGCCCCAACTCCCCGGCATAGTCGCCCAACTGCCGGCAGTTCTCCACTCCAGCCCGCCACTGCTCGGCCGGCGGAATCACTTCCTGGTTCCAGATGTATTCGCCCAGCACCAGCAGCACGTTGCGGGCCTCGTATTCGTATGCCAGGTCGAGATACGCCTGCACGCGATCGACATGGAACCGCTGCACGCTGGGGTTGAAGTCCACCAGCCCCACGGCAACGCAGGCCAGCGAGACGATCGGCAGATGCAGCCGGTCACATTCGCGCTTGATCATCCGCCGCTGGCGAATGTCGATGTCCAGCGGATCGACGAACAGATCGACCGAGTCGAAGCCAATCTCCTTGGTCTTCTGCAGGCCGAACGTCAGCGGCCGGTTGGCCTGCACCCACGCGGAATTGATCAGCCCCAGTTTCATGCCGCACTCTCCCGAACTCGTCCTGGGCCTCCGGCCTGTCAGGTGGCACGCGGGACAGCGCTTCCGAACCGTCCACCCTGGTACCAGCAACGAACAAACCCGATCATCAATCACCCAGATCGCATTATAACCTCACATTCGGCGGATCGCGCTCGGGTGTTTTGAATTCCGTTGGCGTTGGCCTGGGAGAAACAGCGGGCTGACGCCCGCCGCTCGCCTGGAGGAAACAGCGGGCTGACGCCCGCCGCTCGCCTGAAGGAAACAGCGGGCTGACGCCCGCCGCTCGCCTGAAGGAAACAGCGGGCTGACGCCCGCCGCTCGCCTGGAACGTCGCGCTGGCGCCGAAGCGGGATCATAATCCCGCGGGGGCCAGTCCGAATCCGGTTGCTTCCGGGTTGGTCCAGCGCCCGCGCCTCAGTCTCTGACGCGCGGCTTGTACTCGTTCGGCGGCCGATTCGGGAGTATCGGCAAGCACCGTCAAATGCCCCATCTTGCGGCCCGGGAGAGGATTCTTCTTGCCGTATAAATGCAGCTTGACATCCGGCATGGCGAGCATTCCCAACCAATCGGGCGTACCGTTCTGCCAGATTTCTCCAAGCAAATTGACCATTGCCGCCGGACGCAACTGCGTCGGGCACGCCAGCGGCAAGCCGCAAACGGCCCGCGCCTGTTGCTCGAACTGGCATGCCACGTGCGCGTCGACCGTGAGATGCCCGGAATTATGCGGCCGCGGTGCCAGCTCATTGACCAGCAGGCTGCCGTCGTTCGTCAGAAAGAATTCGACACACAGCACGCCGGCGATATCCAAGGCGACAAGAATCGTTCGCGCGATCTCGATCGCATCAGCCGCGACCTGGCTCGGAAAATTGCCCGGCGCCACGGACAGATCGAGGATGTGGTTGGCGTGCCGATTGGCGATCGGGCCATAGCTGGTCATGGCGCCGTCCTGCCCGCGAACCGCGACAATGGACAGCTCGGCCGCGAAATCCACGTACTTCTCCAGGATCGCCTGCTCGCGGTTCGACTGCGCCCAGGCCGACAGGGCCTCCGTCCGCGAAGCCACCTTCGCTTGCCCCTTTCCGTCGTAACCCCAAGCCGCCGTCTTCAAGACGCCGGGGAAAAACTCGTCGCCGGCCGCTTCCAGTTCCGCCGCCGAGTGAATCGCCAGAAAGGGTGTGACCGGGATGCCGGCCTGGGCCAGAAAGGTCTTCTCCCGCAGTCGGTGCTGCGTCGTGTGCAGGACGTGGCCTCCGGGGAAGACCGGCACGAACTTGTCCACCGTCTCGATCGTCTCGGCCGGCACGTTCTCGAATTCGAACGTCACCACGTCGACCTGGCGGGCGAACTGCCCCACGGCGTCCAGGTCGCCGTAAGATGCCTGGAACTCCACGTCCGCGACCTGGCCCGTCGGCGTGTCGTCGTCGGGAGACAAGACATGCACCCGGTAGCCGAGCCGCCGGGCGGCAATCGCGAACATGCGGCCCAACTGGCCGCTCCCCAAGACACCAATGGTCCCACCCGGCAAGACGGTACGTTTCATAGTTCAGACTCGTCCAGCACGGCGGTCGCCTGTTCTTGAGAATACCGCCTGAGTTGGGCTCGCAGCTCAGGACTTTCGTTGGCCAGGATGCGCGCCGCCAGGAGCCCGGCATTCTTCGCGCCGGCCTCTCCGATCGCCAGCGTTCCGACCGGCACGCCGCCCGGCATCTGCACGATCGACAACAGCGAGTCGAGTCCTGAGAGCGTCCGGGAGGTGATCGGGACACCGAGCACGGGAAGCGACGTCAAGGCCGCGACCATACCCGGCAGGTGGGCGGCGCCGCCCGCCCCGGCAATAATCACCTTCAGCCCGCGCTGCTCGGCCGTTTCGGCATATTCGACCATCCACTTCGGCGTGCGGTGAGCGGACACCACGCGCCGCTCACTGGCGATGCCGAACTGCTCGAGAATCTCCGCCGCTTTCTCCATCGTCGGCCAGTCCGACTTGCTCCCCATGATGATGCCAACAAGCGGCGAGTGGGCCATCTTCATTCTCTCCCTGTGCCTTCAACGGTGCCCCTGGATGCCGCGGGCCGGGCACGGCCTGCGTTGCTTGATCGGGGGCCAGTGGTGCGTTCGAGGCACCGGTGCGCATACTGCGTCTGTCTCCCTCATGGCCAGGCGTGTCGGCAATGATAAACTTTCGCCCGGCGGTTGTGAAGTAACGACCCGCGTCGAACATCGTCAACCACAATCAGTTTGCCGTCGCCGCGGACGACGGGCTCCAACGTTCCGGCCGGTGATTCGGCGGGTCACAGCCTCTCCCAACGCTGCGGCTCGGCGTAGCGGTGGTAGTCGCCGTGTTCGATCGCGATCAGTTGCAGCCAGCCATTGGCGACCAGTTGGGCGACGTTCTCGTGCCTGGCGATGACCGCTTCGATCGCTTCGCGCGGCGCGGCGATCACGGCCAACAGCCGCAACGGATGATGCTGGTATTCCCTGCCATCATGGATCGATTGCCACGGCAGCCCGGTCGTCAGGTCGCCGCCATTGCCAGAGAAGATGCCGAATCGCCCCACGACGTTGTGCACGGTCTTGTTTCGGCTGCTGAAGTGAATCGGGTCCACTGTCGAAGCGTAATACTGCATGTTGATCCAGTGGGCGACCACCAGAGGCGCCGTCATGATCTGCTCCAGGACCGAAAAGTCCGCATCCTTCCGATAGTCGTAGCTGTGCAGAAACGCTCGCCCGTCGAGCGGCAACGATCTGGTCAGCTCGCGAGGCGCGGCGATAAACGCCGCGTTGCCCGCCAGCCCCCACTCAGGCCGGACCTCGGACCAATCGCGGCTGCGCCGCAGCAGATCGCCGCCGCACCGGCCAGGCAGGGCCGACAGCCGCTCCTGGCGAGTCCGCCCGGAGGCCGACTTCGCGAGCGAGTCGAGTTGCTGCAGGTCGCGGCCGTGGGACGAGGACACTTCGTCCGTGTCGAAGAACGTCAGCTCGTCAGTCGTCGTGTTGTGCAGCGCGGCGACGAACAGCGTGTCGTCCGGGATGTCAATACCGCGCTGGGCAAGTGCCTGCCGGATATAGGTCTGATTCAGCAGCCTGGCCGCCAGGCGGGCGTTGGCCTCGCCCGAATGGCCGCCACACGCACCGCAATCCAGCCCGGCCTTCAGCGGGTTATTCTCCGTCTGGCTGCTGTGCCCGCAGAAGACCACCAGCCGGCCGAAGTCGGCCACGATCCCGATGCCGCGCAGGATCGACTCGGCAATGTCAGCTTGCCTGGAAGTACAGATGCCTTGCTGAGTCAAGCCTCGGAGCGAGGGGCCGAGCCGCCGCTGATCGTTCCTCCGTACACCGTCGAAACGGCCAGGCCAGGCTTGCCCCCGCCCGGCCAGGCGCGCGACCAGCTTGAAACCATAAAAAATTCCCACCGTCTCGACAAAGGCAAAAGTGCTGACCGCCGACGCTTGAAACTCCTTCCACGATTTGCGCAGGAACCGGAACGTCTCCCGGCGCTTCCGCGCGGCTCCGTCGCTGGTGGTGTCGGTGGCGTCGATCTCTTCCCGCACCGTGAATTGCGGAGAAATCAACACGGGAACTTGCGAACTGCCCTCCGCTTCTCCGAGTCTCACGAACTCGAACGGCAAACCAAAAAAGCCCGCGAAGCCGAAGGTCTCGATGTCGTTCGATGCCGCCTCGAGGTGCCGGCGAAGCCGCTCGGACCGCACATCGATGCAGAACACCAGTTGTGCCAGCCTGCTGCCCGACGCACTCGCGCGAGGCAACGTCCTCCCGTTGTGCTTCAAGGTGTCCACCAGCCGCCTGCGGAACGCGATCTCGGTGGCTTTCAACAGCGTGTAGCGCAGCAGGTCTTCGTCCGTGAGTTGCGCGGGTTGCTGGTCATTCGCGGCAGGGTGCTCCGCGAAGGAACGCCAATCGACGCGAAAGTCGAGGTGAACGGACAAGGCCGCCTGGTAGGCCAGCCGTATCGCCAGCAGGCCGGCGAAATCCGAGCAGGAGCCGCCGCGTCGCTCGGCTTCGCGCTGCAGGTACCGTGTCCACGCACTCCAGCCAGGCATCGCCAGCGCTTCGCACACCAGGAAGTCCGCCCACTGCTCGCCGGGCACCCCAAGCTGCTTCAACAGCACGACCAGCGCCGCGTGCGGCTGGTGAGGCAAGCCGGAAATCAGCTTCCGCAGGCCCCCGATCCCCAGTATCTCGCCGGCCAGATCGTACCGCGCCGCCGAACGCCAGGCCTGGTAGAGCGACAGATCCCGCCAGGGACTCGCCCACATCGCCTGTCCCTGGTCGTAGTGCGCCGCGCAGTGTTTGGACACCTCGTCGCGGATCACGCGGCACCAGTCGGAACCCGTGTAATGATCCAACGTCTCCGCGAAGATACGCAGCCGGCGACGCTGATTGTTCGCTTTCGCAAAAGGCGCGTCGGCGGTGGGCCCTGGACTCGACGGTTCGCGGAGCGCCGCCACGACTTGACTCACGACGATCCCCCCAGCCCCCGCCACTCCTTCGGCGACCATTTCCTCAACCGCCGCCTCCAAATCTTCCTCGGAAAACGTCCCCTTGGCGAACTGCTGGCGGTAGTAATCCACCGTCATCAGCAACTCCAGATCCGAGACCGCCTGGAGTGACTTGCGAGCCGAGAGGAACTTCTGATCCGCAAGGCCCTGATACGGGTTCACCGCCACATAGTCCCTCAACGGCCAGACGGGAGCGATCCGCGCCTGGACTCGCTCCAGGACACCCTGGATCGGAGACGGGTCGCTGGCGTGCTCCAGGTGCGGGCTCGCCGCGACTCGTTGCGGTTCCCGAATCTCCGTCCTGTGCTGCGGCAAGGCGTTGGCGATTGACATGCGCTGCCATCCTTTCAGTATGAGCTGATGGTGGTTGGTGGAAGGAACTCAAACTGGTCGCACGCTCACGGCCTGGCAAGAGCTGCCGAGATGCGCTGGTAGAGGGCATCCACGTAGAATCCGTTGGCGGCATGGACGCGAATCGGTTCCAGCCAGCCTGGGCGTCGCCGCCGGAGGAGGAGAGCGTGAAGGGCCAGCAGGACGCAGAAGCACAGGGTGATACCGACCAGCACGAATGGCACCGCCGGAGACTCCGGGACAACCGGTAGCGCGGACCGAATCAGGTGGTCAACCGCCAGGTAACTCGCCACGTAAACCAGGCAGATCGCCACGACGCCCGCCAGGGCCGCGAGTATTGTGGTCCTTTGGCCAAGCGCGAACAGTCGCCAGCCCCAGGTCGTCAAGGCCAGACACAGGATGAATGCCAGCACGACGCCGCCTGGCTTCTCCGACGCGTCGAGACCCAGGGCGGTGGAGATCGCGAAGTAGGCCAACACCGTCGAACTGGCCGCTACCAGCCAGCAGGCGATGTTCATGCGCGGACTGGGCGAAGGAGACTTCGCGCCGGCCGTGGCCGACGAGACCGCCACGACGCTGCCGCTGCTCAGGAACGCGTAAGCCTTGTACATCGCGTGTGTGAGGATGTGCAGCATGGCTGCCGAAAAGGCTCCCAGGCCGCACTGCAGCATCATGAAACCCATCTGAGCGATTGTTGAATACGCCAGTGCTCGCTTGACGCTCGGCTGCGTCATCATGACCACGCCCCCAAAGACGGCGGTGAATGCTCCGATGACGGCCAGCGTCACGAGCGCCGTCGGAGCCAAGGCCACCAGCGGGCTCATGCGGATGATCAGGTAGCCGCCTGCGTTGACGATTCCCGCGTGCATCAGCGCCGAGACGGGCGTGGGCGTCTCCATCGTGTCCGGCAACCAGGTATGGAACGGGAACTGAGCGGACTTGGTTACCGCCCCCAGGACCAGCAACCAGCCAATCGCCACGTGGCCGTCCGTCAGTTGCGACGCGGCTGCCAGGTCCTTCACGCTCGCAAACAATTCGGACAACTCGAACGTGCCGAAGCTCTGGAAGGTCAACACCAGCGCTCCAACCAGAAACGCGTCTCCCAGCCGGCTGATAGCGAACTTGGTCCAGGCTGCACGATGGGCCGCGGCCCGATGCCCGTAGTGCAGCAGCAACTGATGCAGCCCGATGCTGGTCCCCACCCACGCCGCGAAGAACAGCAGCAGGTTTCCCGCGACGACCATCAGCGAGACGGCCCCCATGGTGAAGGCGAGCCAGCGATAGTAGCGTCCCTGCGTCGCTTCGCCGTCGAGGTACCGGATCGAGAAGCGGCTGACAACCAGGCCAATGAAGCTGACCAGCACCAGCATCAGGCCTGTTGCCCCGTCAAAGTATAACCCCAAACGGAGGCTCGAATCCGGCAAGCCCAACGACGTCGTCCATGCGGCCGGGCCGCTGGCCGTGTGACTGATTGCGAGACCTGTCGCCAACAAGCACTCGCCGCCAACCACCCACGTGACCAGTTGCCGCACGGTCCTGGCGTGCGAGTTGGCGGCAGGCGATGGCAGACAGGCAAATGCGAGTAGGCACAGGATGGGCAGGCAAACGAGTGCAAGCAAAGACTCCATGGCAACGAACTCCCCGGCAAAATCGTGGTAGTCTGGCTGGTTGTGGACGTACTCCCGGTACGAAAAAAGCCGGCATTGAACACGTGACGTGCTCAACATCCGGCTTTTCCGGACGGCCACCCTGACCGTCACGGCTGAGCTCAGCTTGGACGCGGATCACCCGCAGGCAAAAAAAAAGGCCGGGAGGCTGCCTGGGGCAACCTTCCGGCCTTTTCTGCACGGGCATCGGATCCCGTGCAACCAAAAACCGCTTGTCCTCCGACTGTTCGGCGTTTGCCGGGAAATCGCGGCAAATCCAACGCAGCCAGTAGTGTTATCGTCGAATGTTAGTTGCAACTTGACTGGCCGTCAAGCTCTCCCCTCACGTTTTCTCGCTACTACCCTTGGGGGAATTCCGGTTGGCCCTCCAGCGAGAAAACGATGATCCGCTCCCCGGTTTTCGCGCTGATGTCGGTGTGCAAACTGACAGGCTTCAGTCCGAGTATGGCGTGAATCACGGCGTCCAGCAGCGGCCGGCCTTGCTCGATCAGTTCCTGCCGGACCTGCTTGATCAGGTAACGGCCTCTTTTCCCCTCCTCCGACTGGGCGAGCTTCAGTTCCGCTGGCGTCAGGACGTTCTTCAAACGCACCAGCACCATGTCTTCAATGACATACGTCCGTGCTTCCAGCGGCCCACGCCCCATGAACTCCTTTTCGAATCGAATGATCGCCTGGCTGATCTCCCGCTCGGTTTCTCGTTTACTCTTCACATCCCCCTCGAAGGCGCTGCAGGTGTTCACGCGGACGTTACCACCAACGAACCGCCGTGTTGACGACTGGCGATATGTTAGCCGCTGCCTGAAAAATGCAATACCCATCCGAATCGGTAGGGGGGAGGCGGTGGCGGGCCGCTCGCCCGCACCCGCCAGCGGCGCTACAATGGGTCGTATGAGCGACACGCCCTTGGTCAGCGACACTTCAGTCGAGGCACGTGCCGTGCAGTTGGCGTGCCTGCGAAGCATGACTCCGCGGCAGCGGATACGCCAGACCTGCGGTCTGTCGCAACAAGTCCGGAGAATGGCCTTCGCCGCGATTCGCCGCCGCTGGCCCGACCTGCCCGAAGAGGAAGTTCAACTGCGGTTCATCGAATTGACGTACGGCAAGTCCCTGGCCGATGACGTCCGACATTCGAAAGCGGAAACAGGCTGGCGGGCCGGAAAGGACAGGGAAGCGGTGCAAGACGGTTTAAGTGACACCGACGACCTGGTCGACGCGCTCTCTCCCGTCGTGTCCGCGTTTCGCCGGCTTGGAGTCCGACATTTTGTTGGCGGCAGCGTGGCAAGCTCGTTTCACGGGGCCACGCGGACGACGATGGATGTTGATCTGGTCTGCGAGTTGACCGAGGACCAGATATCGGCGTTCGTTGCCTGCTTCGATCGGGACTTCTACGTCAGTGAACCGGCTGTTCGCGGCGCCGTTCGGCGCAAGTCATGCTTCAACCTGATCCACCTGCCGACGTCTTTCAAAATTGACGTGTTCGTTAGCCGGGGGCGGCCATATGACTTGGAATCCATGCGGCGAGCCACCGAACAACGGTTGGGCGAAGGGCATCATGTCCAGGTGCGGATCGCGTCCGCCGAGGACTCCATCGTCAGTAAACTGGAGTGGTACCGCCTGACGAATGAAACCTCGGATCGCCAGTGGGACGACGTTTCCAGGTTGATTCAGTTGCTTGGCGACACGGCCGATTTCGACTACATGAAGCGCGCCGCCGAATCGCTGGGAGTGGCGGACCTGCTAGCCAGATTGCTGAGTCAACCCTCCAGTTGAGAGGCAACAGGGGAGACCAAGTGAACGTCGGACACACAGGAATCGGGCGGCTGGACGAGCGGCCGGCGTTCACCGACTGGGGGCACTTCCAGAGCTGCAATCCCGCCGCGAATCTCTCTTACCTGTCCGCCGTTTCTCACCGGTGGTGAGCCACGACCCACTGGCCGATTGCGCGGCCGGCGGCCAGGCCCGCGGCGCTGTCGAAGCCGAAGTGAATGCCGCCATAAACGCGGCTGTGGCTGGCCTCGTCCGCGGCCTGGGCGAAACTGTGGAACGAGCGCGTCAGGATCTGTTCGCTGGCCAGCGGGCGTTGCGTGAAGCCGCTGTGGCCATCCATTCGGCTGCGGAACGACACGTTGTCGCCCAGCAGGTGTGCCAGCACGACTTCGGCCGCTCCGCTGAACGTGCTGTGCCCCGAGGTGTACGTGGGAAACGGCGGCGTGCGGATCAGCGGCTGCCAGGCAGGGTCAGCCGACGTGGCCGGGTTGCCGTCCAGCGCCGCCTGGCGAATGGCGTCGATGGGCCGCCAGAGTTCGTAGGCGTACTTGGCGTCCCAGCACGAGATGCCCGCGTCCGCCAGGGCCATGTTCAGCAGGGCGAACAGCCGGGCGTTCTCAGCCAGCGTGCGGTCTTGAGCCACCACCACGTCGGCGGCAATCTGGTTCCAGTGGCCGGGTGGAGTGGACGTCCCGCCGCCATCCGCCCAGAACAGGGCGATGTCCGTCTGGTCGGCCGTGCGAACGTTACTGTTCAGACCGCCCAGCGTCATGACTTCATTCACCGCGGCCGCGTATTCCCCACTCGACAGTGCCGGGGGCGGCGCGGGCCGGAACTGGTCGCCGCTGGTCAGGGCAAAGGGAGTGACTTGCGGCCACTGTGGTAACAGCGGCGGAATGTAATCAGGAAACGTGCGGTTCCAGTCGCCCGCGTCGGTGCCTGGAGTGTAGGTGACCAGGGCTTCGGCCCCATCTTCCGCGCGCCAGGCCAGGATCGCATCACCCACCTGGCGTCCGAACTCCAAGCCCAACGCTCGGGCCGTTTCATCGGGCACCGTGGCCAGCGATTCGCTCAAGGCCGCATCCAGCAACGCCCGCTCGTCGGGCTCCTGATACAGTTGGCCGGCGACGCGGTGGGCTGCTGCGGATGCCGCGGCCACCGGCGAAGCACCAGCGGGAGCCTGCAAATCCGCATGGACAGGTTGGTGTGTGCCTTCGATCGCCTGGACCGCGTCGTGCATCGCTACGTGTACCATCGCCAGGTTGCGGGCCACCACGGGCGGCGGCGACGTGACGATGCGGTTGGGATAGGGATCTTGGGAAACCGTTGTCCAGTCGCGGACAATGGTCAGCAGGGTTGCATTCCAGTCCAGAATCACGTCGCCTCGCACGATGGTCCGCTGGACCGCTCCACCACGAAACTGCGGGTCGGCGGCCACGATCTGGACATCCGCCGAACCCGTCGCAATCTGGATGTCGAACTGGAATTGACCCGCCGCGTCGGCGGTGGTGAGCCATGACCGCTCGGCCGCCGACAGCCGCAGCCGCGTGCCGGGCGACGTCTGCCCGCGAACCGTTACCTCCGACTCCAGCACCACGCCGTTGCCATTGGGATCGGACTGCGGCGCGAGGCTGGCTACCAGCGGCACGCTGCCAGATCCGACCTCATTGAGCTGGTTCACGACCAGCAGGGCGTCGAGCGGCGAGCTTTGCCCGTCACCGCTGACGTCGACCATGGTCCGCGGCGCCGCTGCGCCACTGGCCAGGCTGCGCGCGCCGTGCAGATTCAGATCATGAATTACCACCAGCGCGTCCACCGGCGCCACCAGCCCGTCGTCGTTCACGTCGAACGGGTTGAAGGCGTTGTGGAAATCGGCGGCCAGGAGCGCACGAGGTTCGAGCCGCTCGATCGCGCTCTTCCGCGATCGAGCGATACGAGAACCAGGTTGTATTGACCTCGGCGTGAAAGGCGCCACGACGTCACCTTCTGGTACCGTTCGGACCGCCGGGGCCCTGGAAGTGATCCACGGCGGAATTGATTCCCCAGCCCCACAGAATGCCTTCGCCAATCACCTTGGCCGGGCTGGTGTAGTTGTTGACGAACGGAAACTTGAAGCCTTCCCAAGCCGATCTCAAAAACCCTGTCCCGGAGTGATAATGCGATCCGAACTCCGCCAGTCCCTCCTCCACGGCCTTGGCAATCGGACTGAGATGATAGAATGCCTCCTGGGGACCTTTCAGAACGCGGGGCAGTTGCCAGTAGATGTTGTAGTGCACCCGCTCGTGGAGAATCGTCTTGACGGTCTCGTCCCAACTCAGGTCCTTATTGATCAGAATCACTCCCTTGTATGTGATTCCCTGCCAGCCCGGATCGGGAGCTTGTGGCTTGCCAGTGTTCTGCAGAAACCATCGCCGGTAACCGTTGTCATCCACGAGCAGATGCGGTACCTTTCCCGCCTCCTTGACCACTTCCGCGGAGAAGGGTCTCAGCGGCACTCCGCCCTTGGAATACTTCGGCAATTGCATCAGCAGTTGGCTGCCTGCCTTGCTCACAAAACCCGGCAGCTTCACTGTCGGCACATATTCCCACGTGACATCCGTCTTGGGATTGTTGATTCGCGGATCCCAGTCGGGATCGCCCGGACCCGGAAGGTGGTATCCCCCAGCACCTCTGGCCAAGGGTGCATCCACGATGTCTCCGTCCTCGGTGACGACGATTGCGAACGGCTTACCGCCGCGGAGGTAAGCCTGGTGGCCGTCGACCGGCGGGAGCCAGATGATCTTGTCGCGCATCCCCTGCTGCGGCGTGCCGCCGGGACTTCCGTGCGTCGCACCACCACCCAATGTCGGCGTCCCACCGGCGCCTTGGCTCGTGCCGCCACCGACTCCACCCGTGGAAACTCCTCCACTCAGGCCGCCACCAGGCGGGGGTTGAGAAACAGGTGCGGTGGACGGCGTCTGGCTGATTCCCGTCCACTGTCGCATGGGTGGCCTCCTCACCGAAACAGAGACACCGCCACGCAGTGGACTTCCGCCACGCACTGGCGCCGTAATTGGGATCAGCGGAGGCAAATAGATCAGCGGTGGTGGCGGAGGAGGAGGCGGCGGAGGCGGATCGTCGTCGGGTTCGTCGTCCGGATCATCACCGTTTTTCGGAGGCGGACAACTGTCTCCACCTGGCGGCGGCGGAGGCGGGTCGTCACCGCCCGGGGGCGGAGGAGGAGGCGGCTGGTACGGCACGTCCTCGGAGATGCCGCCCGGAATTGGCCCGGCGGGGTCATACATCGGCGTCTGCGGCACGAGGCCCGGCACGCCGCCGCCGCCACCGGCACCGCCACTGCCACCATAAGCCGTGGCCTGCCCCTGCAATGTGATTAAACCGGACGGGTCCGTCATCACGGTCGGCTCATTGCCCACATACCGGTACAGGTTGGCGTCGTCCGCGCCGAAGCCGATCGGGTCCTCCGAAATAAAGCGCCCCACGGCCGGATCGTAGTACCGGGCTCGATAGTACAGCAACCCGCTCTCGTCATCCCGCTCGCGACCCGTGTAAGCAAACATGTGGTCGACCGAGGCGTTCGACTCGGACGTGATCCGGCCGAAGCTGTCATAGGTCAGGTGGTTCACCACACTGCCAGTGGAATCGACCAGGTCGCGAACCGATCCTTGATGATCGGTCAGGGGCCACAGGACATCGCCTTGAGCGTCCTCGTCGGCCAGGATCATGTCCACGGCTGGACCATGCAGGTAGCGATGCGTCAGGTTCCCCTGGCCGTCGAACTCCAGCGCGATGTGCTCGCCGTCGTAAACGAATCGCTCGACGTCCGCCGCCAACGGCCCGTCGCCGTCGGCGTCCACCGCCTTGGCGATCCGCTTGTCGAACACGTCGTACGCATATTCGGTGCGCGCCACGACGATGCCACCCACCTCTTCGACCACGCTTGTCAGGCGATTGCGATGGTCCCAGGCGTATTCGGTAACATCGCCGGTGGCGATTTCCGTCCGGGAAGTCCGGTTGCCTTCCGCATCGTACGTGTAATTGTACGTCCCGTCCGTGAGCAGCCGATTGTCGTCGCCCGTCTGGTAGCCCGCGTTGGTCCGGTTGCCGTTGTCGTCGTAGCTATACGTCTCGTCATCCTGCCAGGAATGATCGGCCGACAGCAACTGGCCTCGCGCGTCGTACGTGTAGTCGCTCGTGCCGTCCGGCGAAGTCGCCTGCAAAAGCCGGTTGGCGCTGTCGAACGTCCAGGTGTAGGCCGCGATTGACTGGCCGCCGTCGGTGTGAGCCAGCTCGGTCAGCCGGCCGCCGATGTCGTAGGTGAACTGCGTTTGGACAACCGGCAGCGCGCCGGCCAGATCGGCGAACCTCGCAATGCTCCGCAACTGGCTGGCCGCGTCGTAGCCAAAGTCGACACGCTTCGGGCTGACCCCAGGGCCGCTCTGCGAGATGCCCGTCATGCGGTCGAGCGGATCGAACACAAAGCCCAGCGTGGCTCCCGTGGCGCCGTTGATGGTTTCCCCTCGACTGATCGGCCGGCTGGCGGCGTCGTAGGCGTACAGGAATTCCACCACCGGAACGCCTGGCGTGCCGGCGTTCGACAGGTTGGTAGTGCGTCCCTCCAGGTCGTAGGTGAACGCGTAGTGCGAGTCGTCGTCGCCGGCCGCAAGCAACTGGTCTGCCGCGTCGAATTGAAAATACAGCGTCTTGATGGTCTGGTTGCCGGCATCCAGCCAGTTCTCCGCCGTGACCCGGTCGAGCGCGTCGTAGGTGTACTCGGTGCGGCGGCCGTTGCGGTCCACCATGGAGGTCAGATTGTGGGCCGCGTCATAGCCGTAGCTGCGAGTGCCACCGCTCTCGTCCGTCGCCTGGGTCCGGCGATTCAGCGCATCATAAACGTAGCTCGTCGTGTTGCCGACTGCGTCGTGCACCTCCAGCAGGTTGCCCACCGGGTCGAAGACCAGTGACGTCACGGCATCGTTCGCGTCCGTGATACTTGTCTGGCGGTACAAGTCGTCGTAGCCCAACCGCGTGACCTGGTCCAGCGGGTTGGTCGTGGAAGTCAGTCGGCTGGCCGCGTCATACTCGTAGGTGCTGGTATTCCCCAGCGGGTCTGTCGCCGCGACCAGCCGGTTGAGCGCGTCGAATTGCGATTGACTCACCCGGTTCAATTGATCGCGATAGCTCAGCAGGTTGCCCACGGCGTCGTAGGAGTAGGACTGCTGGCCGCCCAGGGCATCGGTGATTCCCGTCCGGCGGTCCAGGGCGTCGTAGGAGTATGTCGTGACGTGGCTGAGCGGATCGGCAATCGAAGTCATGTTCCCGACCGCGTCGTAGGCCATCGTCGTCTGGTTGCCGAGCGGAGTCTGAACGCGGGTCAGCCGGTCGAGCGCGTCGTACATATAGCTGCTGGTGCGGCCGATTTCGTCGGTCCTGGTCTTGACGTTCCCCACGGCGTCGTAGGTGTAACTCGATTCCCCGCCGAGCGCGTCGGTGATCCTGGTGATGCGATCCAGTTTGTCGTACACCAGTTGCGTGACGCGGCCCAACTCGTCGCTGGTGCTGGTCAGGTTTCCCTTGCCGTCGTAAGTCAGACCGACCACGCCGCCCAGGGCGTTGGTGCTGCTGGCAATCCGGTCCAAGGCATCGTAGGCGAAGGTCGTCACTCGACCGAGCTGGTCGGTATGCGACGTGGCGTTGCCCACCGCGTCATAAGCGTAGCTGACCACTCCGGCCAGCGCGTCCGTGACGCTGCTCAGCCGGTTCAGCGCGTCGTAGCCGAACGACGTGGTGATGCCGAGCTGATCGCTGACCGAGGTGCGGTTGTCGACCGCGTCGTAGCCGATATTGACCTGCCCGCCCAGCGCATCGGTCACCCGCACCAGGCGATTAAGCGCGTCGTAAGTATAGATCGCGGGCCGACCGAGCCGATCAACGCTCGACGCCAGGTTGCCGGTGGCGTCATAGCTGTAATTCGAGACGTTGCCCAGTGCATCGGTGGTTGCGACGTGGCGATTAAGGGCGTCGAAGTCGTACCGAGTCACCCTTCCCAGTTCGTCGGTCATGGCCGCCATGTTGCCGTTGCCGTCGTACTGATACAGGGTACTCTGACCCAAGGCATCGGTGGTTCGGGTGAGGCGGTTGATGGCGTCGTAGCCAAAACTCGTGGTCCGGTTTTCGGCGTCGGTGGCGGCCAGCAGATTGCCGACCGCATCGTACGTGAATCGAGAAATACCCCCTTCCGCGTCGGTGACACGCGTCAACCGGTTGAGCTTGTCATAGGCCAGCAGGGTGAAGTTCCCGCGTTTGTCG
Organism: Pirellulaceae bacterium; assembly: GCA_024102795.1. GTDB lineage: Bacteria > Planctomycetota > Planctomycetia > Pirellulales > Pirellulaceae > JAGFJK01. The sequence continues at coordinate 49,379 of JAGFJK010000170.1, forward strand.
GTCGCCTTGGTAATGTTCCCCTCGGCGTCGTACTCCAGCCGGACCGTATTATTCAACGGGTCGGTCGTCCGCGTCACGCGGTGCAGGGGATCGTACTGGATCGTTGTCGTGCGATTGAGCCTGTCCGTGCTGCTGATCACGTACCCCATCGCGTCGTAGGCAAAGCGGCTTGTGCCGGACAAGGCATCGGTGACGGAGGTGACTCGGTCCAGGTTGTCGTACGCCGCCGCCGTGACGCGTCCCAGTTCGTCGGTCACCGTCAGCACGTTGCCGACCGCGTCATAGGTATAACTGACAGTGCCGTTCAGGGCGTCTGTGACGGTCGTCATCCGATCGAGGTTGTCGTAGCCGTACTGGGTGACTCGGCCGAGCTGGTCCGTCATGCCCGTAAGATTGCTGGCCTTGTCGTGCGAATAGCGGATCACGCCGTCAAGCGCATCGGTCATCGACGTCAGACGATACAGTTCATCATACGCATACTTCGTGACGTTGCCGTTGCTGTCGCTGAAGGCGGTCACGTGGTTTCGGGCGTCGTACTTCCAAGTCTCCCTCAGCCCCAGCGCGTCGACGCTCGACGTCAGCCGTTCGCGGGCGTCGTAGGTGAACGTCGAGACGTGGCCGTTGGCGTCCGTGATTGACGTGATGTTGTTGCCGGCGTCGTATGCCAGGCGGGTGACGTTTCCCAGCGCGTCGGTAACTCGCGTCACGCGGTTCCGCAGGTCGTAGGCATAGGTCGTCTTGTTCCCCAGCCGGTCGGTAATCGCCGTCACGTTGCCGCGATCGTCGTACTGGTAGCGAGTGACTTTGCCGTCCTGGTCGGTAACGCTGCCGAGGCGGTAGCGCGGGTCGTATTCGAATTCGAGCGAGTTACCCAAGGCGTCGGTCTGGGTGAGCATCGTGCCCGAGGCGTCGTAGGTGAACGAATACTGCGGCGAGGTCAGCGGCCCGGCGCCGTCGGGGTCGGGCTGCGTGATGCCCGTCAGCAGGTTGAGCCGGTTGTACGCATACTCGCTGCGCCGTCCCAACTCGTCGGTGAAAGCCGTCACGTTGCCGGCCGCATCGTACTCGTACTGGACGCGGACCTCATCGGCCGTTCCCTGGGCGTAGGTCACTTCGATTGGTCTGCCGAGCGGATCGTAGTCGTAGTCCGTGACTCGCCCCAGCGGGTCGGTCACCGTGTCGAGCAGCCCCCGGCTGGTATAGGTAAACGAAGTCGTGATGTCGTCTCCGCCGCCGATGGAGCCAATCACTCGCGTTTCGCCCAGCTTGTTGCCGGTGGCCGGGTCGATCGTGTAAAGCGTGAGGTTGCCCAGTTCGTCACGGATCGAGGTGACCTTGTTGAAGGTAGAGTCGTAGGCATACTGCCGCGAACCGGTGCCCGCCGCGGGCACTTCCGTGTTGAGGGTGATCTCGGCGCGCGAGGTCTGCCGCTGCGAGACTCGCAGGCCATAACTGTCCGACTGCTGCAGCGAGGCGTCAACCACCACGATCAGCTCGCCGGTGTAGGTCGGGACGTAGGTAAAATCATTGCCGGCCGCCCGGTCGAGCAGAAACGTCCCGACGGGGTTGTACAAGCGAGCGCGGGAGCCAAAAGTGACCGTCGTGGTGTCGAAGTACAGCGTCTGTCCGGCGATGGCGGCGACGCGATACACATCCGCCTCGACGCCGCGGCTGACAAAGTCGTTGACTTCAACGTCGAACGCGAGCTGAGGAGCCGCGACGACGTCCAGAACTCGGAAGCTGACCGAACCTGCCGTAGACTGCTGGCCAATCATCAGCAGATAGTCGCCAGTTTCCCTCAGCACCACCGGGCCGGCTCCAAATCCACCTGTCACATTCAAGATGGATTCGCCACTGGGACTGACGAGCGTCATGCGGGGATCCTCGCCGAGAGTGTGCCCCGCCCAGTCGAAGTAGAGTTGCCGGCCGGCAGTTCCGCTGAACCGGTAGACCTGTGTTTCGTACGCCTCGTTCAGCGTGGCAGTGGTCAGCACTTGAACCGGCGCCCGGAGTGCGGCGGAAGCGTTCACGAATCGGAAGCGAAAGTTCCCACCGCCGACGACCGACAAGGTGTACATTCCGGAGAAGGGCAGGGCAATCGGCGCGGGCTCGGCGCTGCCGAAGGTGCCGATAACATTGTTGTTTGGATCCCGCAAGGTGTAGGTGATGCCGGCCTGGTTCGACAACTGGTCGATCAGGACCCGCGTGCCCGCCGATCCGGCGAACGTGAAATCCTGTGGAACGGCCGTCGCCGTGCCCGAATGAATGACGTTGAAACCACTGGCGGCGACCGGCGCGTCGCTGAGGTCATCCATGCGGAACTGATAGGCAATGTCGCTCGAGCTGCCTCCGCTCAAGATCAGGATGTACGAACCATTCGCCGGCAACGTGAGTTCGAAATCGCTCGCCAGTTGCGACTGGTTGAGCAGCCGTCCGCCAGGGGCAACCAGGCGCCACGTTCCGCTGGCGGGAGTGGTCCCCAGATCGTCCACTCGAAGGCGCTGCCCCGCTGCGCCGTCCACTCGGAACGCAACTGTGGCCTGGCCCGGAGAAATGGTTCCGCTAGGCGTCGCGCCTGGAGTCACTGCCGGGGAGGTCTCCAGGTTGAGCAAACGGAATTCATAACCGGCGGTCGTCGCCCCGTTTCCGTCGAGTTCCAGCCGGTACATGCCGCCTTCCGGCAAAGCCACGAACCAGTTTGTCGCGGCGTTTTCGTTCAAGAGCGTCACGCCGCTGGGGCTCACGATCCGCACCGTCAGTCCGGCCTGCGTGCCGGGCAGGCTATCGAACCAGATCCGAGTTCCCGCGCTGCCCGAAAAAGTATGGACGTCGGCTTCGCCCAGTCGGTCAACGGTTCCGTTGATCGAGGCGCCGAACGAAATTGGCTGCGCCGTCCGCTGAGTGACTACCGTGCGGAAGCGGTAGTCGATCGGCGTGTCACTCGCGCCGGAAAGCAGGAGCGTGTACGTACCGCTGGTGGGCAGGTCAAGTTCAAAGTCAGTTCCCAGGTTCTGGCTGGCCAGCGCCTGGTTGTTCGGACCCAGCAGTTGCCAGGTTCCCGCGGCCGACACCAGCCCGTCGAAGTACATGTGCTGGCCGGCTGTGCCGGCGAAACCGTAGGCCCGAGTCGAACGGCCCGGGTTGAGCGGTGCGACGATCTGCGTCTCGGCGGGCAGGAAGGTGGGATTGGTCACATCCACGACCGTCAGGACGTAATTCCCCGTGCCCGCCTGAAACCCATATACGACTAATTGATACGTACCGCTCTCGGACAGCCTGATCAGCGCCGAATCGCCATTCGGGTTTCCAGCGGTAATGATGTAGCGACCGGTGGGAGATATCAGATGGTACTGGAGCTCCGTCGCCCCCGCTCGTCCGGCATCGACCTGGATCTGCTGGCCGGCTGAGGCGGAGAACGTGTGGATGTCGACTTCCCCGGGGCTGGAAATGGCGTTGGATACCGGCAGGCTGAGCGTCAGGTTGGCGCGAGTGACGGCCGCCGAACGGAGCGAAAGATCATAGGTTCCCAGGCCCGAAGTGGTGTCGAAGACGACCAGTTGGTAAACCCCGCTCTCTTCCGCCACAAAGGCACCGGAGTCAAAGCGCGCGTCGCCGTTGTTGATCAACAGGTCGCCCGTGGGGCTGATCAGATGGTAGCGCACGCCATCACCGCCGCTGAAGGCGCTATCCACCACCAGCCGCTGTCCGACGGTCACGGGAAGCGAGTAAATATCGACTTCCCCGGCCTGGGAAATCGCCCCGCTGATTTGAGCGTCGAGGAGCGTGGCGGCGCGGTTGACCATGGTGGACCGCAGGGCCACGTCGTAATTGCCGGTGACGTCGCCCGAACCAAAGACCACCATCTGGTAGGTGCCCGTTTCTTCCAGGAAGAACGCATCCGTATCAAAGCGGGCGTCGCCGTTGGTCACGACGTAGTTGCCGCGGGGGTCGATCAGGTGATACCGCACTCCAGTGACCACGGCCGCATTGTCGAAGATCACCCGTTGGCCGGCCGAGGCGCTGAAGCGGAATACGTCCACCTCGCCGGGCGTCGATATATTGCCGGACAGGGAGTCATCCAGCGCGGATTCGAAGACTTGAATGGATGCCCGATTCATCTGGAACTGGTAGCTGCCCGTGCTGGTGGTCGAGCCGTACACGATCAACTGGTAGGTGCCGCTTTCTTCCAACTGCACCGGCGATGAATCGAACCGCAGGTCGCCGTTAATGACAACATATGCCCCCTGGGGGCTCAGCCAGTGGTAGCGCAGACCATGAGTCGCCGACGCGGCATTGAACATCACGCGTTCACCCGCCAGTCCTTCGAACGGGTAAATGTCCACATCGCCCGGATTGACCAGCGAACTGGAGACCGTCTGATCGTACATCAGCGGCGCCGTGCTGACGTTCGCGGTGCCGATCCGGACGCTGTACGGGCCGGTGCCGCCCGCGGGCGGGAAGATCGACAGTTGATAGATTCCCGATTCCTCCAATTGAAAGCCATCGCTGTCGAACCGCAGATCGCCGTTGTTGATGACGTAGTCGCCCGTGGGACTGATCAGATGATAACGCAGTGTCTGCGGCACGCTTATTGCGTCGAAAATCACGCGTTGCCCCGCCGTGCCGTTGAATGTGTAAACGTCGCTCTCGCCGAGTACCGCGATCTCGCCGCTGATCGGGCTATCCAGCGCCGCGGCGGTGACGGTCACCGTCGACGGAACCAGGCGGAAGTTGTAGTTGCCCGTGGCATTCCCACTGCCGAAGACCACGATGTGATACTGCCCCGTTTCTCGCAACTGGAAGGCGTTGCCGTCGAAACGCATGTCGGCCGCATTGAGGGCAAGTTGCCCGGAGGGCGCGACCAGGTGCAGGCGCAGATCGGTATTGGAAATCGAATCGAAGGTCAGGATGTCGCCGGTCGAACCGCCAAAGGTATAGAAATCGGCCTCGCCCGCCGCCGAAATGCCGCCAGCAATCGTGCCCGCCTCCAGGTTCACCGGCGTGCCGGTGGTGTGCGGGTCGAGCAGCAGGGCCGTATAGCTGCCGGTGCTGGAGGCCGTATCGCCGGCAATCGTCAAGGTGTACTCGCCCGATCGGGGCGCGACCGCCATCCGATCCTGCATGTCATCGGAAAGAAAGACCGTTTGCCCGCCGGGAGCGGTCAACGTGGCCCGCAGTGCGCCGGGACCCGTGGCCTGGAAGTTGAGTAGCGTCCCGGCGTTGATGTCGTAGTTGTACGTATGGCTCTGACCGGCTGCGATCGTGCCGCTGTGCGCAGCGCCCAGTCCGCTGGGAGCGACGGGCGCGTCCGAGATGTCGCTGACGGTAAAATCGAAGCTGCCAGCCGCCGCGGCCGTCAGCAGCAGCACGTAGTTGCCGTCATCGGGAATCGCCGCCGTGAAGTCGGTGCCCAGCGTCACGTCGCTGAGGACGTACCCCCCTTCGCTGATCAGATACCAGCGTCCGGCCAGCGAGGACTGGCTGTCGAACTGCAGCCGCTGACCGGCACTGGCAGGCAACCGATACATCGCGGCGCCGTTGACGCTCAGGCTGGCACTGCTGCCCGCTCCGAGTGTGATTGTCTGGGCGGCCGCGTCGAGCACCTGGAAGGCATAGCTGCCGGTCGTTTGGCCGTTGCCGTAGACGTGCAATTGATACAATCCGGTTTCGGTGAGCGTGAACACTCCTCGATCGGCATCCAAGAGCGCGAAATTGACGGGATACGCGCCGAGCGGACTGACCAGGTCGAACCGGATATCGGCCGACCGCGCCAGCCCGTCCACGTAGATCTGCTGACCCAGCGTGCCGAAGAAGGTGTAGCTGTCGCGCTCGCCAGGCACATCGATGCTGCCATTGGTGACCGCGTTCAAGCTCAATGCCGCCGTGCTGACCGGCGCCGTGCCGAGCTGGAACGAGTAGGTTCCGGTCGGCTGGCCGTTGCCGAAGACGAGCAACTGGTACTCGCCCGCTTCGTCCAGGACCAGCGGCCCGGCATCGCTCTGGTAGTACAGGAAGTTGACCAGGTATTCGCCGGTAGGGCCAATCAGCGCGGTGCGGATGTCCGGCGATGTGCCACCGCGATTGTCCAGAAAGATCCGGTCGCCCACCGCGCCGGTGAAGGTGTAAATGTCCAGATCCCCGGGCTTGTCGATGCTGCCCGTCACCGTCGCATTGAGCGTCAAGGGTGAAGTCGTGACGGTGGCATCCACCAGCCGAAAGTTGTACTGGCCCGTGTCGTCGCCATTGCCGACCACGATGAACTGGTACTGGCCGTCCTGATCGAGCGTCAAGGGTCCCTGGTCGTTATCGCGAAATGTGAAGTTGATCAGGTACTCGCCCGTGGGCCCGACCAGGCTGTAGCGCACATCCCCGCCGGACCCTCCCAGACTGTCCAGAAACAGACGCTCGCCGATCGCACCCTGGAACGTGTAAATGTCACGCTCGCCAGGTTCATCGATCGAGCCACTGATCGGTGCGTCGTAGACGAGTGCCTGGGTCGTGGTGGCCGGCGTGACAAATCGCAAGTCGTAGGAGCCCGTGCCGTCGCCATTGCCAACGACGATCAGTTGATAGTCTCCTGTTTCGGTCAAATAGAACGGTCCGCGGTCACTGCTGAAGGCCAAGAAATTGACCAGGTACGCGCCGCTCGGCGAGACCAGCGTGTATCGCAGGTCGCCGCCTGAACTCGACAGGGCATCGACGAAGATTGCGTCTCCCACCGCCCCATGGAAACGGTAAATGTCGCGTTCACCCGGTTCGGCAATCGTACCCGAAATCAGAGTATCCAGAGGCTGGGGCAGAATGGTTTCCGTCGGCGTCACCATGCGGAATCGGAACGTGCCCGTGGCATCGCCGTTGCCTTCCAGGATCACGGTGTAGGTGCCCGCCTCGTCCAGCACGAACGGCCCGCGGCCCGCGCTCGAACTGACGAAGTTGACCAGGTATTCCCCCGACGGACCGATGAATGTCATTCGCAGGTCACCTCCCGTGGTGGCCAACGCGTCGTAGAACACCATGTCTCCGGCTCCGGCCGGGAATCGATACACCATCCGCTCGCCCGGCACGCCGATCGCGCCGCTCACCTCGGTATCGAGCGGCAGCGAGATTTCGGTAGTGGGAGCCAGGTAGGCGCGAAAATTGTAGTCCCCGGTCGAACCGGTGTTGCCCTCCAGACGCAATGTGTACTGGCCGAGTTCGCTGAGCTGGAAGGGTCCCCGATCCGTGCCCGCATTCGAAAAGTTGTTCAACACCACTCCACTTGGTGACAGCAGCGACATGCGAATGTCGCCCGGAGGGTCTGAGAACGCGTCGTAGAAAATCCGCTCGCCGGGCCGGCCCAGAAACGCGAATTCGTCAACTTCGCCGGCGATCGCAATCGTTCCCAGGACACTGGTCCCCGAGATCTCGTCGCGCACGTTGACCACATTGCCGTCGGCGTCGTACGTGTAGAACGTCAGGTGACCGCGCGGATCGATTGCCCGTGTGACCTGGTTCTGGCTGTTGCGATCGTAACTCGACAGAGTCGATTCACCGTCGCGTCCTGAAATCACTTGCCCCGCACGGTCCAGCAGAAACGTCGTCACATTGCCCAAGGCGTCGGCGATGGTCGCACGCGCGGGGCCCAGGGCCTGGGCTCGCGGAGCGGCAAGCGGATTGAGCGTTGCCTCGCGCGGCATCAGCCCGGCCTGCTGCGGCGCGCTGAACCTGCGTACCGTGCCGTCAGCGTAGGTGCGTTGCGTTATCCGGCCCGCAAAATCGTAGGTCAACTGCTCGGTGTTGCCGCGGCGGTCCGTCTTGGCGATCAGGTGATGGTTCGTGTCGTAACGATAGGTCTGCGAAACTCCATCCGGATCGCGGGCCTCGATCAGGTTTCCCGCGGCATCATAGATCAGTTCCGTGGTCTGGTTGCCCGGCTCGGTAAAGCTCGACACGCGGTCGCCGCTGTAGGTGAACGTCGTCTGCAATCCCGCGGGATCGGTGATTCTTTCCAGCCGTCCGCCGGCGTCATAGCTGTAAGTGGTCTGGTTGGAGTTGCGGTCGACGACCGTCGCCAGTTGGTGATCGCCGTTGAACGTGAACACCATCTGGTCGCGAGTCGTGCGGCGGAAAACGCCCGCCACCTTCTCCAGCCGCGAGAAATCGCCTGGAGGAGATTGGTAGACCGTTCCTCCAGCATCCGGGGCACGGAACAGCGACTCGCGGCCATTGCCGTCGATCAGCAGAACCGATCCGTCCGCGTTCTCCACCAGGTTCTGCCAGCCCGCCAGACTCCACCCGGCGCCGAAGGGACTTTGCCTCAGGTTCACATGCAGCAAGTGGCTGGACTGGACCGATGTCGCACCGACCAGTCGGTCGTCCGAGATCCGCAGCAGTCCCGTCTCCAGGTTGTAGTCGTACTTGCCGCTGGGCAGGGACCGCAAATCAAGCTGCAGGGCGGCTTGCGCGGCGCCGCCGTCCTCGGGCAATCGCCAGAAATGCTGTCCGCCGCTGAGTCCCATGGTTCCAGCCGGCGCGCCAGGGATCTCGTAGCTGAAGCTGCCGGAACTGACGGTCACCTTGGCGGTCAGCAATGTGTTGGAATCGGGAACCGTGTTGCTGTAACCCAAATGCACGATCGGGCTGCCGTCACCACGCATCGAGTCGTAGACCAGCGAAGTGCCGCGGACGCCACCGTTTACCGAATAGCCGGCCGTCGTTTTAAGCGCTTGCACACTGCCTGAATGGTCATCGATTTCGACTGGCGTATCCTGAGGCAGCCGGTTCGGAGGCGGATAGATGGGAATCAGAGGTGGAATCGGTGGCGGCTCCACAAACGACCCCGGGATAAACAGAGGCTCCGAAATCGGTTCAAAGTAGGGGATGAGCTCTATCCAATCGAGGCCCACGTCTCCCCAGCCACCTTGGCCACCGTAGCCGCCACCACCGCCTCCGCCACCACCACCTCCTCCTCCTCCGCCGCCACCACCTCCTCCTCCGCCACCACCACCACCTCCTCCGCCGCCACACTCGTCGCAGTCGTCATCGGGATTGCGCGGATCGTCGTCGGGATCGTCGGGCGTGGGAGGCGGTGGAGCGACAAAGTGCCAACTACTGTTGCGGACACCGCCCGAGATGGTCTGGATCACGGTCCCGTCGGCGCTGACCTGGGCGTCCCCCACATCGTCAAATTCTCCGGTTACCGGGTTGATTGACCAGAGGTCCAGCCGCGTGCCGGGAAGATAGCCGGAGCGATTGGGAAGCGCCAGGGGAGCCGGCGACGCAAACACCATCTCGCCCGGCTGGATGGTGACCACCATGTCGGGAATCAGATTGGCGGGCAGGGCGGCCGGCGTGAGGTCGACGGGTACTTCGGTGATGCTCAACTCACCGCTGAATAATGTTCCCTGCTGGTTCATCAACGTGCCGGCGGCGACAAACACTTCCGCTCCCTCAATCGCCGGCGTGGTGACTACCGTGTCGAGGGCCGGGTCGATCGTCACTGCGTTGGTCATGTCCAGAACCGGCAGGTAGATTGGCCGACCCAAGACGTTGTTGACCCCCAACTCCAGCTCGCGCCCAAACAGGAAGGGGAGCTTTTCGGCAATGAACGGATAGGCGTCTGGTCCGGGAAACAATTCGCCGCGAATCTTCAGCGTGTCGCTGGGCGGCACGCCCCAGCCCAGGTCGAGCGTAAAGGAACCGTCGGCGGCGGTCAGCGTCTGCACGGCCCCGATTTCGACCAGGATGTTCGCCAGCGGCTGGCCGGTCGTCTCCAAGACCAAGCCGGAAACGCGGGTCGTGGTCAAGGGGTCGGGATTGACGGTAAGTTCCACCGAACGCTGAGCACTCAGCACGCCATCGTTGACAATGACCTGGAACGAGTATGTTCCGACGTCACCGGCCAACGGTTGAAATACGAGCTGGCCGCTGCTGGTAATCATCCCTTTGGGCAGCCTGGTCGGGGCCACCAAGGAAAACAGCAAGGCATCACCATCTTCGTCCGCCGCGACCAGGGGCATCTCAAGCCTTCCACCGGCGGTTACCACCAGCGGCGGAACAGCCTGCAAGGTCGGCGCGTGATTGGGGCCTGCCAGGACCTGGGGAGCCAGCCGAAACGGCGCGTTGCCGGCAACCGCGAACTCCACCAGCAGCGGGCTCGAAACGGCCCCGGCCGCCAGCCCGCCGCTGCCCAGCACGGGCCGGAAACTGACAAACGGAACCCCAGGCGAGACTTCCCCTGAAGGATTCAACAGCGTCACCGTCGCCGGCAGGCCGGGAATGGCAACGATCACGTTGGCTCCCGCCGGGAGCCCCTGGTTATCCAGCCTGAACTCGGCGCGATAGCGCCCCGACTCGGCCAGATAACGGACGTTCTCGGCGCGGACCAAAATGTCCGGGTGTTCCGTCAGCGCGGCAGGGTTGATGCCGCTGGTGGTGGCGGCTACCTCGACGCCAGCCGGGAAGACCGGCGTCTGCTCCTCGGCGGCAATCACGTCGTTGCTCAGCAGCCTGAATGTGACGCGGCTACCCAAGTCGTTATCGTGCTGCAGCATCTGGAACTTCAACTGGCCCGTGTCGTACCCGCTGACGCGCGACAGGTCCAGTTCCAGAAACTGCCCGTCCCAACGAGCGAGGCCAGGCAGATAGTCTGCGCGAGTTCCCGACAGCGCAAACAGGGACGTTCCCGCCACGCCCCGGTCCAGCAGCGTCTGGTCTGTCTGGTCGGGATCCACCAGATAAACTGAAAACGTATCCTCCAGGGCCCCGTTATCCGCCGTATTGAACTGGGGCGTGATCTCCAGGCGGTACCTGCGCTGTCCCGCAAGCTGGCCCAGCGTCACGGTGACAAACGATTCGGACGCCAGGCCGCCACGGTCTTCGACCCGCCGCACGCCAGCGCCGGCGGCGTTCAGGTGATTGACCACCCGCAGCACGTCATTGGGCGCAATCAACTGGTCGCCGGAAGTGTCGTAGTAGGCGCTGGCTTCATCCTTGACGTTCGGCAGCATGCGCGCCCCGCGCGCATTGAGGTCGTTGATGACCACCAAGGCGTCGACCGGGGCCAGGATGCCATCCGAGTTGACATCCAGGGCGTCGACCGGGTTTCGCCAGTCGACCGCCATCAAGAGCCTCTTTTCCAGGGATTCCAACCGTGAGCGGCGCGTGACGGACCGAGGCCGGCGCAAACGCCGGGCGCGACGTTGGGGAGCTTGCATGGAAGTGAACTGCCAGAGGTTGCAGAATAGATCGGGCCATATCCTAGCAGCGCCAGATTCGCTGGCAAGCATCGCCGTTCCGGAAAATTCCTCAATCGACGCCGCCCCTTTTCCGTTGGCAACTGGCTCCGCGCGTGCGTCGCGCCAAACCAATCTGGCGGATGCAAGTGGCTGGCGGTCCGTGTTTCATTCCCCAGCGAGCTGGTACCATGCCTGCCAAACTGCGTAGAGGGGTCGCATCAAGGACGCGGACCATGGACTTCGGAGCGTGTGCGCGCAAAGCTGCGTATGAGCGCGCGGCGGCGCTCGCACTCGCGGCACCCGGACTGCGGATTCATGAACTCCTAAGCGGCAAACGCCAACGCCGATCGGCGGCGGTGGGACCGGTGGAGGTCAGACGGACAGGCACCTCCAGCCGGCGCTCCAGCAGTTCGATCAGCTCCCCACTGGGAACGCGGCGGATCGCGGGCGTCGCGACCGAAAGCAACTGGCCGAGTCGTTCCAGGGCTTGCAGGTCGCCAGATGCTGGTAATTCAAGTTGCTCGATCGCTCCAGCCGGCGTCTCATACCTCTCGCAGATCGCCGCTTGCGGACCAACCTGGTCCAGGCAGTTCAGCACCAGGCCGTCCGCTCCGCCGCTCGCCCGCAGTGCATACCGCAGCAGCACACAGTCCAGCGGCCCACGACGGAACGCGCCTTGCCAGCCGTGGTCGTCGTTGTAAGGTTCCGTGTATATCTCGTCCCACTGCGGATCGTGCGTGGGGAATGGACCCGGACCGTGCCGCACCATGTACGACCGCAGCACTCCCAGACGAACGATTCGCGCCGGCAGGCCCTCCAGCAAACGCAGGGCGCCGCGCGGCGTGCAATCGCTCCAGGTCGTGTGCGGATGGAACCCGAGGTCCTGGTCCAGCAGCACGCCTTGAGCGCCTTCAAAGATCAGGCGGCCAGCCGACTCAAGATAGACTCGCGTCCGGCGCGGCTCGTGAATCTCCAGTTGACGAGCGACACTCAGGAACACGTCCAACGTTCGCTCGACCGCGCCCAAATCGCGCAGCAGTTCCAGCTCCGCGGCCGCTCGCCGCCCGCTGCCCGGCAACTCGCCGCCCGACCTGCTCAGTGGAGTCCGTTCGCAGCTCGCCAGGTGACGCGCGCGCTGCAAACACAGCTTGTCCCGCAAACGATCGGCATCCGCCAGGTCGCGAGCTCGCACCAGATCGGGCTGGCCGGCCAGCGCGTCGCGCATGGTCTCGCCCAACCCCACGCCGCACGTGCCGTGCGGCCGCTCGTGCCGCCGCAGTTCCCTCAACCGCCCGGCTGCCTGCTGGAACGGAGTGATGACCAGCGCCCGTTCGTCCAGGCTGGTCCGGTCCAGCGCGTCGCTCACGCCCAATTCCCGCAGCCGGCGGGCTTCGAGCAGCATGGCGCCCGGATGCAACACGAAGTCGGGCCCCAGCAGGGTGCGGGTTCCCGGCACGAAGGTGCCCGCGCCGAACTGCGAGAAAGTATGGTGCCGCCCGTCGGCGGTAACCACGTTATGCCCGGCTTGAGCGCCACCATGGTAGCGCACCACCAGGTCCGCGCCGCACTCGCGGGCCAGAAAGTCCACCGTCGCGCCTTTGCCGCCGTCGCCGAAGCCCAGATCGAACACGATCCAGGCTTCGCGGCCCGTGCCGCTCATCGCTCGTAGCCGCTGGTCCCGTCTTCATCCGGCGGATCGGTCGGAGAGAGCGCTGGCGGCGGCGTGCCGTCGCGGCCCAGCGCGGCCGCGAAGCCGGTTAGTGCCTTGCCCACGCGGGCCGCCTGCTGGTCCGTCACCCCGGCCGTGCGGAGCCGTGCCACCAGCGCCTCCAGCGACGGCACGGCTTCCTCCAGCAACGACACCAGCCCCGCCGCCGCGTAACTGGTATCGTCGGGCGACTCCAGCACAATCACCCGCTCGCCCAGCAGATCGCGCCAGTCGCGTCCTACCTGCTGGCCGCGTTCGGGATCGGGAATCAAATAGAACAGTTCAAAGCTCCGCTGCGTCTCCTCGATGATGTCGCCGATCGGAATGTCGTTGTTCAGTTCGTCGCCGATCAGCCGCTGCACCTGGGACCGCGAGACAACCGGGTTCGGCGGCTCGTCGCCCGTAATGAACAGGTAACCGCGGCGGTGCCGTTTCCGCAGGCAGTCCATCTCCGTGTGCCTGGCGGCGAAGTACATCGCCAGCTCGTAGCTTTCGTTGCCGCCGCCTCCGCCGCCTTCCAGGAACAGCCAGGTCAGCCACTGATCCATCAGCTTCTCGGTCGATTCGAACTGCCCGATCTGCAGCGGTGCCGCGTCTCCCGCCGCGTTGCCGATGCCCATGAACAGCACCTGCGGATGCTCGATGCCCGCGTCCAGCATCGCCTGCATGAAGTCGGGCAGGGTGCGAGTGGCCAGTTTCTCCGGGATCTCGCCCATCGAGCCGCTGACGTCCAGCGCGAACACGATCCCCAACGACTCCGGATGATCCTCGCTGTCGCGGCTCTCGCGCATCTGCACGCCGTAGGGATCCATCAGTTCGTGGCAACCCCGCTGCTGGAACAACTCGTCGGCGGCCGCCCCGCCGCGCCCCGTGGTCAGCGCCACGTGCGCGTCGTGGCTGTACCTTCCGTAACCCATGTGGGAGATCCTTTCGAATGAAGTGAACAGACGTTGCGCGGACCAGACGCGACAGGTCAGGTCGGCCGATCAACCGGGCGGGGGCAACAACCAGCCCGGCATCGGCAACGGATGATAGGCTGGCGGGCCCAGCACCTCGAGCGAACGCTCGGTCAGTACCCGCCGCAGTTCCCAGGCATTGTCGTATTGCGACCGTGCCGCCTCAAGCAGTGGTTCGGCCAGCCGCCGCGGCAAGGTTCCCGCCTGGCCTTCCCCGCGCGCTCCGGCC
>JAGFJK010000171.1 GCA_024102795.1 Pirellulaceae bacterium
GCCGCAACGTCCAGGAACTGGTCCGCGACGTCGTTGACTGCGGCACCGAACAGCGACTCCGCCACCGAGAGCAGCGCGATGGTGCTGGCGATCCGCGAAACGTTCACCTGGCCGTCGCCCAGCCGCCGAACCCGATCGTGGCGATCTGATATCCGCGGCCACGGCAGGCAGCCCCAGCAGCGCCATGAGCAGAGCGAGCGAATGAAGAGACAACCTGGGAATCGTGGTCACGGCAACGGCCTTCAAGAGTGACTTGGACAACATCCTTCCCCACGCGGAACAATCCGCACCACGTGGTACCGCTGGCGGCTTTCCCCAGGAGTATGCCAGCTCGAACGCCAGGTCGAGGTCGAAAGGCGGGTTCGCTTGTCGGATTGGGCCGCAATCGCAAGAGAGGTCGGACGCCAGAGTCTGGCCTCTCTGTCTGCTCCTTCAGCGCCCAGCGACTGTCCGGGCGACCCGAAAGCCGCGTCCTGCGATTCTCTCGTGGATGTCCGGTGCGTGCGAGGCGAGTGCCGTACACCCCGACGAGGGACTCTGCCATGCACCGCCGCGGACGACGGGTGGAACTCCCCGGCCAACGTCGTGGCACCATTCCTCGACGTTGCCGTGCATGTCGAAGAAACCCCAGGCGTTTGGCAGCCTGCCGCCACAGGGCATCGCGTGGTCGCTGAGGAAAACAGCATGATCGGGCAGTTGGTCCTGGTCGTCACCGAAGCAAAACCGAGTCAAGGCCCCGGCGCGACATGCGTACTCCCATTCCGCTTCGCTGGGAAGGCGATAGCCGCCGGCGTCCGGGATAAAGTACCATCCATCGGCCGCCGGGATTCTCACGTCATGGTTGCCGGTTTCACCGTCATCGGGGTGAACATAGCAAGCCGGCAATTGGTGTTGTCGGCTTAACCAATTGCAGAACATGATCGCATCGACCCAACTGACAGCCTGCGCTGGGTGCTCAGGACTGTTGCCCGGCGTTGCCAGCGGTTCGGGCCACTCACTTGGCCGCTCCCGTTCGGGCACGGCCGGGTCGCCGACGTAGCGCTGGAAGAGCTCCAGTGTGATCTCGCGGTCGCTCAGAAAAGTCCCGCTGGGAATCGTCATCTGCCGCACGAGCTGCTCTTGCCCGAGGTTCGCTTCCCGTATGGTGCCGGGCAACACGAAGGTGCCAGGTGGAAGTTCGAGCATCGTCATTCCCAGGCGATTGATGTACCATTGCCGCTGGCCTGGTTCGCCATGGTCAGAATCCAGTTGGGGAATTTCGATGCTGAGCCAGTCGTCGCTCCAACCCCTGGAGCCGATGTACTGGCCGGTGTTGGCGAGCCGATGTTGCCACTGCCGCAGGGCGTACTCGGCCGCCGAATGAACGCCCGCGTGGGAGTGGTCCCGGTACCAGGTGGCCAGTCGCTGCTCGCAGACAGCGACGGCCGCGCGCGGTCCCTGCGACAGCCGTTCCGGTGGCGCCTGGGCGAGTGCCAGGCAGTAGGCGGCAAGCAATTCGGGGTCGTTGGTTCGGGCCACCTGCGTGGTCAAGGCCTCCAGATCGCCATGCCACGTGGACGATTCCCGGATGAACGTGGTGCGTTGAACCGGGTCGGAACCGGCGCGACACATCGCCGCCGCCGGCGCAGGATCTTCCAAGTGCAGGGAGATGATCGCGAGTCGAGCGAGCCCTTCGAGGTTCGATTGTTGGCGAGAGACTCGTCGATACTGGTTCACCCATTCCCGAGACGCCGTGGGATCGGCTTGGAGCGCTGTCACCAGATTGTCGGATTCGCTGGGCGGTACCCCGGCGGACGCACTGACAAGATCCATGCGCACGTCGCCGAAGCTGGCCAAGGCATACGCCACTCGACGCCGTTGCCTGGCTCGCGTATTGGAGTTGTTCGAAAGGTACCTCTCTTGCAGCTCCGCCAGCACCATCTCGCGGTTCGCGTCGTGCAGAGGGCGAATCGCGTACGGTACGGAGGTTCCGGAAGCGTGTTCGACCGCGGTCACCATGTTCGCCACTCGGCGGCGCTCGGCGTCCAGCAATTCCTCCTGGTGCATGCGCCACTGGAGTCCGAGCATGGCCAGTCCCAGCAGCACGACCGCCGCCAGACCGGCCGCCAGACCGCACAAGGTAGGCCGTTTCCGGCACCAGATCCAGGCCCGCTCGACCAAGTGAACCGGCCTGGCAACGATCGGCTCGTCGTTCATCCAGCGGCCGAGGTCGGCCGCCAATTCGCCAGCCGTGGCGTATCGCCGATCCGGTTCCTTGCGAAGACATTTCAGGCAGATAGTCTCCAGGTCGCGGGGAACGCGGCTATTGAGGCGGCGCGGTGGCGGTGGCGAGTCCTCCAGGATCTGGACGATCAGCATGCGCTGATCCCCGCGGAAGGGACGCGTGCCGGTCAACAATTCGTACAGAATCACACCCAACGAATAGATGTCCGATCGGCCGTCGGCCTGGTGAGCCTTTCCCGCCGCCTGCTCCGGTGACATGTAAGCGGGCGTGCCTATCGTGGCACCATCAATCGTCATGGTGATTTCGCCCGTGTTGCGTTTGGCCAGTCCGAAGTCCGTGATGTGCGGCTCGCCCTTCCGGTCCATCATGACGTTGGCCGGCTTCAGATCGCGGTGGATGATCCCTCGCTCGTGCGCGTGCTGAATGGCCGAGGCGACCTTGACCATCAGCGCGGCCGCGTCACGTGGCGACAGGGGCCGCGACTGAAGCCATTCGGCCAGGTCGGCGCCGTCCACGTAATCCATCGAGATGTAGATTGTGCCCTCGCTCCGACCCACCTCGTGAACCGCCACGATATTCGGGTGCCTCAGTTGCGCAGCCGCCCGGGCGTCGCGGAGGAACAACTCGGCTTCGCGCCCGTTCAGTTGCTCCTTGCGAGGAGTCTTAATGGCGACGAATCGGTCGAGCTGCGTATCCTTGGCCTTCCAGACACTGCCGAACGTGCCGACGCCCAACTGCTCGATCAACTCGAAAGAACCGATCGTTCTCGTTCGGCGCGTGTACGACTGTGTCGCCGCGACGCTGCCGACCAGATTGAACTTGCTGCCGCACGACGGGCACTCGACGTCCTTGAAAGACGAATCGGCCAACACTTCGAGGGCGTTGCGACAGTCGGGACAGCGGATGCGCATCGACCAAGTCCTGTCAATCGAAGACCAACACTGCGAAGGACTTTGCTGGAGAATAGCATATCCGCTTGGAGCTGGCTCCAGCCGGCATCGCCGTATCGGGTCGAACAGCCGGGTCACTTCCCGATGCAGAAACGGCTGAAGATGCGGTCCAGCAAGTCGTCCGTGTAGACCGCTCCCACCACCTGCCCCAGTTCGTCGAGCGCCAGGCGAACCTCCACCGCCAACAGCTCGTCGCCTTGTCCCTCGGCCGCCAACCGCTCGGCCCGACACACCGCCTCGCCGGCCAACCGCAGGCTCTCGCGGCACCGCGCGGCCGTCGTGCCGACCACTTCCACTTCAGCCAGACCTGGCCGCACGAGCCGCTGGGCAATCGCTCGCCGCAACCCGTCCAGCCCCTCGCCCGTCCAACTGCTGACCCACAGCCCCTCGTCCGATCGCCGCTCGGCCGGGACCAGATCCGACTTCGTGCGCACCAGCAGACAGCCCGCGTCGCCGCCATCCAACAACGCCTGCCCATCGGCATCCAACAGCGCCTGCCCGCCGCCTGCGCCCAGCGCTTGCGTGCCGTCCACGCAGTACAGTTCCAGGTCGGCCGCCTGCCGCTGAGCTTCGGTCATCGCCTGGGCCTGCAAGTGCAGCGGATCGCTTCCGCCAGGCTCGATGCCCGCCGTGTCGACCAGCAGACAGGGCAACCCTTCGATCGGCAGGGCCGAGCCGACGAAGTCGCGCGTGGTTCCCGCGGTGGGCGAAACCAGCGCCGCGGGTCGTCCGAGCAGCGCGTTCAACAAACTGCTCTTGCCCGCGTTGGGCGGCCCGCGCAGGACCACCCGCCACTGGCCTCGCAACTCGTCCCGCTCGACCATCTGCCGCCGCAGCTCCGCGATTTGCCCGGCGGCCGCGGCAAGCTGGTCCCGAAGCTGCTCGGCCGTGATAAACTCCAGGTCCTCGTCCACGAAATCCAGCCCGGCTTCCAGTTGCGCGAGCAGGTCGAGCAGCCGGTCGCGCAGGTCGTGCAGCCGGCTCGCCAGACCGCCCGCCAGTTGCCGCAGCGCGATGTTCAACTGCCGCTGGTCCCGGGCGTCGATCACGCCCAGCACGGCTTCGGCCTGCGTCAGATCCAGGCGGCCGGCCAGGAACGCCCGCAACGTAAACTCGCCGGGCCGGGCCAGCCGCGCACCGGCGGCACAGACGGCGTCCAAGGCCGCGTCCAGCAACACGGGCGCTCCGAGCGTATGCAGTTCAACCACCGGCTGCCGCGTATAGCTGCGCGTTCCCGGCCAGATGTAGGCCTGGCAGGGCAACCAGCCCAAGGGAGCCTCCAGCCGCAGCCGGCCGGGCAGCACACGGGCCGTGCGCAACTCCGACGGCCGCTCGGCAACTGCCGATTCAAAGCACCGCTCCAGGCAGCCCACGGCGTCCGGGCCGCTGAGCCGCACAATGCCGCGCAGCGCGCCTCCTGGAGGCGACGCGATTGCGGCAATGGTGTCTTCCGAGGACGAGAGCATCGCGGGGCCGCCGGTTCGTGGCCTGTCAGCGTTTCCGCTGCCGCTGCCGCTTGCGGGCCTGTGCCTGGGCACGCCGCTCCGCGCCGTTCGGCTCCGACCTGGTAGCCAACGACAGCAGCGGCTTGTCGCCACCCGCCGCACCCGCGGCTGCCGGCGTCGCTTTGGGCAACAGCAAACGCTCGCCCAGGCCCCACATGCTGGAGACGATGAAGTACAGGCACAAGCCGGCCGGCACCTTGAAGAACAGCACGCCCATGAAGACCATCATGAACTTCATCACCTGCGCCTGCATCCGCGACTGCTCGTCGGTCGGCGGCGGCGTGAACAGCTTCTGCTGCGCCATGAACAGGCCGATGGTGATGATCGGCAGGATGTTCAAGTAGGGGCCCAGCCAGCCGGTGTAACCCGCCAGCATTTCGGGCAAGGTGCCGTCCCAGCGCAGCAACTGATCGGGCCCGGCCAGGTTCGACGCCCAGTCCAGGCCGGGAATCAGCGGCGCCTGCCGCAGCTCGATATCGACCGACAAACACCGGTACAAACCGATAAACACCGGCAACTGCAGAAACATCAACAAGCAGCCGCCCGCCGGGTTGTACTTGTGCCGGGCGAAGAGCTCTTTCTGGGCCTGCCCGCGCTTGTCCATGTCGTTCTTGTACTTGTCGGCGATTTTCTTCAGTTCGGGCGCCAGTTCCTGCATCTTCTGAGCGTTCCGGGTCGCCTTGCGGCTGATCGGAAACATGCAGCCGCGGACCAGGATCGTGAGCATGACAATCGCCAGCCCGAAATTCCCCACCAGGTAATAGAAGAAGTGCAGGATCGCCGACAGCGGCACGGCCACCATCTCGAACCAGCCGTACTCGATCAGGTCGCCCAAGCCATAAAACGCCAGCAGACCGGGACGTTTCGGCCCGGCGAACAGCAGGAAACGCTGCTTGAGCGGTTCGCCCGGCGCGATCGTTTCAACTTGCCCGGTCAGCTCCACCGATGTGTTCGTCGTGCGCACCTCGCCTTTCGACTTGCTGGCCGGGTCGCCCAGCGCCACGGCCACCGCGTTCTGGAAACGTAGCACGGCGGGATCGGCCGGCGGCAAGCCAAGTTCCAACGGCCGGTCGGGCAGCAGCACCGACGAGAAATACTGAGCGTCCACGCCGATGTAGTCCAGCGGCGACGGATCCTGCACACTCAACAGCGGCGTCGCGGGCGATTCGGGACTGCTGACCGCCTGCCGCTGAATCTGCGGAGTGCCCTTCAGTTGCTGGTTGAGGTACCCATGAGGCCGCCAGACCACGTCCCGAGCGCCCGCACTCTTGAACATCTGCGGGTGGATCTTGTTCGAATACCACCAGCCCTCCAGCGGCAGACCGTTCGGGCCTCCCAGACGGTAGGCGAGCTGCTGCGGCTCGCTGCTCCGGTTGTGAATCTCCAGCTCGACCTCCAGGTGATAGGCGGGAAAATCCGGATCCTCCCGAGCCTCCACCGGCACCGGCGGCAAGCGATAGCGTTTGATAAACTCCCAATCGCCCGTCAGACCCGTCCCGGCCAACTGGTCGTGAGTCAACAACAGATGAAACTCGACCATCTGCCCGCCGGCATCCGAAACCACGGACGGTGGCAAGGCAGTCCAGACGCGGCGCGGAGCGGCCGGGGTTGTCTCGTCCGCGGTGGCTGGCGGCTCTTCCCCCGACGCGGCGGGCTCCGTGTCGCTGGGCGCCGCCGTGGATTGCTCGGCCGGACTTTCCTCCGCCAGCCGATAACCGCCCGTCCAGTTCGCGGTCCGCAGCAGGGCCAGGATCGGCGGTTCCTCGGCGGCGTCGCGCCATAGCCGACTACCCACTCCAGCCACCGACATCAGCAGCGATTCGGGATGCTGCTGCTGCGGAGCGGCCCGTTCAAACTCCGGCTGAATCATCTCCAGCGGCTGCTCGGTCAGCGTGGCGGCCAGTTGCAGTCGCTGAGCGTTCGCGCCGGAGCCCCGCACAATTGCCAGGCGAAAGACGTCCTGTGGGCGAGTGGCATTCAGCAGCCGTTCGACGTCACCCGGCGTGGCCACCGGCACGTCGTTGATCCCCTCAATCACGTCCCCCACCTGCACCCCGGCCGGCTGGCGGCCGTCGAGCTGGCTGGCCAGAGCCGCGGGCGTGCCAGGCCCCACCGCCCGCACTCGGCAGCCAGCCGCCGACGGTTCGGCTTCCAGCGCCAAATGGCCCAGATACCCGTGCCGATGCTCCAGATTGCGGTACCTTAACCGGCCTGCCGAATCGCGGCCGGTCAACTCAAACCGCTCGAGCGCCGCGCCGCGGGCGTTCAGCGTGACCAGGGCAAAGTATCCGTCCTGCGCGGCCATCGATCCCAGCATCACTCGGACCGGTTCGCCCAACAGCGCCGGCGGATCGGTTCCCGCGGCGGCACCGATGGACGGCGTCGCGGGTGCTTCCGGCGATGGCTGTGGAGGCTCCGTGCCGACCTCCCCCGCCGGGACCTGCTCGGAAACAGCCCCCTGTTCGGCCTCCCCCTGAGCGGGTGCCGGCGGAGCCTGGCCCGTTTCTTCGCCCTCGCCGTCTCGCGGCGCCTCGACCGCCACCTGCGGGGTGAACATCAGCTTGACGCCGACGTACACCGACAGCACCAGAAAAGTTGAAAGCAGGAACAGGACGAAGCGCTTTTCCACGGCATTACCAATCTAACGGGGACCCGCGAAGGTGGTGATCGCGCTCCTTGCGGGGAAGATGCACAGTGGGCAACCCGTGGTTGCCGCGCGAGCTGCCGACAGTCCCTTATTCTCCCGCCGCCCGGCGATCTTGCAACCGCAGAAAACCGCATGGGCCAAGAATTCCCGGCACGGAACCACCGCCGACTGGACGCCCCGAGGCCTATCACGACCGGGGTCGATTCAGCGGCCGTCGCGCAAGCGATCGCCCAGGAAATTGTCCAGTTCCGGGATGGCGTAGATCTTCTCAATCGTCCGTTCGAACGGATACGCCACGCGACGAAAGCGGAAGCGGCCATCCTCCAGGATCACGTAGCAGGACCGCGGATCATGGTCCCTGGGCTGTCCCACGCTGCCGACGTTGATCATCAGCCGGCCATCGCGCAACGAGCCGCCCTGGCCCAGCTCCTGGGGACTCAAGAATCGCCCGTCGACGGTGAACACGCCCGGAACGTGTGTATGCCCCTGGAAACACTGCCCCTCGATCAGGCTGAAAATCCGCTCCAGTTTCCGGGCATTGTAGACATCTTCCGGGAAGACGTACTCGTTGAGCGGATTGCGGGCGGAACCGTGCACGAACAGCAGGCCGTTTTCACGGTGATTCCGGGGCAACTCAGCCAGAAAATTCAAACGCCTCAGGCACTCGTCGTGGTTCTCGCCGCCATTCTCCAGTTGCTGGCGGGTCCAGAACAGGGCCTTCTCCGCGCCGCTGCTGAACCCCTCCGGATCAAACAGGGCTCCCTGGTCGTGGTTCCCCAGGATGCACATGGCGAAGTTCATGACGCGGTCAATGCATTGCAGCGGATCGGGGCCGTATCCGATGATATCGCCCAGGCAGTAAATCTGCTCAATGCCCTGGTCGGCGATGTCGGCCAGCACGGCCTCCAACGCCTCCAGATTCCCGTGGATATCGCTCAGAATGGCCCGTTTCAATGGATCGAGTTCCTTGCCGGGAACCGTCTACCGCCGGGTGCGCGGCCTACCGCCCGGTGCGCAGCCGGTCGCCCAGCATGTTGTCGAGGCTGGGAATCGCGTAAATTTTTTCGGCCGTCCGATCATACGGATACTCAACGCGACGGTAATGCACCACACCCGCCGCTTTGTCCAGGATGACGTAGCAGGCGCGCGGGTCATTGTCCCGCGGTTGCCCGACCGAGCCGACGTTGAACATCGTTTTTTCGCCCGTCAGCCGGTATTCGTAGCCGCACTCTTCGGGCGAGACAAAGTCGCGGCTGAACGTGAACACGCCCGGAATGTGCGTGTGCCCCTGGAAGCAGTAGAGCGGCACGCGATCGAACAGGGCGTCCATCTTGCGGGCATTATAGACGTCTTCGGGAAACACGTACTCGTTCGTCGCGTCCCGCGGGGAACCGTGAACGAACAGGAAGTCTCCCTCCAGGTAGCTCTTGGGCAGCTCGCCCAGAAAATCCCAGCGGCGGTTGATCAGCGCGCTGCCACCGGGACCCGACTCCAGGCAATCGCGAGTCCAGTACACGGCTTGCAAAGCCACCGGATTAAACCCGTCCGGATCGATCAGGGCCGCCTGGTCGTGGTTGCCCAGAATCGTCCGGCTGCACCGCCGCATCACCTCGTCCAGGCACTCCACCGGATTCGGTCCGTAGCCGATAATGTCGCCCAGACAAAAGATGTCGGTGACGTCGTTGCGGCGGATATCATCGAGCACCGCCTGGAGCGCTTCGAGGTTTCCGTGAATGTCGCTTATCAGGGCTCGCCTCACGCCCCTGCACCTTTCGAACAATCAGGCTGAAAGCTCGCGTCGACCGGAAGAACGGCTAGCATCCACGGAAAGCATAGCTCACCGCCAGACGCCTGTCCCAGTCACGGGGAACAAGAAATACCCCTCAGCAAGTAACTGGCCAGATGAGAATGACTAGAATAAGTTGCCGCAAGTCCAACCCGCATTGTCCACTCCGCGAGTCTAAATTGAGGCGCCGCAGCGGTCAAGGCGACTGGTTTCCCTCCACTGGGAGAGTCATTCCCCACCTGGGTGGGTCAGGTTGGTGTTGTAGTAGTTGTCTGG
Organism: Pirellulaceae bacterium; assembly: GCA_024102795.1. Lineage (GTDB taxonomy): Bacteria > Planctomycetota > Planctomycetia > Pirellulales > Pirellulaceae > JAGFJK01. Next base: position 9,389 of record JAGFJK010000171.1, read on the forward strand.
CGGGGCGTGGCCCGTAATCCAAGCAAGAGGGTGAACCAAAGGTGCGGATTCTGGCAATCGAGACATCATCGGCCGAGGGCTCCGTCGCTCTGCTCGAAGACTCGCGTCTGGTTGGGCAGGTGCTGCTATCCGCCCAGCCTCGCATTGCCCAGACGCTGGTCCCCGCGATCGGCCAGCAGTTGGCACAGGCCGGGTGGCCGCTGGCCGAGCTGGACCTGGTGGCCGTCACTCAGGGGCCCGGTTCCTTTACCGGGCTGCGAGCCGGCGTGACCGTGGCCAAGTCGCTGGCCTACGCCGCCCGGCTGGAAGTGCTGGGAGTCGATACCCTGGAGGTGCTCGCCTGGCAGACACTTCATGGAGACCAGCCGCAACTGGCGGAATCAGCGTCCGCGCCGGTCCATGGCGTTCTCGACGCGCAGCGAGGCGACCTGTTTCACGCCACGTTTCGCCGCGAGCCGGACGATCAATTGGCCCGTTTGTCGCCCACCGCGGTGATCGCGGCAGAGCGGTGGCTGGCGCATCTGCAAGCCGGCGACCTGGTCACGGGCAGCGGCCTGCGGGCTGTGCTGGAGAGCCTGCCGGAGCGGGTCCTGGTCGCCGATCCGAGCGTGTGGCTGCCTCGGGCGGCCGCCGTCGGTCGGCTGGCCCGCCGCGACTTCCTGGCCGGGCGGCGCGACGACCTGTGGCGGCTGACGCCGAACTACTTTCGCCCCAGCGCGGCCGAGGAAAAGGCCGACCTGAATGCTAGGAGATGATGCTCCCAGGGCGGCGATGTCTCGAATCCCGCCGGCTTGCCCGGCGGGATTCGAAGATGAGGAAGGAGTGCGGTGGACCCGCTCCTACGGCTCCGGCACTTCGCCGCCTTCGGTCAAAGCTTGCAGAACCTCCGTCGCGGCCGCCACCGTTTGATCGATATCCTGCGGAGTGTGCCGCACCGAGAAAAACAACGCTTCGAACTGGCTGCACGGCATGTACACTCCGCGGGCCAGCAGCCCGTGGAAGTAAGCCGCGAACCGCTGCCGGTCGCAGCCATCGGCGACTTCCCAATCGGTCACCGCTTGAGGATTGAAGAACAGAGTCAGCATGCTGCCAACGCGGGCGATCGAGTGCGGGATGCCGGCCGCGCTGGCGGCGGCGTCCAGTCCCTGAGCCAGCCGGTGTCCAAGCTGTTCCAGATACTCGTAGGGCGGATCGTCGCGAAGAGCGCGCAAGGTGGCGATGCCGGCGGCGGTGGCCACTGGATTGCCGCTCAGCGTCCCGGCTTGAAACACCTTGCCAGCCGGCAGCACATGATCCATGATCTCCGCTCGGCCGCCGTAAGCGCCCAGCGGCAGACCGCCGCCCACGATCTTGCCCAGCGTGGTCAGGTCGGGAAGCACGTTGAAGCGGGACTGGGCGCCCCCGTATGCCACGCGGAACCCGGTCATCACCTCGTCAAAGATCAGCAGCGCGCCATGCCGCTGGGTCAGTTCCCGCAAGCCTTCCAGGAAACCTGGCAGCGGAAGCACGCACCCCATGTTGCCGACGACTGGTTCCAGAATCACGCCGGCAATTCGCGAACCCGAGTCGGCAAATGCCCGTTCGACCGCCGAAAGATCATTGTATTTCAGAACCAGCGTATCGCGGCTGGTGCCGGCGGTGACGCCCGGCGAATCGGGCACGGCCAGTGTGGCGGCGGAACTGCCGGCCGCCACCAGCAGGCTGTCGACGTGGCCGTGGTAATTGCCGGCGAACTTCACGATCACGTCCCGGCCAGTGTAGCCGCGAGCCAGGCGAATGGCGCTCATCGTCGCCTCGGTGCCGCTGTTGACCAGGCGCACCTTTTCCACCGACGGCACCGCCTCTACAATCAGGGCCGCCAGTTCCGTTTCGGCCTCGGTGGGCGCTCCGAAGCTGGTGCCGCGGCTGGCGGCCGCCTGCACCGCCTGTACCACTCGCGGGTCACAGTGCCCCAGGATCATGGGCCCCCACGAACCGATATAGTCGATGTACCGGTTGCCATCCAGGTCGAACAGGTAAGCGCCTTCGGCCCGGCGGAAGAACACCGGGTCTCCGCCGACCGCCCCAAACGCTCGAGCTGGACTGTTGACGCCGCCAGGCATCATTCGGCGGGCTTCCGCAAAGGCCTGGATGCTGCGCGATCGGTTCATGGGGAAGCTCTTTCCTGAACTGCGTGGCGGGACGTTTCGTGTTGTTATAGCGAATCCCGGACTTGGGAAGTAACGGCCGGAAGGACGATGTTCGGTTTGCTCAATCTCGATAAGCCCTCGGGCCTGACATCCCGCGACGTGGTCGATCGGGTTCAGGCGCTGGTCCGCCCGCTGAAAGTGGGCCATGCCGGGACACTGGACCCGCTGGCTCGCGGCGTGCTGATTGTCTGCGTGGGCCAGGCCACGCGACTCATCCCCTACGTCCAGCGAATGGCCAAGCACTATCGCGGCACGTTTCTGCTCGGCCGGGAAAGCGACACCGAGGACTGCGAGGGCACGGTGCGGCTGCTCGACAGCCCACCGGTGCCCAGCCGCGGACAACTGGCCGATGCGCTGCCCCGGTTCGTCGGCCGCATTCCGCAGGTCCCGCCAGCCTACTCCGCCCTGAAGGTCGGCGGACGGCGAGCCTACGAGTTGGCTCGCCAAGGCCAGCAGGTGGAGCTGGCGGCGCGCGAGGTACAGATCCACAGCCTGGAGCTGGTCGAATACGACTATCCGGAGTTCTCGCTGGACGTCGTTTGCGGAGCCGGCACGTACGTTCGTTCGCTGGGCCGCGACGTGGCGCGAGCCGTCGGCTCGCAGGCCGTGATGAGCGACCTGGTGCGAACGGCGATCGGTCCGTTCCGCCGCGAAGACGCCTTGGCCGTGGACCGGCTGAGCTGCGAAGCGGTGTTCACGAACCTGCTGCCGGCACGGCGCGCGGTGATCGAACTGCCGCAACTGGATTTGAGCCCGGATGAATTGGCAAAGCTCCGGCGAGGCCAGTCGATCCCCAATCGCCAGGGCTTAAACGCCGGCGAAATCGCCGGGCTGGACGACCAGGGCGAACTGGCGGCGCTGCTGACGGTAGCCGACGACGGCCGATGCCTGCGGCCGACGCATAATTTTGGCAGTAGTCAGTAGTCATTAGGTGGCGGGCACGCGGGAGCGCGGGGTCTTGGTTGTGACAATTAGGCCTGGTGCCCAGGTGGATCAGGGACCTGTTCGGCCTTAGCCCTTGACGACGCCAATCGGTCGCATGCGGGCGACCTTGGCCGCCAGGTTGGCCTGATGGACCACGTCGACCACCAGGTTCACGTCCTTGTAGGCGTCCGGCTGTTCCTCGGCCAGGCCGCGCCAACTGTGGGCTCGAGCGATCACGCCCCGAGCGGCCAGTTCGCGGTCGATGCGTCGGCCTTGAGCATGTTGGACGGCGGCCGTGCGGCTCATCATCCGGCCCGCGCCGTGGCAGGCCGTGCCGAACGTCTGCTCCATGCTCCCCTGGCGCCCCACCAGCACCCAACTGGCTCGGCCCATGTCGCCGGGGATCAGCACGGGCTGGCCGATCGCCTGGTACATCGACGGAACTTCGGGGTGTCGCGGAGGGAACGCGCGGGTGGCTCCCTTGCGGTGGACCCACAGGCGACGCGGCCGGCCGCCCAAGGCGTGCTGTTCCAGCTTGGCGATGTTGTGGGCCACATCATAGACCAGGCTCAACCGCAGCTCCTCGCGGCTCCGCCCGAACACCGTCTCGAACGATTCGCGGGCCAGCGTCATCAGCAACTGGCGGTTGCACCAGGCGAAGTTCGCGGCCGCGCACATCGCCCCCAGGTAACTTCGCCCTTCGGGGCTGTCGATCGGAGCGCAGGCCAACTGGCGATCCGGCAGGGCAATGCCGTAGCGGGCGGGCACGCCGCGGAACTGCTTCAGCGCGTCGTCGCAGACCTGGTAGCCCAGCCCTCGGGAACCGGAGTGGATCATCACGCAAACCTGGCCTTCCTGCAGCCCCATAACCTCCGCGGCCACGGGGTCGAAGATGGCGTCGACCACCTGGACTTCCAGAAAGTGATTGCCCGATCCCAACGTGCCGCATTGATCCAGGCCGCGTTCCAGCGCCCGATCGCTGACGCAGTCCGGATCGGCACCGGCCAGGTGTCCGCCGGCTTCGGTATGTTCGATGTCGGCCGCCGTGGCCAACTGCCTGCCCAGCAGGTACGGCACGCCCTCGGCCAGCAGGCGGCGAATTTCCTGCCGCTGAAACTTGTACTTGCCGCCCCGGCCCACTCCGGCCGGCACCCGCGCGAACAGGGTGTCCATCAGCTCCCGCAAGACCGGTTGGACTTCAGGAAAAAACAGGTTGGTGCGCATCAGGCGCACCCCGCAGTTGATGTCGTAGCCCACTCCACCCGGCGAGATCACGCCGCCCTCGGCCGGATCCGTCGCGCAGACGCCGCCGATACAGAAACCGTAGCCCCAGTGAATGTCGGGCATCGCCAGGCTGGCGTATTGGATGCCTGGCAGAAAAGCGACGTTCGCCACCTGTTCGGGAGCCTGGTCATGGCGAATTTGCGCGATCAGGCGTTCGTCGGCGTAGATCAGGCCGTCCACGCGCATGCCCGGCTTGTAGCTTTTGGGAATCCGCCAGCAGTACGGGCTGACTTGTTCCAGCGGTCCCGCGTAGGTTTGTTTGGCCATTGGTCTGGCGCGAGTGGACTCGCGCGCCTTGGAGTAAGTCTCGCCGCCGTCAGATATCCACGATGAACTCCGCCTTCCAGAGGTCGCGGACCTGACGCACAGCCAATTGATGATACGTGATCGCCTTGACCTCGTATCCCAGGCAGTGACGCTGCTCGTCCAGCGGTTCGCCGCGGCACTCGGCCGTCATTTCGCCCGGCGCGAAGCGGATCTGGGACTCGCGGCACAGCCAGTGTTCCGTCTCGAACAGATACAGCAGTTCCTGGAGCCAATCCAGCAACAGGTAATCGTCCTGCTCGCCGGCAATTCGCAACGTCCTGGTCTCGACGGGACGCACGGTTTCCAGGTTCGCCACCAGCAGTGTCGCCAGGCCGCGCGCCGCTTCGGCAAACAGCTCCTCGCGGCTGGCGCCCGTCACGCGGACGCCCAGGTCCGCCGTGTGGCCAAACAGTTCGAACATCCCACAGCCAACCTGTGCCGAATTGACACTCGCCACGTCACCGTTACAATTTCCCGAAACCAATCGTAAGCCATGGCAGCCAGACTGGGGAGAGACGCGGATGAGTAATGTGCAAGACTTTACGGACGCCAACTTCGACAGCGAGGTTCTCAAGTCCGAGCAGCCGGTGCTGGTCGATTTCTGGGCCCCCTGGTGCGGGCCCTGCCGCCAGATCGCCCCGATGATTGATGAACTGGCCGCCGAGAATGAAGGCGCCATCAAGATCGGCAAGCTGAACGTGGATGACCAGGGCGCGACGGCTCAGAAGTATGGGGTCAGCAGCATCCCGACGCTGATGATTTTCAAGGGCGGCGAAGTCGTGCAACGCTTTGTGGGCATGCAACCCAAGGCCCGGCTGCAGCAGGCGCTGGACTCGTCGCGGTAGGGTCCCCGGCCGACCACTTCCGGGGTGTCCGATCACTTTCGGGGTGTTTCGTCCCGCAGCTTGTTCGAACGACCGGCCGCCCAGCGGCGGAGTCCTGCGAGACGCTCGCGGCCGCGGGCGAAGTACGGTTCGTCCAAACTGGCCAGATGCCGCCGGTACAGTTCCTGCTGGCGGGTTTGCCACTGGCCGGCAGGCTGCACCCGGCCGGACCGGACCATTTCGTCCAGTAGCAGCGACGCGATCAACTGGTGGCCGTGGATCGCCGGGTGCACGTGGTCCGCCATCCATTCGTCGCCGACAAGCCGCTGAGGACTCTCCGCGCGAAACCGCTGGCGGACCTCGACCAGCGGAACGCTCCAGCCGGCGGCCACGCTCCGCAGACGATCATGCTGAGCTTCCAACATCCGCAGCGGGCACACGTCCTCGTCTTTCGCTCGCACCAGCGCCGAGTACGCCGCTTCGTCCCGCTGCAGTTCTTCCAGGCACTTGCCCAGCTTGAACCAGGCGCTGGCGTGCCGGTCGTCAATTCGCAGTGCCTGCTCCAGCGCGGAAACCGTCTCCTCCAGCGGCGCGTCGGCACTTACCGCCCGCCGCCACAGGTGGTCAAACTGACGCTGGTCGCCGGCTGGCAGTTTCGCCCGCGGAACTGTCTTGAAGGGCGGGCAGTCCTTCAAATTGCTGACCGGGTCGACCAGCACCAGCGGCACGCGGGCTTGCTCGCAGAGTCGGGCGATCCGTTGCAGGTTCCACTCGTAATGCTCCACCACGCTGTGCCGCCAGGCGTCGTCGCGCTGATACGCTTCCAGTCCGCCCTGGTAGTCCAGCAGGGCATCAACCTCCCTGGGCAACAACGGCCGGTCCCCGTCGGTCTGGCTGCCTGGCGAGTTGAACGCGGCGGACCCGGCCCGCACGCAGATCGACAGCAGCCGGGATTGCAGCAGCCAGCGAAACGCCACGCTGACGGGCCGCGGCACTGGCCGCAATCGCCCATACGTGCGCTCCTCCAGAAACTCATTGTGCCCCGTGTAAACCACGATCAGATCGGGATGATGCCCCAGAACTTCTTCCAGGATGGGGACCAGTCGGTAGCTGGCGTAGGAGACTCCTCCGCAATTGACCACGGTCCATTGGCGACGCGGGTCGGCCGCCTCCAGACTCAAACGCAGCCAGGTGGTGAACGAGGTCTCCTTGGCGTACGGCCTTCCCTGAACGGTGGAGCCACCCAGGCAAAAGACGCGATATTCGTCCGGCGACTTGTGGGCCGCGAACGAGTCGGGGCTGAAATACGCCAGACGGTGGGGCGGGATCTCGTACCGCTGGCTCTCGGCATTCAGGACAAACAGCGGTTCGATTCCGGCGAAGCCGACCAGCGGGTCGCGATCCCCAGGCAGCGGGCGGCCCCAATCCAGGCCGCGACAGACCAGTTCCGCCAGCAGGAAGGGTGACAGCCCCAGCAGCACGGCCGACAGCCGGAAAAGGATGCCCCGCCACCGACTCTGCCCGGTTCGCAAAGCTAGGCCCGCCCTTCGTCGCTCAGCGTCCGCCGTGGTCCGCCGCCCGCGCCCGCCGAATTCAGCCCTGCCGAATTCAACCCAGGTGACTCCAGCCCAGGCGAATCCAGCCCAGACGCATCCACCCAGTCCCCCGTGTTCGTCACCGCCAGCGACGATTGGCGCTCGTCGCAGGCGGCCAGCGGATCGCAGCCCTGGACGCGGACGTGCTGCATTTCGGCGGCCAGCATCAGGCAGTTGATCCCGGAACCGATGCCCAGCAGGGCCACGTTCTCGCGAGCGGCCGGCGGCTGCCGTTGCAGACCAATCGCCATGGTGACCGGCAGGGCGGCCGAGCCGGTGTTGCCCAGCCACTCGACGGTCGTGAAGTCGCGCTGCGCGTCCAACCGCAGCGCATCCAGCAGCAACTTGCGGTGCACCGAGCCGACCTGGTGGCAGAACGTCCGGTCCAGCCGTTCGCGCCGCCAGTTCGCCGACTCCAGAAACCGCTCGAACGTGCGCGAACCAACCTCGATTCCTTCGCGCATCAGTTGCTCCGAGTCGGTTTGCATCAGCGGCTGCATGCCTCCCGCCACCGCTTCATCGCGCCCGCTGTGGCACAGCCGATGGTGGCGAGTTTCGGCCCGGCAGGTGCCGCCCAGCAGCCGATTGCCCGTGCGACTCAGCTCGCGATCGGTCAACAGCACGGCGCAACTGGCCGAACCGATCGTCAGCGAGGCCACGGCCGACTTGATCTGCTGGCGAGTCAACGACAGATCGGAATTGAGCGCGTCGATCGTCGTTTCGACCAGTTGGCGACTGCCTTCGGTACCCACGACCAGCCCCGCGCGAATCTGGCCCAACTCGATCATGTTGGCCACCTGGATGATGCCATTCAGCAAACCCAGGCAGGCGTTGGACAGATCGTAGATCAGGCAGTTGCCGGGCAGATCCAGTTGGTGGTGCACCGAGCAGGCGGTTGCCGGTTCCAGGTGGTCGCGGCAGACGCTGGCGTGGATCAACGCTCCCACGTGTCGCCGATCCAGTTCGGCGGCCAGCAGCGCTCGCTGGCAACTGGCGACGCTCATCTCGCTGGGCAGCGTGCCCGCGGCCCAGAACCGCCGCTGCCGGATGCCCGTAATCAGTTCCAGACGCCCCTGGGGCAGCCGAAGCCGATCGTACAGCGGTTGCAGGCGGCGTTCGATCTGGTCGCTGGTGACGACCTCGTCGGGCAGCGTGTAACCAAACGCTTCCAGGCAGACGTTCAAATAGCGCATGGGCGGCGGCAGTAACCGGAATTGGGAGTCAAGGGCGAATGGGGTTTGAGCGGCGCGGACCGCCGCCAACCGCCGGATTCAGGTTAGCCGCCGCCGGGCGGGGAGTAAAGTGCCCGCGCCGCGCCTCGCCAGGCCGGAATTGCCGCCCGGCGGCCCCCGCGGAGAGCTGCTCGGCGAGTGCTAGCACTTCAATGCTTGCACAGGATGTGGTATTTCGCGGAGAACTCCTCGCAAAATGATGTGTGGGTGTTGTCACAGCAAGACAAACCGCTATAAACACCCGCGACTTGCACATCCCAGGCTTAGTGACACGACCGTTACTAACCGCGTAAAGAGGCCATTCGATAGGGATATCGCTCCGGCGTTGGACCCAGGACGGGTTTCACGACGGGGGCAGAGGCGCTCGACTCACCTGCCCGTACTCCATTGCCGCCGCATCCGGTCTGTCCGGACGTTGCGCGCGGCGGGCGCGAGACGAATCTGTCAGCCGTTCTTGAGCTTGCTTCCGGTTCCACCTCTGGTGGTGCCTCGGAGTTTTCCCCACCCAGGCGTGCGGCAAGGATTGCCGTCCGCCCGACCAGCGAGATCTGTAAGGGAGTGTCAGATGTCTTGCAAGCCGTTCATTGGACTGAACGCCGACTTCCGTTCCGCTCACCAGGATACGCCCGCGTATTCGTTCCTGGCGGCCGGATACTATGACAGCATCATGGCCGCCGGAGGGATTCCGGTGGTGGTGCCGCCGCTGATGGAGCCGGAGGACATGGACTGTGTTCTCGACCAACTCCAAGGGTTCGTGTTCATTGGCGGACACGACCTGGACCCCCGCCGCGATGGCTTCATGCTGCACCCCTCGGTGCGGCCACTGGACAGCCGCCGCGAGACGTTCGACCGCACGCTGATGCGCCTGATCGCTCAGCGCCGCCTGCCGGTCTTCGGCATCGGCGTCGGGATGCAGTTGCTCAACGTCTCGCAGGGGGGCAACCTGTTTCTGCACCTGGCCGAGGATCTGCCCGAGGCCATTCCGCACAAGGACCCGCACGACCCCGGACACCGGCATGGCCTGGAAGTGGAGCCCGGCTCGTTGATGGAACGGGTGTTCGGAGATGGGGAAATCCGCGTCAACAGCCGGCACCACATGGCGATCGACGAGGTGGCACCCGGCTTCGCCGTCACCGCCCGCTGCCCGGACGGTGTGATCGAGGCGATTGAAAGCCGGATGGAAGACTGGTTCGCCATCGGCACCCAGTTCCATCCGGAAGCCGATTCCGCCTCGGCGCTGGACCAGCGGATCTTCGAAGAATTCGTGGACGGCGTGCGCGTCCACGCCCGCGGTTTGCGGATCGTCGCGTAGTGCCTGCGGCGGGGATTTCGCCACGAATCCTCGCACCGGCCGACGAACCGCGGAGGACCTGACGAGACGCCAAGCCAGACGCGCTGAAGATCCCGTTCGCGCAGCGCCCCCTCAGCGTCCTCCGCGGCTCATTTCGTCTCACACGCCGACGGGCGTGCCGAGCACCTCGAGAAACCGGCGAATCCAGGCGGGATGAGCAGGCCAGGCGGGTGCCGTCACCAGGTTGCCGTCGACGTGTGCATTGTCGAACCGCTCGGCGGCCGGCACATACTGGCCGCCGGCCACTTGCACTTCCGCCTGGACCGCCGGATACGCCGCACAACCGCGACCTCGCAGCACGCCGGCCGCCGCCAGCAACTGCGGGCCGTGGCAGATGGCCGCGATCGGCTTGCCAGCCTGGTCGAAATGCCGCACGATCTCCAGCACGCGGGCATTCAACCGCAGGTACTCCGGCGCTCGGCCCCCAGGCAGCACCAGGCCCGCGTAATCACCTGGTTCGATGTCGTCAAACGTGGCATTCAACGTAAAGCGGTGTCCCGGCTTCTCGCTGTACGTCTGGTGGCCCTCAAAGTCGTGGATGGCCGTCACCACATAGTCTCCAGCGCGCTTCTGAGGACAGACGGCGTGGACGACGTGCCCGACCATTTGCAGCATTTGAAACGGCACCATGACTTCGTAATCTTCCACAAAGTCGCCCACGATCATCAGAATCCGCTGGCTGCTCATCGCCGTCCGCTCCCCTTCATGTCGAGGCACTCGTTGGCCGAATAAATAAACTGGCGAATATAGGTCGCCCTGGACGATATGTAAAACCAAGTGCGTTCCGGAAAATTTCCCGGTGGGAATCTTGGATGCCGGAACTTGGACGGTCACGGATGTGCGGATGATTCTAGCGGCGGCGGCGCACCGGACCAATCGGGTCCGAGCGACGCGGGAGCCGAATATCCCCGGACCGGACCATGAAACCCAATTTTCTGTTGTTCGCTCAAGCCCGCCCCGTCGGTCCCTCGCTGGCCAACGGACAAACTTCCCTGGCTGGCGACTCCGATTCGGAGCCCTACGGTGGCACCGAGTTGGCAACTGGGGAATGCGCATCGGAGGCCGGCACCGACCTGGACGGGTGCCCTGACCTGGATGGGGGCTGGTGGCATTTTCAGTTGGAGTCGGTGCACGGCGACTTGCGGCTGTCGGCCGGTGATTTCGAGGCCGCGGTCAGCGGCGAGCGGCTGGAATTGCTGGCGGTCGTCCGCGGCCTGGAGGCACTCGACCAGCCCTCGCGGGTGACGTTGGTCACACCCAGCCGGTACGTCCATCGCGGCCTGCGATTCGGTCTCTCGCCGTGGCGCGACAACCAGTGGCGCTGGGAATGCTTTGGCGAGTTGGCGCCGGTGAAGAATGCCGACCTGTGGCGGCGAGTGGATCGGGCGCTCGACTTTCACCGGCTGGAGTGCCGCCTGTGGCGAGTTGACGACGCGCACTCGGCCCCCGCGGGCGGAAATCCCCACTCGGCAATCCCCCGGCCCCATTTTGGCGGTCGTCGTCGCAGGTCAGCCGGCGAGTGTGGGCCCGGCGAACGGCCGGCCGGCGAGCGGGGCGAACGGGGCGAGCGGGTCACTCAGTGGCTGTCGCGCGCTCAGCGTGCCATGGAGCAACTGATCGCGGCCCCGCCAAGCGGCTCGCCCGAAAGCTGGGCCACTTGCGGGTAACCATGCGAGCCAGGCGGCTCCGTTTGACCGCCTTTCGCTTCCGGCGGGCGGCAGCGCCCCGCCTCAAGGCTCTTTACGAAATCGCGGCCACCCACCACAATCGCCGCAGGGACCAGGAAACCAGACTGCCAACCAACAGTCTTGGGAGGGAAAACAAGGTGCGAACCAGCGTATCGTTGCAAAGCGTGGGAGCCCTGATCGACGGGAACCACCCGAACCCGTTCGAAGTGCTCGGGCCGCACGAAGTCCAGCAAGATGGCCGCAAGGTACTGGCGGTCCGCGCTTTCTTGCCGCATTCCCGGCAGGCCTGGGTACTGGACCAGGCTCACGATGTGTCGCGTCCGATGCGGCGAATCCACCCGGCGGGGTTGTACGAGGCGATTTGCCCGCTGCCCTCTTCCCGCGGCGAACGCTACCAGTTGCGGGTCGCCGACCAGAATGGCAATCTAGTGACCATGCATGATCCGTACTCGTTTGGTTCGTTGTGGAGCGACTTCGACCGCTACTTGTTTGGCGAGGGCCGGCACACCCGCGTCTACGAGCGGATGGGAGCTCAGTTGCGCACCATCGACGGCGTTTCGGGCACCAATTTTTCGGTCTGGGCGCCCAACGCGCGCGGCATCAGCGTGGTGGGCGACTTCAACGGCTGGGACGGGCGCATGCATCCGATGCGCAAGCTGGTGCCCAGCGGCATCTGGGAGATTTTCGTGCCGCAGGTCGGAGCCGGCCAGAAGTACAAGTTCCGGGTCCGAACCTGCGACGGCGAGATTATCGACAAGTCCGATCCTTACGGTTTCGCCGCCGAGCTGCCGCCGCACACCGCCTCGCTGGTGACCGATCCCGGTACCTACGCCTGGGGTGACCAGCAGTGGCTGGAGCGGCGGCGGCAAAGTGACCCGCTGCATCAGCCGATTTCGGTGTTCGAAGTGCACCTGGGAAGCTGGCAGCGGCAGCACGATCGGCAGCACGGCTGGCTGAATTACCGCGAGCTGGCCCATCAACTGGTCGATTACTGCCGCAAGCTGGGCTTCACGCACATCGAGCTGCTGCCGGTCAGCGAGCATCCGTTCACGGGCAGTTGGGGCTACCAGACCGTCGGCTACTACTCGGTCACCAGCCGTTACGGGACGCCCGATGATTTCAAGTACTTCGTAGACTACTGCCACCAGCACAACCTGGGCGTGATCATCGACTGGGTGCCGGCGCACTTTCCCCGCGACGGCCACGGCCTGCGGCGGTTCGACGGTTCGGCGCTGTACGAACACGCCGACCCTCGGCAGGGCGAGCATCCCGACTGGGGGACGATGATCTTCAATTACGGCCGCAATGAGGTCCGGAATTTCCTGGTCGCCAACGCCCTGTTCTGGCTGGATGAATACCACATCGACGGTTTGCGGGTCGATGCCGTGGCCTCGATGCTGTACCTGGACTACAGCCGCCAGGAGGGCCAGTGGATTCCCAATCGCTATGGCGGCCGGGAAAATCTGGAAGCGATCCACATGATCCGGGAATTTAACGAGCAGGTGCATGCCGAATATCCCGGAGTGCTGACGATCGCCGAGGAGTCGACCGCCTGGGGCGGAGTCTCGCGGCCGACTTACACCGGGGGCCTGGGTTTCACGCTGAAGTGGAACATGGGCTGGATGAATGACACCCTGCGATACATGCGGTTGGACTCGATCCACCGCCGGTACCACCATGACGAGCTGACGTTCAGCCTGATCTACGCCTTCACGGAGAACTTCGTGCTGCCCCTGTCGCATGACGAGGTGGTGCATGGCAAAGGTTCGCTGCTGGGACAGATGGCAGGCGACCTGTGGCAGAAGTTCGCCAACCTGCGGAGCCTCTACTCGTATCTCTGGACCCACCCGGGCAAGAAACTGCTGTTCATGGGCAGCGAGTTCGGCCAGTGGAACGAGTGGAATTGCGATGCGGACCTGCAGTGGGATCTGCTGCAGTGGCAGAGTCACCGGGGAGTGCAGCAACTGGTGGCCGACCTGAACGCGATGTACGTCCGCGAGCCCAGCCTGCATCAACTCGATTTCGAAGGGCAGGGGTTCGAGTGGATTGACTGCCATAACCGCGAGGACAGCGTGCTGTCCTACCTGCGGTTTGCCAGGAATCCGGCCGATTTCCTGGTGGTCTGCTGCAACTTCACGCCGATCGTGCGGCACAACTTCCGACTGGGAGTGCCCCGGGGCGGCTGGTACCAGGAGATTTTCAACAGCGACTCGGAGTTCTACGGCGGCAGCAACGTGGGCAACCATCCGGGCGTGCAAGCCGTGCCGCAGCCGCACCACGGACGCCCTTGCTCGCTGTCGATCACCGTGCCGCCCCTGGCCGTTGTGGTGTTCAAACCGAGCGGCTGATCGCCATGGCGCTGCAACTGATCGAGATTTCCGCGAATGGCCAACCGTCCCAGGAGGTTGCCGAGAACGACTTGATCTCCTCGGTGTGCCAGTCCACAGCGCAACTTTACGGGCAGGTGGGCTTCGTGCCTCCCTGGATCGGCTACGTGGCCATTCTGGACGGTCAGGTTGTGGGAGCGTGTGGGTTCAAATCGCCGCCCAGGGACAACCAGGTTGAAATCGCCTACTTCACGCTTCCCGGCAACGAGGGTCGTGGGGTTGGAACCGAGATGGCACGTAAACTGATCGGGCTCGCGAGGTTGACTGAGAGCAAAATCGTGATTCTGGCCCAGACGTTGCCCGCGGAAAATGCTTCGACTCGGATTCTGCGGAAGCTGGGATTTGCCCATCGAGGAACTGTCGTCCATCCGGAAGATGGAAACGTCTGGGAATGGGAGCTGGTTTCTCCGGAAAACGGAACCTCATGACCACCGTCGTAGAACTCACCAGGACGGTCGTGGCCCGATGAGGGTGGCTCGGTTCCGAACCTGTTGGTGAAGTTCTTGACACCCTTGCGCGAGACCAACATCCGGTTGTCCGCTCGAATCCCGCAGGCCCCTTCCCAGCCTTCTCCAAAGTAGCCATCACGCTCCGCGTGATGACTACTTTGCCGGAGCTCGCCATCCTGCCAAATCGACCCCAGAGGTCAATGGTTACGCCGCAGGCGTTGAACAACCGTAGCCCAGGGTCGCCCGCTTCGGGCGCACCCTGGGTGGACGACCGCCTCGAGTTCCTTCTACGCCGAAGGCGTTGCTCAAGGCGCCTTGTGGAACGCCTGCGGCGTACAAGAGAGATCAAAATCACGGCCACACCCAGGGTGCGCCCGAAGCGGGCGACCCTGGGCTGTGACTGTGGAACACCTTCGGCGTACGGGAACGCCGAGGACGTTCTTGCTACGCTCTAAACTCTGAAGACGAAGCAACTTAAAAGCTGCACGATCTCGAAGCCGGGGAGGGGGCCAGAGGGATATCAGGGGGGCGCTTGCCGAAGTGGAGGCCGTCCAAGTACCCCTCGGTCGTAACGCCAAATTCCCTCGGAAAAACAACTTAACAAATGCACCATCTTCTGGCCGGACGGGTCTTTGGCCCGACTTACCCGCCAGCAAAGCCGGAAGGCCCGACACCACCGGGACGGTGCTCACCACCGGGAATGGCTCAGATTGCGGCGTCGCCGCTCTCGGCCGTGCGAATCCGCAGCACATCCTGCAACTGGCTGACAAAGATCTTGCCGTCGCCAATCTGTCCGGTGCGGGCTGCCTGCTGAATGGCCTGGATTGCCTGGCCCAACTGCTCGTCGGAAGTGACGATTTCCAGTTTGAGCTTGGGGACCAGATCGACTGCGTACTCGGTGCCGCGATAGGTTTCCAGATGCCCCTTCTGTCGCCCGAAGCCGCGGACTTCGGAGACCGTCATTCCCTGGAATCCCGCCGCGACCAGGGCCATTTTGACCTGGTCGAACTGATGCGGGCGAATGATGGCCTCGATCTTCTTCATGGCCGCGGGGACTGGGCAAGGAAAGTGGGCTGGGGTTGAGCGTGGCACCGCGCCGCGTCGGTGGGAAACTGAAAGTCCTCTCCCGCCGTTCAGCTCCCACCGACGTGGCAACGGTACTCGGCACGCGATTCTGCTTGCGAAGCAGCTCCCTCAAACAATTCCCAACCTATCGCACTCGGCGTGCCACATCCGCCCTGGTGTCTGCAAAATTTTCCTGGCAGGTGCGCAAGTAAAGTCCATGTAGTGATTTAACGGCTTATTGCCGCCATGCGTTTCCAGCCGCGGTAGTGCCGTCGACAGCAAGCACCTGGAGGCGTCTGCCTAAACTCGTCGCAGCGGCATCCTGATTCTTAGGCACCGGCCCCGTGGTCGCTCGTCACGCCGGTACGCCGGCCTGCGAGGCGGATCGGGTCGGCAGGGCTGCGCGGCCTGAATCGTTCCGGTGGCAGCGGAGGGGTTGCTTTACACTGGACTGAGCATTCTGCATACTTACGGGCCACGTGTCGGCGAGGGAGTGCCGCGACGGCAGCCGGCGTTGCCGCTTCGAACTGCGACCACACCTCAATTCGCTTTCCAGCGAGTCGGGCAGCATTGCGTGCCTCGGCTCGTCCGGCCCAGGAGTCCTCACGGATGGCTCGCATCTCCGTCAATGAAGTGACCACGTTTCGGTGGTCGTTCGAGGAGGACGTTCAGAACTACGCCGCGCTGGGCATTCCCGCGATCGGGGTCTGGCGACAGAAGCTTTCGGATTACGGTGAAGAGAAGGGAGTCGAGTTGTTGCAGGAGGTGGGCCTGGAAGTTTCCAGCCTGTTGTGGGCGGGTGGTTTCACGGGCAGCGACGGGCGGTCGCATGCCGAGAGTCTGGCTGACGCCCGCGAGGCGATTCGGCTGGCCGCCGCGCTGCGAGCCGGGTGTCTGATTGTGTACAGCGGGGCTCGCGGGGGCCACACGCACAACCACGCTCGCCGCTTGCTGACCGGTGCCTTGACGCAGCTTTCGCCCGTGGCGGCGGAGTTTGGCGTGACTTTGGCGATCGAGCCGATGCACGACGGCTGTGCCGCCGACTGGACTTTTCTGACGGATCTGGACGAGACGTTGCGGCTGCTGGACCAGATCGACCGTCCGGAAGTGAAGCTGGTCTTTGATTGCTATCATCTGGGACAGGATCCCGCCATCCTGGACCGTCTGGTCGATTTGCGGCAACGGATTGCCATCGTCCAGTTGGGGGACGCTCGTCAGCCGCCGCGGGGCGAGCAGGACCGTTGCCCGCTGGGCGGAGGAACGATTCCGCTGGCCGAGCTGGTCGAGGGGTTGCGCGAGGCGGGCTACGACGGCTTTCTGGAAGTGGAACTGCTGGGCGAGGAGTTCGAGGCGTTGGATTACCACGAAGTGTTGTCGAGTTCCAAGCGGTTCGTCGAGAGTCTGATTTCGCCGGCCTGAGTGGGGGCCAGATTCAAGGGGCGTGTGCCGGAGAGGTGCCGTCGGAACCTTGATTGGCGGACCCGCGGTGAGGGGTTGTCTGGTATTCATGTTGGTCGTCAACAGCAGACTGGCGATTCCGCTGGAGGAGTTGCAGTTTACGTACTCCCGCAGTGCCGGTCCGGGCGGCCAGAATGTCAACAAGGTCAGCAGCAAGGCGACGCTGCACTGGAACGTGCTGGAAACGGCCAACCTGCCCGAAGATGTCCGGCAGCGGTTTCTGGCCCGCTATGCCAACCGCTTGAATGCCAGTGGCGAGCTGGTGTTGAGCAGCCAGCGGTACCGGGAACAGCGGCGAAACGTCGCCGATTGTCTGTCCCGTCTGCGGCAGATGATTCTCGAAGTCGCGCTGCCCCCCACGCCGCGGAAGGCGACGAAGCCCAGCCAGGGCTCCCGCGAGCGGCGGCTCCGCCAAAAGAAGTATTTGGGGGAGAAAAAACGGTCGCGCCAGCCACCTGGGTCGGAATCGTAGGCGGCTGACGGCCTTTCGCGACGCCAAGCTTTCACGGCGGACGACGAATAAGGGGAGTGTCGGCGCGGCCGGTCCGCCGAGGTTCTGGCTGCCGTCGGCTCGGCCGCGGCGTGACGAATCCGTCCAGCGGCGGGGATTCGGCAGGAATCAACCCGCATAAAAAACAAGGAGCAAAGAATCATGTTTGGCAAGGCCGAATGGTTCCGCGTGACGAAAACCAGCTTGGGCATGGCCCCGAGCACCTGGCAGGGGTGGTCGTACGCGGCTGGCTGGGCGAGCGTGCTGTTGTTGCCGGCCGCCGCGCTGGTCGGGCAAGGCAAGTTCCTGGAAACGTTGATCTGGCTGGTCGCCTCCGGCGGTCTGTGTGCCTTCGACGCCTGGCAACTTCGAGGCCAGGTGGCTGGCCGTTCGAAGGGCGAAGGCGAAGTTCTGTACATCGACGAGAACGAAACCGAATCGGCTCGTTTCGCCACGCGGAACTACCAGATGCGTTCGCGGGGCTGAACAACCGCGGCGGCCATTGTCCGCGGCGTTCGCCTTCACTGGAAACATCCGTCTGGTATAATCGACGCGGGCGGGCAGCGCCGAGACACGTACGAGACAGACGCTTCTGGTGGTAGGCATGCGTGGTCGGAAAAACGGTCGGAACAACATCGATAAGCTGCTCCGCGATTGGCCCTACGATCCGCGAACGGTCAGTGTGCGACTGACCGAGGGTGACGACGGCCGCGATCTGATTCAGATGCGGATCGACATGGGGGTGCTGCAACTCGAAGTCAGTGGCCGCCCCGATGGCACTCGTCCCGAGGGCCGCGACTCGTACTTTGACTATCTGCAGGGCGAATCCCTGGTCCAGGGTGCGGGGTTCACGCTGACCGAAGAGCAATGCGCGGAGGTCGACCGCGAGTTCATTCAGTTCTATCATCGCCGGATCTGCTGGCTGAAGCTCCAGAAGTATCGCCGCGCGGTGGGAGACGCGGACCACACCCTGGGACTGATGGACCTGTGCCGGGAGTGTTCGCCGGACGAGCGGTGGACCGTATCGCACGAGCAATACCGGCCCTTCGTGCTGTTTCATCGCACGCAAGCGGCTGCGCTGGCCGAACTGGAGGACGTTGGACCTCAGGCCGCGGTCCGCGAGATCGACGGCGGCCTGGAGCGTTTGCGGGAAGTGTTCTCCGAGCACGAAGCCGAGGACCAGTTTGAGGATGACGAACTGGTCTTGCGCCTGGCGGAGCTGCGCAGTTCATTGCGAGAGCAGTTTGACGACCGGGCCAGGTTGCAGCAGGAACTGGACGCTGCGGTGGCCGCCGAGAAGTACGAGTTGGCCGCGGAGTTGCGGGACAAGCTGGCCAGCCTGCAACGAGGTCGGCGGTAGTCCGACACTTTCGGTGTGAAAGTCTCGGCGGTGATGGGCTCTTCGGCGCTGACGGGCCGCCCGCCTTGTCAGTCGCTTCCCTGCCAGCTCGCAGTGACCGCAGATGGTTGCACCTGGTTGTAATTCTTGCCTGGTCGGCCGTTCCGCGCCACCTCGGCACCTTCATTCTAAACGCTATCCAGCCAACATGTTCGGTCAAAGGCTCAGCTTTTTCACCGGGATTGGCACGAACCATGCAATAGGGAGATTCGTTCAAGTCAGGAAGCTCAAACGCTTGGGAATCCCCTTCAGACAAAGGAGTGTGCCATGCTGGTTTTGACCCGCAAGATGAACGAGCGGATTCAGATCGGAAACCACGTCACCGTGACCATTCTGCGGATCAAAGGCAACACGGTGCGAGTGGGTATCGAAGCGCCGCGGGACGTGCGGGTGGTGCGGGGCGAATTGCCGCGCGTGATCGAGGACGAGTTGCCGCTGGAACCTGGGGTTCCCCTGCGGTTGGAAGATGTCTTCGGCGCTGACGACTGGACGGCGGACCTGTCGACTCTGGCGACGTCGTAGGCGGGCGGGTCAGGCACCGACGTCCGCCACGTTTCGATCGAGCATGCCGTCCCTCGGCAATCTCAGGACGACCATGTGGGCATGGCGGGTACGATGGGTGCCGGGGTCGGCGGCAGCAGCCCTGGCGATGGGCTGGCGGTGGGCCAGGCGGCGGGCGGACCGGGAACGGCCGGCACCGGCGCACTGTCCACGCTGGCCGGTAACCCCTCGAAGCCCGCCCGAACAGTTCCCGCCGCTTCCGCTTCGGCCACCATCTGGGTCAGGTGGTCGCGCAGAATCCGGCGGACTTCCAGGATGGCCCGAGGATGCTGGTGGACGGTCACATGGTCGGCCTCCACGACGATTTCCGATTCCACGTCGTCCAGGTGAGCGCTCTCGAACGACACCACGCCATCGCCGCCTCCCGACAGCCGACCCACGATCCCCGTGTTGGGAACCACGCCCACGATGTTGTGGCGTTTGACCCAGTTTGGTTTTTCGGCTGACAGGATGACGGGCAGGATCGGCGCATCGGGGGCCAGCGAGTCGATGCTGGTGGTGGTGGCCAGCAACTGGGTATTGCGGAAGAAGTCGGGGTTGTTGCGTGCCAGCCGCTGGCCGTTCTGCATCAGCGACGCGGGCAGCGCGATCAGCTTGCGGCCCAGCCACCGCGTGTAATCGTTGGCGAACTCGCTGCCGCGGTGCGGCGTGCCGATGGTGACGACACGGCGGACCGACGGGTTGGGCTCGAAGAACAGCATCCCGGCCAGCCGCTCCTTGACCTCCGGCTCGGCCTGGAGCTGTTCGAACGGCTTGTCGCTGAGAATGTTCCAGAAGTCGTCGCGGCTGCGGACGATCTGCATGTTCGAGACGAGCCCGCCCATGCTGTGACCGACCAGCACCAACTGGTCGAGCGTGCGGGTGGCCCGGTGCGGGTCCAGCGACTGCCTCGCGTCGGCCAGGTCCTGGCGTAGCTGGGACGCGCTGAACCAGAACGGCTGGCC
Organism: Pirellulaceae bacterium; assembly: GCA_024102795.1. GTDB lineage: Bacteria > Planctomycetota > Planctomycetia > Pirellulales > Pirellulaceae > JAGFJK01. The sequence goes on from JAGFJK010000171.1 coordinate 29,535, forward strand.
CGTGGGATAGAGATAGAACCAGAACTGAAAGTTGTTGCGGATTTCGGGAAAGCTCTGCAGATCGTTGAACATTTCCATCCAGGTCAGCGGACTGGACCAGAGACCGTGGACCATGACCACGGGGATCCGCTGCGGATCGAAGGGTTCGAGCATGTACAGGCCGCTGAGTTCCTTGGTGCGGTTGGGATCGAGCAGTCCCAGCGTGGCGGCGTTGCGCCGTTCGGCGAAGTTGGGGTTGTCCAGGAAGAATCCCAGCGGCGTGCTGAGATCGGTTTCCAGGGGCACCAGCCGATCGGCGACCTGAATATTTTGCGTGCTCAGCGGGTCGTACAGTTCCAGGACGCAGTGATGCGGCTGGTCGACCTTGGCTTCCGGGTCGGGCGGCAGGACGCGGAGAAAGGCCGTCACGGGGAAACTCAGGCCCGGCGGGTAATACCGCTCGCGCGGATCCTCGTCTTCGTGGTTCCGCCGCACGGCGATCAGCGGGACGCCCAGCCCGTAAGTCCGATTCAGGTTCCGCAGTCCCTTGATTTCATAGTCCGATACGAACTCGAAGCGTTCGAAATCCTCGTTGTGCCAGGGTCCGCGCACGACCACATTCACCACGTAATCCCGCTGAGCGGTGTGGACGATCTGGGATTGTCCGGGCTGCAGTTTGCCCTGCTCGTTGACGATCCGAAGCGCGGCTTCCAGCGAGACGTTGTACAGGTTGGACGCGCCGCGAAACTGCGGGTCGTACGGGTTCCGGAAGCGGTCGAAACGGGGATCGAACAGGTACTGGTAGGAGTTGGCGACCGCCAGCCCGTAGTGGTCCAGAGCCAGGGACTTCTCGCCCGCCTTCTCCGCCCGCTTACCCTCGACATAGGCCAGTTCCGCCAGGGAGTAGACCTTTTCGGGCGAGGGGTCGGCGACCAGTTCGGCTTGCAGCCGCTCGAGTACCTCGTCGCCCTGCTTGGCCTGTTGCTTGTGCAGGTCATAGCGCCGCAGAAGCTGCTCGGTCCGCGGCGTGGGGCGCGGCCCGCTGCGCCCCAACAGATTCAGGCTCACTTCGAACGGGTTCTGGGGTACGCGCCGCATCGCCACGTAGTGTGTGGAAGAGCAACCGGCCAGCCCGCACGCGACCAGCAACTGGATCGCCAGCAACCACACACCCAGCCGGCGCCGAGCTCGTCGCGCCTGCCGGGCCCCGGCGGCCCAGGGCAAGAGCAGCCTTCGTCTGCCGCCATCGATGTGCATGGTTGGGAACTTGGTCCGGGTTGCGATCTGGTTCGCCGCGTCCGTGACGGCCGGCCACCGGCCGGTCACTTGTCCTGCAGGTGATGACGGGCCTGGGGCTACCATTGGGGCGGGAAGAATAGAGACGCGGCCCCCCTGGTGTCAATGCCGTTCAGGACTGGAGACCATTGACCTCTGGGGTCGATTTGGCAGATTTGGCAGGATGAGAAGGTTCGGCAAAGTAGTCATCACGCTCCGCGTGGCCTGCTAAAAAGTAGCTGGGCAGCCGGGAGAGCTTTCGGGCGGGACCTATTCTATGCCCGTCTGGCTCCCTCCCCGGTTTCGCGATCGTGCAGCTTTTGAGTTGTTTTGCCGAGGGAATTTGGCGTTACAACCGAGGGGTACTTGGACGGCCTCCTCTTCGGCGAGCGCTCCCCCTTGATATCCCTCTGGCTCCCTCCCCGGCTTCCGGGGAGGGCTGGGGAGGGGCCTGCGGGGTTCGAGCGGATAACCATGGGATACCATTGGTACCGTCGACCTCTGGGGTCGATTCGGCAGGATGGGGGAAATGCCGTCTGTTCGCCGAGGGCGCAGCACAACACGCCTGGTGGACGATCGGCGGCGTTTGTGAGGTCTTGAAATCGGCGTCCTGCCCAGAATCACGGGCTGGAAGCCCATGCTACGACGGTCAGCCCAGAATCACGGGCTGGAAGACAGAGCGATTTCAAAGGGGGGAACACCCGGCAACGGCAAGGCCCGGTAGAATAGGGTGAGCTTCGCCGCTCGATTATTGCCTGCCGCCGCCGACCTGCCGGTCGTCCACCGCCTGCCAGAGATCAGAGAGACCAGAAAGAGAAGTATGCAACAGTTCGAGCAACTGGCGCTCGAAGGCGGTCCCGCCGTCTTTCCCGACGGCCCGCCCGCGTGGCCGCCGTCCGATGGCGAGATCCGCGAAGCTTTGCAGCGGGCGTTCGACGACGGAAGCTGGGGAAGGTACGAAGGCCCGCATGGCAGGGCGCTGGAACAGGCGCTGCGCCAGTGGTTGGCGGTCGACCACGTGATGCTCGCCGCGTCGGGAACGATGGCGGTCGAGATGGCGCTGCGCGGGCTGGGCCTGTCGGCGGGCGACGAAGTGCTGCTGGCGGCCTACGACTATAGCGGCAACTTTCGCTGCGTGGAGGCGCTGGGTGCGATTCCCGTGCTGGTCGACCTGCGGCCGGGTTCCTGGTGCCCGGATACCGAGCTGCTGGCGGCCGCGATCTCGCCGGCCACGCGCGCCGTCCTGGTGTCTCATCTGCACGGCTGCCTGGCGCCGATGCGGGCGATTGTCGAACTGGCCAGGCAGCACGGGCTGCTGGTGATTGAGGACGCCTGCCAGGTTCCCGGCGCGACGGTGGACGGCCGGCTGGCGGGAACCTGGGGCGACGTGGGCGTGTTCAGCTTTGGTGGCAGCAAGCTGCTGACGGCTGGCAGAGGTGGAGCGATCGTTACCTCGCAGCCGGCGATCCACCAGCGGGCTAAGATCTACTATGATCGGGGAAATCAGCTCGCGCCGCTCAGCGAACTGCAAGCCGCCGTCCTGCTGCCGCAACTGGCTCGCCTGGGCGAGCGGAACGCTCGGCGCGCCGCCAACGTAGCTCGCCTGCTGGAACTTTCCGCGGACCTTTCGATCCTCCGCCCTGCCCCGCCCGCGGAGGTTGGCGACCGGCCGTCGTACTATAAAGTTCCCTGGCGGTTTGTGGTTTCCGCGGGCAGCCGTGTCGATCGGCAGTGGTTGATCGCGGCCGCGCGGGCCGAAGGTCTGGCGCTGGACGCCGGTTTTCGCGGCTTCTTTCGTCGTGGGCCGCGGCGGTGCCGCACGGCGGGCGATCTGCGGCAGGCCCGACACGCGGCCGAAACGACGGTCGTACTGCACCACCCGGTACTGCTCGAATCGGCCGAGCGGATGGCGGCCGTGGCTCGGGTGTTCGAGAAGATTTCTCACTCCATTCAAGCAAGGGTATCCCACGCATGAAGCTGCTGGTGGTCAATGACGACGGGATCTCCGCGCCCGGCATCGCCGCACTGGAAGCGGCCGTGGAGCGGTTCGGGCGGCCCGTGGTGGTCGCTCCGGAGTTGCATCTTTCCGGTTGCGGCCACCAAACCACGACCTCGCGCCCGCTGGCCGTGCGGCGGGCTGCCGAGCATCGCCATGCGGTCGACGGGACCCCCGCCGATTGCACGCGGATCGGGCTGCTGCACCTGGCCCCCGATGTGACCTGGGTCGTATCGGGAATCAACGACGGGTCGAACCTGGGCGTCGACATCTACATGTCGGGTACGGTCGCGGCCGTGCGCGAAGCGGCACTGCTGGGTCGGCCCGCCGTGGCCTTTTCGCAGTACCGGCTGAGGGACCAGGCCATCGACTGGCCGCTGGCAGGCCGGATGGTCAGCAGCGTGATGGAGCGCCTGCTGCGGGAGCCGTTGCCTCCAGGTGCCTACTGGAATGTGAACTTGCCGGCCGTGGAACCCGGCTCAACCCTGCCCGAAATGGCCTTCTGCCCGCCCGATCTGAACGCGCTGCCGGTCAGCTTTGAGCGGCAGGATGAGGTGTTTCACTACCGGGCCGACTACCACGCCCGGCACCGCGGCCAGGGAACCGACGTGGATGTCTGCTTTTCGGGCCGGATCGCCATCTCCCGGATCAGCCTCAGAACCGACTGGTAACGCTCGGCGACCGCGACTTGAATTGTCTCCGCGCCTGGCATACCCTGGCGCTGCGGCCCAGGAGAATCCCCATGCGTCCATGCACGAGCAGTCGATATTCAGTTTCAGGTGGTCAGCGGCTTCTGGCCTGTCAGAGTCCCGGCTGGTCACTTGCCGTGGCGCTGGCCTGCGCGCTCGCGACTTTCTGCTGTTCCTCGTCCGCACTCGGCGCGAGCGACGCGGCAGCGAAGCTGGCCGAGGCGGAGCGGGCGATTGCCCAGGGGCGGAGCGAACCGGCGGTCCGGTTGCTGACCGAGGCGCTGGCCGCCGATCCGAAGCTGGCCGATGCCTGGTACCTGCGTGGCCGGGAGAACTTCCGGTTGGGGCGCGGCGAGCAGTCGGTGGCCGATTTCGATCGGTACATTCAACTGCGGCCCGAACTGGCATCGCGGCAATGGGAGCGGGGTATCTCGTGCTACTACGCCGGAAAGTTCGCCGAGGGCGCTAAACAGTTCGAACTGTACCAGACCTATCACGACAACGACGTCGAAAACTCCGTCTGGCGCTATGTCTGCATGGCTCGCCTGGACGGGCCGGACAAGGCTCGGCGGGCGATGCTGCCGATCGCCAACGACACGCGCGTGCCGATGATGGAGGTGTACCGGATGTTTCGCGGCGAGCTGACGCCGGACCAGGTGCTGGCCGCCGTCGACCGCGACCAGCCGGCGGACGATGTGCGGGCCGGGCGGCTGTTTTATGCCAGGCTGTACCTGGGGCTGTACTACGAGGCCCAGGGCCAGCCGGAACTGGCCAGGAAGTACATCCTGCTGGCGGCCGACGAGCACCGGGAGACTCGGCGAGTGAACCGCTACATGTGGGACGTGGCCCGGATTCATGCCCAGCGGTATCGGCAGCCGGGTGCGGATCAGGACCCCAACCGCTGAGGACCCGCGAAATGCCCCAGCCCGCTCCGGTCGATCCAGGGCAAGTCACGCAACTGGCCCGCGAAGTCATGCGGCACGACCGCTTCCCCTACCTGGCCACGATCGATGGCGACCAGCCGCGCGTGCGGCCCGTGTCGCCGGTGCGTACCGACGGCTTCACCGTTTACGTGGCCAACTTGCGGGCGTATCACAAGACGGTCGAGATCGAGGCCAACCCGCGCGTGGAACTGTGTTACCTGGACGACGGCCACAACCAGGTGCGGCTGACCGGCCGGGCCGAGGTGGTGACCGATCGCGGCGTGCTGCGGGAAATCTGGGACGCCAACCCGCTTCTGCGGCAGTACCTGGGCAGCCTGGACAACCCGGAACTGATCGTCTATCGCATCACGCCGTCGCGGGTCCGCTACATGCGGGAATGGGCGCTGGAATACTACGAGGTGCCGCTGGGCGATTGTTAGGGGGCAGCAAAGCCTACTTCTTCGGCCGGATCACGAGGAAGTTGGAATCGTCCGTGGCGGCTCCCAGGAAAATCGCTCCGATCAACCGGTGGATGCTGGCGCGGTAGTACTTGCTGCCGTGCAGGGGATTGTCCTTGAGCGGGTCGGCGATGCTCACGGTGTGTTCCTGCGAATGGTAGCCGCAAAGCACGACGAAGTGCCCGAACGGCTCGCCGCAGACGTCGTCCGGACCGGCGGCCGTCTCGCGAGCGCACTGGTAGAGGTACGTGCCATTGGTGCCGGTAAGGATCGGTGCCTTGCGCTCGATGATGCTGCCGATCAACCGCGGCGTCAGGTCGCGCCAGTGGACGCGGCCGCCCAACGCGAAGTATTCCTCCAGACCCTCCAGCGCCTTGCCATACCGCGGATCGTGCTCCAGCCCGAGGGTCTGCAGCCGGGCCCTCAGCTTGGCGATGTAATCCGTCTTCTGGGCAAACCAGGTCGGATCGAAATGCCGGACGCTGAAGATCCACGCATCGGCCCGGTAGCCGCGCCGCAGCGCGTGGACGGCCAGGTGGATGCTCAACGTGCCTCCGCCCTCGTGCTTGTGCACTTCCTCGATGACCTGGGTCAGCGGGATTGGGTCCCGATAGTAGCTGTAGACCGCGTGCAAACTGGTCGGCCCGCAGGTTGTGTAGTCCGGCTGGCGCTTGATGGTGATCGGCAGTTCAATGTCCACAACGGTTTCCCTTGCGCAAGTGGTTTGGCGCACCGCGACGACGGTCCCGGCCACTCCCGGCCTTGCACGTCAGGCGGCGCGGGGTCGAAACGGCCGCAACTCATCCTGCCCCGCCTGGATGATTCCACAGGACGATTCCGGAATCTCGTTCCAGGCGCCCTGCAGGTCGCCGAGCGGCTCCGAGACGACCAGCCGCGTTTCATCCGACAAGCTGTGAAACAATGGGTTGTCGGGGTACTGGGCACGCAGCGTCGACACGGCCGTGCTGAAGAACAGTGACCGGGAATTGCCCTCAGAGGAATAACGGAATACCCACACGGTGGCGCCGTCGGTCGTGGCGACCGTCATCTGAATCGGATGTTCGATGCCCCGCGATCGGCCGATCTTCTCAATCAGACCAACGGCCCGCTCCACGGCCAGCGGCGGATCGTCGTGCAGTCCGCAGGTCAGAGCCACGTAGAAGAACAGTTCCGAGTCGGTCGAACCCTCAATCTCCGGGTACAGCGAAGCATCCACCGCGAAGGCCAGATCGCGCTTGATCGTGGGGAACTCGCGGATCAGCCCGTTGTGCATCCAGAGCCATGAACCGTGGCGAAAGGGATGGCAGTTGGTCTGTTGGATCGCGCTGCCCGTCGAGGCCCGGATGTGAGCGAACACGAGCGGCGATACGATCTGCCCGGCCAGCTCTTTCAGATTCCGGTCGTTCCACGCCGGCTCGATGCAGCGGAACAAGCCGGGAGTCTCTCCCCGCCCGTACCAGCCCACGCCGAATCCGTCGCCGTTGGTCGTCGTCGCGCCGAGCTTCGAGTTGAGGCTCTGGTCAATCAGCGAATGAGCCGGCTTGAACAACAAGTCGTCGAGCAACAGCGGACTTCCGGAATAGGCCAGCCACCGGCACACGTTCGTTCTCCTGCCACGAGCCATCTCCGGTCGGCCGCAATCACCAGCCACGCGCACGTACCGGCCATGCACTCCAACTGTACCAGTATACACCACAATTAGCCAATCGGTTCTGGGGGCGTGGTCTGAGGCAACTCGACTCGCAAACTGGGGGTTATGAGTGGAATATATCGAGAGCGTGGGATTCAAGGTTTAGGGCGACCATGACGATAATACCGGATAGTCGGCGGTACCTTTTCTAAATTCTCCTGGCCGGTGTCGGCCGCCCATTCAGGCAATTCCGCTCATGGCGCAGCGGCGTCTGTACGGACTGCTGGTCACGTTGGTGCTGCTGGCAGCCGGCGGCTGCCAGCACATTGGCCCCGGCACGATCCTGGACGATCGGATTCCGTACAACGACGCCATCGTCACATCCTGGAAACAGCAGACACTGCTCAACATCGTGCGGTTGCGGTACCTGGACGTCCCGGAGTTCGTGGATGTCCCGTCCGTGGTCAGCGGATACGAGCACGGCTACACGACCTCGGCCGGCATCGCTGCCAGCATCGCCCCCAGCAATTCACTGGCCACTCTCTGGCAGCCGAATCTTCTGTGGTCGCGGGGCATGGTCGATCGGCCCACCATCTCCTACACGCCGCAGACGGGTTCGGAGTTCACTCGCAACCTGACCAACCCGATCCCCCCGGTCGCGATCCTGAACCTGATCGAGAGCGGCAACCCGGCCGACGTAGTCATGGCATTGGCCGTGGAGTCGATCAATGGCGTCCGCAATCGGGGATTTTCGGGCCAAATGCAGGAGGCGGACCCCGAATTCCGTCAAGTGATCCAGACCATGAAACGGGCGCAGGCGTCCGGACATGTCAGCTTGCGCGTCGTGCCGGGCGGCGACCCGCGGAACTCGGATGTCGTGCTGGGAATCCGGGATGAGAGTATCCCGGCGGAACTGGCCAGCGAACTCGATCAGATGCGGACCCTGCTTCGCCTGGACCCGGAGGTCCGCGAGTTTAGAATTGTGTTCGGGATGCTTCCCAAGGAGAAGGACGAAATCGCCTTTCGTACCCGTTCGGTGCTGCGGATCCTGAGCTACCTGGCGTTTAATGTCCAGGTGCCGGAGAGCCACCTGGCGGACGGCCGAGCGGTGGACGTGGGAGCGGCGAGCCTGGAGTTTGAGCCGCAACTGACGGTTTTCAGCGGTTGCGACAAGCCGCAGGATGTGTACGCCGCCGTTCACTATCAGGGATACTGGTTCTGGATCGATCCGCGCGACTTGCCATCCAAGCGGACATTTGTGTATCTGAAATTCCTGCTGGCCCTGGCCGACACCCAGCAGCGGGAAGCCGCGCCGGCCTTGACCATCCGGGCCAACTGAGCGCGCGACTCGTCGCTCTGTTCACGGCCCATCGCCCGAAGAATCGCTCTCTCATGACGGTTCAGATCGAAGTCTACAGCCGCGAGGGTGCCTGCCTGTTCCGTGCGAACCAGCCGTGGGCCGGCATCAGCATCACCACCGACGATGGCGACTGGCCCGAACTAGGCCGGGAAAGTTGCCTGGGGTTGCTTCAACTGCAGTTCGCCGACCTGGAGACGCCTCATCCTGGCGAGCGGCTGTTTGACGAACGCGACGCGCACCGCATCCTCGATTTCGTCGGCGAAACCTGGCCGCGAATCCATCGGCTGATGGTCCACTGCCAGGCCGGCCTGCGCCGGTCGCCCGCGGTGGCGGCGGCCATTTCGCGGATTTACCTTGGCCATGACGCGAACTGGTTTCAATACGGCGTGTATGAGCCGAACATGCTGGTTTACGAGACGCTTCTGAATGTCGCTCGCCAACGTGGCCTGTTCCTGGAGCCCCGCAACCCCCGGCGCAAGCGGCGGCGCGGGTGATTCCCAAGGACAGGATGTCAGACACTGCCGAGCGACAATCGGTCGACCGGCCGGCAACAACCTGCGCCCGCAGATGGGAGGATGATCAGCGAGCCTGATCATCAGCCTTTTTTTCGTACCCCTCAGCCGGACTGCCCGCTCATCACTCCAGCCGCCGGCTCCGTCTGCCAGCCGTTCGACTTCTGGGTGTCTGACCTTGCTTCTTGCTTGACCTTGCTCCGAACCGCGCCACCGCCAAGTTAGCACGACGAGTAAGCGAGTGAGGCCCTCGAACCGCGCCACCATCAAGTTAGCACGACGCGTAAGGGAGTGAGGCGTAACCGTTCATAACGAGTCGTGACTAAGATGCGCGACAAGGGCTCAATCTACCACTTCTGGCTCCCTACCCGGAAGCCGGGGAGGGACCAGGAGGGGTTCAATGGCTTTTCGGATACCAACGGATCACCCGAAGGTCGTACTGTGCCCGCAGCCCTCGCACGCGTCGGGGCGGTCGATGGGGACCGGAGCCGCGGGCAGCGAGGCGGGCGGCACGCCGAGCAAAGCGCGTTCGGCGGGCAGGAACGCCGACAGCAGTTGTCCCACCGCACCGTAAAAGCCGTCGGGGGCCTTGCGCGACAGCAAGTGGGCAAAGGCCGGCGCCCACCAGGCCAGATGCTCGCGCAGGAAGCGCTGTTGCGCGTCGCGGCAGATCTCCTGACGCCGGTCGCCGGCGGACGATCCTTCCGCCGCCGCCCGTTGCTCCAGGGCCACCAGCAGGGCCATGAACTCCAGTTCCAATGCCAGATGATCCGGCCGTTCGGGGCACTGGCGGCTGGCACCGAAGCCGAAGGCCCGGTAGAAACCGGCGACGTCCGCGACGGCGTTACTCCGCTGAAACGTCAACTTCTCCGGAATGTACTCCATTTCGTACGGCGGGCAGTCGTTGGCCACCAGCAGACCGAACGTGGCTTCGAACTCCTGGTTCAGCGCTTCGTCGGTCTCGGGCAGCCGGGCCAGGGCCGTCGCCGGGTCAAGACAACTCCGAGGCCGCTCGCCAGGCGCCAACGGGCCAGGCGCCAACGGGCCAGGCGCCAACGGGTCCGGCGCCTCTGACGCCTGATCGCGAAGCAGCTCGGCCGCGTCGGCCAGCAATGACGTGCTCCGCAGCGCATCGAGCGACTTCCAGACGCCGGCCCGCGGATCCAGCAGCGCCATGGAGAGGAACCGGTACATCGCTTGCCTGGCCAGGCTTAACGCGGGGTCCAGCGCGGCGGAGTGTTCGGGTACGGGCATCGTGCGGATCCTCAAATCGAGTTCACGTGCAGCTCGGCCGGTCGTTCGAACGTCGGTTCCTCGACCGTGACCCGCACCACCTCCTCGCCCAGTTTGTTGAAGCCGATCACCGTGTCGTTGAACAGCTCCTGCGTGCGGCTCGTGCCGTCGGGCATCGTGACTTCGATTTCACCGACCTTCGGGCCTTGTTCGATCTGGAATTTGAACACGATCTGCTGGTTGGCGCGAAACAGTTGCAGCACGGCGAGCAGTTCGCGATCGGGGCAACTGTACTGCTGGATCGCCCCTTCGACACCGGGACCGAACATCTGCGTCAGGTAGCCCCGATGGACCCACCGCGGCGGAATGTAGAACCCGTTCGGCTCGGTCCCGAACTGCGGGTACAGCGGGAGAGCGACCTGCCGCTGGCGGACCAGGTAGTACAGCGGGTTCTGCGGATCCTCGACCCACTGGCCGTGCGCGTCGACTTCCACCAGCCCTTGCAGGCGGATCTTGCCGACGCAGGCCGACATGCAGCGGGTCTCGGCCGGCGCCCCGGTGGGGCTGATGGTTTCGTCCTTGCCTTCCAGCCGCGGATAGCAGGCGATGCACTTTTCGGTGGTCCTCGTCGTGGGCCGGTACATCGCTTTCTTGTACGGGCAACCCTCGACGCATTTGCGGTAGCCGCGGCAGCGGCTCTGGTCGATCAGCACGACACCGTCTTCGGGCCGCTTGTAGATGGCGTTGCGGGGGCACGAAGCCAGGCAACCGGGGTACGTGCAGTGGTTGCAGATCCGAGCCAGATGGAAGAACCACACTTTGTGTTCGGGCAGCGACGCCTCGCCGCCGAAGTGGTCCCTGCCCAGGTCGTTGAAATGCTGGCCGGCGCCGATATCCTCGTGAATATTGGGCGACCGCCACTCGTCGTCCGTCGGCAGGTATCCCAGCGCCTGCTGGGGGCCGTAATCGGGACGCGGATGCCTTTCGGCCGCTTCGAAGATGGTCAGCCCTTCAAACGTGCCGTAAGGCCTGGTCGAGGTTTCCTTCGCGTGGGCGTTCCACACCTGGCCGCCGGGATTGGCTTCTTCCAGCATGTCCAGCAGCTTGGCGTCCCAGTGCTGGGGGTAACCGCCGTACGGTTTACTCTCGACGTTGTTCCACCACATCAGTTCCTGGCCCTTGGAGAAGGTCCAGGTGCTCTTGCAGGCCATCGTACAGGTTTGGCAGCCGATGCAGCGGTTGGGGTTGAAGACGAAGGCGAACTGCCACTGAGGGTGCCGTTCCTCGTGCGGGTAGCTCATCGCGCGGCCGATCTGCCAGTTGTAGACGCTGGGCATGGTTACTTCCCTTCGAGGCTCAGTTTCAATTCCACGAGCTGGCCGGCGGCCGGGGCTTCCGTCTGCCGGACACGCATCACGCCGCATCGCGCCAGCACGAGGTCGATGCGGCGTCGCAGTTCCACCTCGCCGAACTGGCGCCACAGGCCGTGGAACGCCTGGTAGTTCGGATCGCGAGCCAAACGCATGATGGCCGTGCTGTTCCAACCTATGCGGCCGAATTCCTCGACCAGCAGCCGCAGCATCAAGTCAGGATCCCCAGGCAGTTCGAAACCGGTCATTTCCAGCGGGTCATCCGGCAGAATCTCCCGGCTGGCGGGATGCACTTTGGGTGTTGCTTCGGGCATGATTCGTTCCTTGCATGGCTGCTGACTCGCAGGCCGCCTGGACGCGGGTCGGCCAGCTTACGTCTTCACCGAGACGTATCCGCCTGTCAGGTACTGCAGGTTGGACGGCGTGGCGTCGCCGGGACTGTAGCCGCTTTGCGCCGGCTTCCAGATGCCTTCGCCGCCAATCCCGCCGGGTTCGGCCTTGGTGATCCGCACCAGGGTTTCCTTGGGGACGGTGTTGATCGCGTGGTTGTCCACGTCAAAACCAAACACGAAGCCCATGGCTCCCGTCTTCTTGTGAAACAGCGTATCCGTCTGGTGCATGGGCATCATCCAGTTGCGCGTGATGCTCTGATGCGAGCCATACCGGTAGCTGGCCTGGTAGCCCGTGCCGGCGGCCAGCGCCCGGCCGTCCGGTCGGGTCTCGTGGGCCTGGACCGACCGTTCGCTGGCAATCCAGCCGGTGTGCTTCATGATCGTGAAGTTGTAGGGCAAGCCGGGGTTGAACTTCACGCGGACCATGCAGCGAAAAGCCTTGTGCCGCGGACCGGGATCGTCCTTCCAGCCGATGTAGGGGCGGTCGAGTTCGTTGGCGTCCACCCAGACGTAGTCGCCTTCGTTCAAGCCAGCGTCGCGAGCGGCCCGCGGGTTCATCTGGATCTGGCGATCCGCCACGCCCGGCGCCCGCTTGTCGGTGCGGTGAGGGTCGCCAAAATTGTCGCTCCAGATCCAGTGCCAGTCGACCGTGGACCAGGAGGAGTGGGTCGAGTGCCGGCTCTTGGGAGTGCAGCAGAAGAACTGATAACCTTGCGTCCAGAGCGGGTTGGCCGTCTGCTTGACCTCGTCCCAGGACATCTTCACATTCCGCACCTGCCGCAGATCCGGGTCGAGCGTATCGAGCGGGATGCCGTAATCGGCCGGGCGGATGAAGGGGCTGGTCGAGACGATGACGTTGGGCAGGTACGGCGTGGCCTCGACCGCTTCGCGATGCACGCAGAGGTTCTCGCCGAACTCGATGGCTTCCGGCAGGTCGCAGTAGCTGTGCAGCCGCCCGCTGTCGGTATAGAAGGGAATCGAATCGTGGATCTGCTCCCAGAATGGCACGCGCGGGTAGGTGCGAAACATCATCAGCGCCGCGCCCGGTTCGCCGCCGTACTCGCCGGCGATCATCCGGTCGACGTTGTACGGCCCGTCCTGGCCGCGGGTCGTCGTGCAGTTGTCGAAGATCCGTTGGATGTAGACCTTCGCTTTCCCCTCGGTGATGAACTTGAAATAGTCCGCGAACCGCGGGTCCCCGGTCCTGGCGGTCAAAGCGGCGGCGACTTTGGCGAACACCACGGCGTCGTCCACGGTGTCGTGCACCGGCTGGATGCCTCCCTTCCAGACCTGCAGGAACGGGTTGCTGCACGACGCTCCGCACTCGTAATCCTGCGCCTCGACCCAGGAGTTGACGGGCAGCACCACGTCGGAATACTCCGCGCTGCCGGTCCATTCGATCTGCTGATCGACGATCATGTCCATCTTGGGCAGGACGTTGACGATCAGGTTATAGATCCACTTGGACTGGTTGAGAAAATTCGCGTTGTTGTACCACAGCACCTTGGTCGGCGTGGGCATGTGGGTCTGGCCCGTGAACGTCCGCTCGCCTCCCTGGGGCAGTTGGACCGTCTGTGTCTTCTCCCCGCAGGCCCAGTAGGACGGATCCTCGACGTCCGCCAGGTGGCGCAGGTTGTCCCTGGTAAGCCTGGCGTTTTCATCGAGCACGGGGGCGAAGGGGTCTTCGTGCGTGTAGGTTCCCACGCCGGGCCCGCTCCAGGGCGATGCCTGCATCAGGGCGCCCTTGTAGTTTCCCGCCCAGGTGTGAGAGCCGGAGCCGTGCTTGCCGATGTTGCCGGTCAGCAGCAGCGGCAGGTAGGTGGCCCGGTTGTGCAGCGTCGCGTGAAAGTAGTGATTGATTCCCTCGCCGATGTGGATTGCCACGGGGTGCCCGGCCTCGGTCGTCTCCCAGATGTCCTTGGCCAGTCGCTGGACAAGATGCGCCGGCGCGCCGGAGATCTCCTCGACCGTCTTCGGGTCGTAGTCCCGCAAGTGCCGGCGATACATCTCCATCACCGGCATCACCTCGACTTCGCCGCCGCCGGCCAGCGCGACCTGGAACGTGCCTTCCAGGGCGGTGTTGAGCGTCATGTGCCGGCCGACGTCGTCGCGGCTGACGAACGCCACCTGGCCAGCATCGCTGTCCCAGACGCAGAAATCGCCGATCCGCCGCCGCTGCTCGTCGGTCAGGCCCTGCACCTTGTACGAGGCTCCGCCGGAGATGTCCTTCAACTGGTAGTCGGACCGCACGTCCTCCGGCCGCAACCGCCGGAGGTTGTCGGTGCGCACCAGCAGCGGAAAGTCCGTGAACTGGCGACAGAAGTCCGGCTTGTACCAGCCATTGTCCAGCATGATCCGGGTCACGCCCAGCAACACGGCCAGGTCGGACAACCCCGGTCGCACGCTGATCCAGTAGTTCGACTTGGTCGCCGGGCAGTTGTATTCCGGCGCGATGTCGACCAGCGTGGCGCCGCGCTCCATGCACTCGTTCAGCCAGTGGGATTCCGGCATCTTGTTTTCGATCAGATTCTTGCCGATCTGGATGATCAGCTTGCAGAATCGCATGTCGTTGAAGTCCATGTCGGACGTCTGCAGGCCGTGGACGAAGGGATGCCCCGGCGCCTGATCGCCACGCCAGGTGTATTCGTTCCATTCTCGGGCCGCGTGGCACTGCTCGGCCGGCACGCCGCGGATATGATGGTCCAGCAGGCCCAGCAGGTTGGCGAACCGGTAGATGCCGAACTTGCCCACCAAACCGTGGATCGGCAGGTTCGAGCCGATCTTGATGACCCGCGTCCCGGCCCCCTCGACCTTGTCGATCATCCGTTGCTCGTAGCCGTCCTGCTGCAACCGGCGAGCTCCCTCCGGGCCGCTGTACGTACCGGCGATCGCGTGCAGCGCCTCGGCCGTGTACCGCGCCGCGTCGTCCCACGAAACGCGGACGAAACGGTCGTTGCCGCGATCGTCGAATTTGTACTTCGTCCGCAATTCGGGCTGGTCCGACAGTGCCGGGCAGCCGTCGTCGACCCACTGCTTCCAGCCGGCCCGCAGCACGGGGCCCTTGAGCCGATACGGTCCATAAATGCGGCGCTGCATCGTGAAACCCTTCGGGCAACCCCGCGGGTTCCAGCTCTTGGTCGCCAGATTGCCGTACAGGTCGCCGCAGCGGTCGTGGTCGTAGTTCTGTTCGCTGCGGATCATCACGCCGTTCCGGACGAACGCCTTCAGCCGGCACATGTGCGTGTCGTTGGGCGCGCAGACCCAGGTGAAGGTGGAGTCGTAGCGGTACTGGTCCAGATAGATCTGTTCCCAGCCGCGGTCCGGGTACGCTCCCAGCGGGTTCTCGACGCTGACCGGCTCCATCGCCCAGGCCCGGGGTCCGGCTGCCAGCAGCGCGCCGCCACTGGCGGCACAGGCGGCGAGAAAGCGGCGTCGAGTGATATCCATGAGGTGAGCTCCTGGCGGCTATTCTGCCAAGGTGAGGTCTTGCCAGATCGTGATCAGCTTTTTGCCGTCCCGGTCGTGAGAGGATCCATCCCAGACGGCGAACGCGACCGAGGCCCGGGCGCCTGGTTCCAGCGGCACGCCGTCGGCGGGCGAACCGAGTTCCAAGGAGCGGGTCATCACCACGGTCCAGCGGCCATCCTTCCAGTCGCCGTGCGCAGCGACCAACTGGCTCTTGGGCATGCGGAACGTCACGCTGCCTGGCCCGCCCACGGCCAGGTTCGACGCGCCCGATGCGGCCCCGCTCGGCACAATCGCGTTCCCCGCGGCTGCCGCCGGCAGACTGATCGCCGGTTGCTCGCCACGGGCCGTGCCGCCGCGCTGGAACTCCGCCGTGTCCACCCGCTGTTCGCTGAAGGGATAGATGTCCACCACCACGCGAGGATATCGCTCCTCGACGTCCGCCGGCCGCTGGCGATCGGCGTCCCAGAACCAGACGTCCAGCGGCGCCCGCGAATCTCCCATCCCCAGAAACGGCTCCGCGTCGCCCCGGTAGAGCTCCAGCGCCACCGCGTCCTCAAACGATTCGCTCTGCGCCGCGTGCTGGTCGGGCGTGTCGTCCCGCCAGGTCAGTCGCACGGCCATCGACTGGCCGTCGTGCACGGCCTGCACCTGCAAGCCGGGGTCGGCGTTGTTGCGCCACCAGATGGGAGTCATGCGAATGGCGGCCGCCGGAACTCCCGCCCAGCCCGATTCCTCCGCGCCCTGGGGCAGCGCGTCCACGCGAGCGACCGCGATGGTCTCGCGATTGAGCACCGCGGCCTGCCGCTGCTCCTCGGTCGACATCGAGCGGATGAAATGCACCAGCTCGACCATCTGCTCCGGCGACATCAGCTTGGAACCGGGCATCGGCGTGCCCGGCATGCCGTAGGCGATCCGCCGATAAAGCGAGGCGGGGTCCGCTCCACCCTTGAAGATTCCGGCGGTGAAGTCGCGAGGCGCGGTCGGATATCCCTCGTCATCCACCATCTTCTGCACCCCGTCCCCCTTGCCATCCTTGCCGTGGCATTGCAGGCAGCCGAAGGTGGCGTAGGATTCCTTGGCGCGCGCCAGGCCGGCCTCGGTGAGCGGGGTGATTTCAGGCACCACCGTCGATTCGCCCGGCGTGGTGAAGCGCTGGACGTAGTCCTGAATCTCCCGCTGCACGTCGTCCGCGGCCAACTCCGCGTCGGTCAGTTCGTCCTGCTCCTTGAGAATCCTCACGTAGCTGGATCTCGCGCCCAGCGCTCGGAGCCTCGACACTTCATCCACCAGCGCTTCGCGCTCTTCCCCGGACAGATGCCCCCACGGCGGCATCGACGACCCCGGCATGCCGCGGACCAGAACGGCCGCCAGGTCTTCCCGCAGCGGTACGTTGTTCGCCGTGCTGATCAAGCGAAAGCGGCCGGCTTGAAGATTGCGGGGCTTGGGAAACAGGTAAGCCGCCGCCACTCCGTTGCCGTCCCCGTCGGCGCCATGGCAGGCCGCACAGTGGCGAGCATAAAGCGCCTGACCCAGGCTGCCCTGCCCGGCCACTACCGCTGCCTCCGAGGTCTGCCGCGCGGGTGGGGCCAGGCTTGGTTGCGAAGAATCGACCTGCCGCGGCGCTGCCGGTGGTGCCGCGGGCGGCGGAGCGGGGTAACTGCAACCTCCGGCCGTTCCCAGGAGCACGGCGCCCAACAAAATTCCCGCGGCTGCCAGCGCCCCGCCGCACGCTCGCCACCAACCACTCGAGGTCGTAACCAGCCAAGACCCAACCATGGTGAACTCCTCGTCAGTCGATCGGCGGACCCAGGAGAGCAGGCAATCGTTGACACCCGTGAATATAACGGGTTAAACTTGGATGTCAAGGTCCAGTTATCCAGATACGTTGGGCCGTCGTCAAGAAAGCTGTCCTTGCGAGGACCCTGAGACCGGAACCCAAGTTTCCGAGGAGGTCGCCATGGCTGAAAAGTTGGCTGCACGTCCGGAACCGGCGGTGGTGGCGTACAACGCCAGCCTGGACCGCTGCACGCGACAGCCGGGATTTCTCGACCGTTTCTACGAGCTGTTCCTGGCTTCCAGCGAGGAAGTGCGGGAGAAGTTCCGGGAGACCAATTTCGAACGGCAGAAGGAGGCCCTCCGCATGTCGCTGTACATGATGATGACGGCCCACGAGTGGTCGGTCGAATGCGATGCGCATCTGGAGGAGATCGCCGAGCGGCACAGCCGGCGACAGCTCAACATCCCGCCCCACCTGTACGATCTCTGGTTGCACTGCCTGCTGCGGGCGGTCGGCGAGTGCGATCCGGCCTACGGCGAGGACGTCGAGGCGGCCTGGATACGCGTCCTGCAGCCGAGCATCGACCTGTTGAAGTCGCGCTATTGACGCGGGACGGCCCGCTCTCCAATACTGCACCTTGACGTGCACAATTTGATCCGTATATTGAAGCGGAATCGAATGTCCTGTTTCTGGGGTGCGGGAACCTGGCCGCGAGCTGCGGCCGACAGAGCGGTGGGAGCAGCCAGCGATGAGCATGAAAGCGTTATGGATCTACTTTGTCCTGGTGATGGTGGTCTCGTTTTCGGTCCTGGGCTGGATCGGGACCCGGATCTATCAGGAAGCGCCGCCGATCCCCCGGCAGATCGTGACGACCGACGGAACGGTGCTGGTGGGCGAGGGACAGATCACCGCCGGGCAGAACGTCTGGCAGGCGCTGGGCGGCATGGAGGTCGGTTCGGTCTGGGGGCACGGCAGCTACGTCGCGCCCGATTGGACGGCCGATTGGCTGCATCGCGAGGCCGTGTTGATCCTCGACCGCTGGGCGGCCAGCGAGTTCCGTGCGAAGTATGACGAGCTGGAGAGCGAGCAGCAGGCCCAGCTTCGCGCCCGGTTGACCGAAATCATGCGCGAAAACACCTACGATCCGGACACGGGCATCGTGACGATCGACCCGTTGCGGGCCGAGGCGTTCGAGGCGAACCTGGCGCATTACAGCCAGGTGTTTTCCCAGGGCAATCCCGACTACGCGATCCCGGCCGGCGCGGTGACCGACGGCCAGCGACTCAGAAACCTCGCGGCGTTCTTCTTCTGGACCTCGTGGGCCGCCTCGACCAATCGCCCCGGCGACCACATCACGTACACACACAACTGGCCGCACGAACCGCTGGTGGGCAACCGGCCCACGGGCGAAGCGGTGGTCTGGACCGGAGTCAGCATCATTCTGCTGCTGGCGGGCATTTCCGCCCTGGCCTGGTTCTATGCCGCTCGGCGCGAGGAATCGGAGCCCGGCGCTCCGCCGCCCGGCGATCCGCTGGGCACCTGGCAGGCCACTCCGTCGCAACGGGCCACCGTCAAGTATTTCTGGGTGGTGGCGGCGCTGATCCTGGTGCAGATGCTGCTGGGCGTGGTCACGGCGCATTACGGCGTGGAGGGGGACGGTTTCTACGGGTTTCCGCTTTCCGAGTGGCTGCCCTACAGCGTGACGCGGACCTGGCACATTCAGATGGGCCTGTTCTGGATCGCCACCGCCTGGCTGGCCGCGGGGCTGTTCATTGGCCCCCTGGTCAGCGACGGGGAGCCCGCGGGCCAGCGCCTGGGTGTCAACGTGCTGTTCGTCGCACTGCTGGTGGTGGTCGTCGGTTCGCTGGCCGGCCAGTGGCTCAGCGTCCAGAACCAACTGACCGACACCGTGTCGTTCTACTTTGGGCATCAGGGGTACGAGTACGTCGACCTGGGCCGCTTCTGGCAGATCGCGCTCATGGCGGGACTGCTGCTGTGGCTGGTGCTGATGATCCGCGCTCTGTGGCCGGCGCTGAAGAAGCCCGGCGAGCAGAAGCAACTGGTCGCCTTGCTGGCCGTCTCGACGGCGGCGATCGCCTTGTTCTACGGCGCCGGCCTGACGTGGGGGCAGCATACGCACCTGTCGATCGTCGAGTACTGGCGGTGGTGGGTCGTGCACTTGTGGGTCGAAGGGTTTTTTGAAGTCTTCGCCACCACGGTGATCGCCTTTGTATTCATGCGTTTGAACCTGATTCGACCAGGAGTCGCGGCGGCCGCGGCCCTGCTCTCGGCCACGATCTTCCTCTCGGGCGGCATCATCGGCACCTGCCACCACCTGTACTTCTCCGGTACGCCGACGGTGGCCCTGGCCTGGGGCTCGGTCTTCAGCGCCCTGGAGGTCGTGCCGCTGGTGCTGGTCGGTTTCGATGCCACGGAAGACCTGCGCCGTTCGCGCGCGTCCGTCTGGGTAAAGCGATACAAGTGGCCGATCTACTTTTTCGTCGCGGTGGCCTTCTGGAACATGGTCGGCGCGGGATTGTTCGGCTTCATGATCAACCCGCCGATCGCCCTGTACTACATGCAGGGACTCAATACGACCCCGGTCCACGGCCACGCGGCCCTGTTCGGAGTGTACGGCATGCTGGGCATCGGTTTGACGCTGGTCTGCCTCCGCGTCCTGCTGCCGCAGCGCGAGTGGAAAGACGGCCTGCTGAAGTTTTCGTTCTGGGCGCTCAACGGCGGTCTGCTGGCGATGTGCGTACTGAGCCTGTTGCCGGTGGGCCTGCTGCAGACCTGGGCGTCGGTCGAACACGGCTACTGGTACGCCCGCAGCGCCGAGTTCATGCAGACGCCGCTGTTGCAGTCGCTGCGCTGGATGCGCGTGCCGGGCGACACGGTATTCTTTCTCGGAGCGGTCGCCCTGGTGGTCTTCATCGCGGGGTTGAAGACGGGCCATTCGTTTCGTGAATCAGACCCTAACCGCGAGGAGACTCGTTGATGGCGATTCCCCATGCCGGTCCCGGCGAAGTGATTGATATTTCTTCCCTGGGCGAACGATTGCCGCAAGTCCAAACTGCGACCTTGGTGAAATCCGCCACGCTGGAGGTGCTGCGCCTGGTGTTGCCCGCCGGCAAGCGGATCGAGCCGCACTCGGTTCCGGGAGAAGTCACCGTCCAGTGCCTGGAGGGAACCGTGGATTTCGAAGTCCGCGGCCAGCAGCGCGTGTTGACGCCCGGCACGTTCCTGTACCTGGCGGGCGGCGACCAGCACGCGGTCCGGGCCGTGGAGGACTCCAGCCTGCTGGTGACCATTGTGCTGCGATGAACAACACCGCTTCGGTGACAGGCAGCCTGACACTTCACGACGGGAGAGCACGAAGATGCCGGAATTGAACCTGGATACGACCGTTGGCCGCTGGGTGGCCGAGCGGCCCAACACGTCGCGCGTGTTCGAAGCCCTGCAGATCGACTACTGTTGCGGCGGAAATCAACCGCTCGGCCAGGCTTGTGCCGAGCGGCGATTGGATGCGGGTCAGGTGCTGCGACAGCTTGAACAGGCTGCGGAAGCTGCCGCCGGGGAGCCGGCCGAGCGCTGGGGCGACCGCTCGCTGGCCGAGCTTTGCGACCACATCGAGCGTACGCATCACGCCTACCTCAAGGAGGAGTTGCCGAGACTGCAGGCGATGATCGGCAAGGTGGTGGCGGCCCACGCCGCGAACCATCCGGAACTGGCCGAGGTCCAACAGGCTTTCGCGGACCTGCAAGCCGAACTGGGGCCTCACATGTTCAAGGAAGAACGGATCTTGTTCCCCGCCATCCGCCAGTTGGAACAGTCCGCATCGCAGCTCGCCCTGCCGTTTGGCACGGTCGCCAATCCGATCCGCATGATGGAGCACGAGCACGACAACGCGGGCACTGCCCTGTCCCGGATGCGCCGCGCGACCAGCGGCTACCGCGCTCCCGCGGACGCCTGCAACACGTACCGCGCCCTGCTGGACGGGCTGGCCCGGCTCGAACTGGACATGCACCAGCACGTGCACAAGGAGAACAATATCCTGTTCCCGCGGGCGATCGAGCGGGAACACTCGCTGGAGAGCGTGATCTAGTTCTGTCGCCCCATGTTGGACGTACGTCGTCGCCCCTTGTAGCCCGAAGCGTAACCGAGGGAGGCCCTTTGACACACTCGCTTGGTGGGAGATCGTGCAGCTTTTAAGTTGCTTTGGGTATGGAACTCCGGATGATGAACCAATGGTCAGCTCGACTTCGCCGAGCCCCCCTCACAATACTTCTGGCCCCCTCCCCGCTTCGGGGAGGGCTGGGGAGGGGCCTGCGGAACTATGAAGCAAATCAAGGGGCTCAATTCGCACATGGCCACTCGCGGGACGCGGCTTTCGGACGAGTCGAACATCAATTTGAGGATCTGAATTGATGAGTGCGACAGGTGTTAGGTGATTCCATCGGGTGCCAGGTGCGTCAAAACAAGATGCACAAGAGCCCCTCCCCAGCCCTCCCCGGAAGCCGGGGAGGGAGCCAGAAGGATTTCCAGGGGGAGCGATTGCCGAGGCGCAGGCCGTCCAACTTTCCCTCGGTTGTAACGGCAACTTCCCTCTTTAAAACAACTCAAAAACTGCACGATCTCCTTGCGCGTCGGGCGATATGTGGGCGATATGTGAAGCTGAAGTGGCGCTGTCCTATCCGGACAGGCCCTGCGTTCGCCGCGTTACTTCAGCGATTCCAGGTACGCCACCAGGTCGGCCAGTTGTGCCGGGGTCAGGTTGTGGATCAGTCCCTCGGGCATCATCGAGAGCGGCTGCCGCACCCGCTGCTCGATTTCCGCGATCGGGATGTCGCGAGCCAGCCCAGTCGCCTCGCGGATCCGCACCGTGTCCGCGCTTTCGCCGACCACGAAGCCCGTGAGCACCCGCCCGGAGTCCGTGACAAACGTGTAGGTGTCGAAACCCTGGGCGATCTTGGCGCTGGGTTTCAGGATCGATTCGAACAACTCCGCCCGCTTGTAACGTTTGCCAATGTCCACCAGGTGCGGGCCCTTCGGCGTCTGGCCATCGGCGTAGGTGTGGCACGCAGTGCAGGATTGGCTGGTGAACAGTTGCCGGCCGCGGTCGGCCTGGCCCTCGGCGCTCAAGGCCTGGGCAAGCGCTTGCTCAGGCGGCATGTTGGCAATCAACCGCGTGTCCTGGGGATCGACTTTCGGCAGGGCGATCGGCGCCTGAGGCTCGTCGGTGCCGGCGACCGCCGCCGCGGTCAGGCCCTGGAGCCGGACCTGAAAGCGCTCGAGCTCGCCGAGCAGAAACGCCGACGCCTCTTCCTGGCCTTCCGCCAAGGCAGTCCGCACCACCGCTTCGATCCGCGGACTGGCCGACCACTTCTGACGATCGAAGTACGGGCCGCTGGTATCCGGCCGGGTACCCCACCAGCCGCTCGTGTACGGTCCCTCGCGATGGTACAAGCGGATCAGCGTGCTGAACAACTGCCGGCGCGCCGCCTGCTCGCGGGTGGTGCCAAGCTGCCGCACCAGGCCTTCCACGGCGGGCTGTTCGTGCATCTGGCTCAGCGCCCGCAGCGCTCCGTCGCGGTACGGCCCACTCAGCGCGGCTAGGCAGGCGTCCACGGCCCGCAGGTCCACCAGGGCCTGCACGGCCAGGTGCGGTTCGACTCGCCCCGCGTCCGGCTGCGCGTGGGCTGGCACATCGCCGTCAATCGTTGGTGGCGTGCTGCGGACGGTCAACGGCAGAATCCGCTGGGCGGCTTCCACTCGTCCCAGGCGCCCCAGGCTGATCAGCGCCTGAGCCCGCACGCGCGGGTTGTTGTCGCCAAGCGCCGTCAAGAACGGTTCCAACGGCAGTTCGTCCAGTTGCCCGCGCCGGTCGGTAAGTGCCCTCAACGCGAACTCGCGCACCGACTCGTCCGCGGCCAGCTCCAGCAGCGTGTTGTGTGCGTCGCGCTCATCCAGTTGAGCCAACGTAAAGATCGCCGCCACTCGACCATGCAACGGCGCGCTTCCGTCGGCTGCCACGCCGGCCAGCAGTCGGCTGCGAGCTGGATCGCGCCCGCGGCGCAGCAGTTCCCGCTGGCTGTGCAGACGGTAGACGGCGCTGGGCGAGGCGTGCCAGGCCACGAGCTGCTGGTCGGCGGCCGCCCGCAAGTCGGGGAACGGCTTGGGCAGGAAATCGCGGGGAGTAATCTGCGCGACGAAGCCCACATCGGGACCGGTGTAATCGAAATTGCCGTTTTTCCAACTGGCCACATACATCCGCCCGCTGCCGTCGCAGTCAATATCGGTCGGCCGCGGGATCTTCAGGAACAATTCCTGGTGCGCGTCGAACGTGGGTCCGGCGGCGGGCAGATTGTGCCGGTAGACTTCGCTCCGTCCCCAGTCGCAGGTGTAGACGGCGTCGCCGAACGGCCGCGGCCAGCGGGTATCGTGAAAGTACATGCCGCCGCAGCCCGAACCGCCGCCGTAGTCGGCCAGCGGCGGCATGATCTCGTCGGCAAAGTTCATGTACAGCGAGGGATAACCGTACTGCGCCGTCTGGATTACGTGGCTCAAACGCACGTTCCATCCGCCGCCGTCATTGGTGTTGTCGCGCGTGAAGATATTCATGTAGAGGTCGATGCACACATCCAGGATGTTGCGCAGCCCCCAGGCGTAGATCTCCAGCTCGGTGCCGTCGGGCCGCACGCGAACCACGCCCCCGCCACGGCGGCTCAGCACATTGCCAGCGGCGTCTTCGGCGCGAGTGAAGCCAAAGTCGCCGACCGCGATGTAGATCCAGCCGTCGATTCCCAGGCGGATTCCGTTGGTCGTGTGATCGGCCCCTCGCTTCTCGACGAAGTCCGTGCTGAGGCCCTGGACCAGCACCTGGCTGCGGTCGGCCACGCCGTCCAGGTCGTCGTCGTGATACACGCTCAGCAGCGGCGGATGCAGCACCCACAGCGAACCCTGGTCGTAGATCAGTCCGCGCGGGTGGTCCATCGTGGCGAACACGTTGATCTGGTCCGCTCGGCCGTCGCCATCCAGGTCCCGGCAGCGCAGCACCTTGCCGCGCCCGGGCTGCTTGCCCAACGAACCCTGCTCGTCCACGCCCACGAACAGTTCGCCGGTTGGCGCGGCGGCCAGGCAGACCGGATAGTTCACTTGCGGCGGGGTGCCGAACAGGGTGACGTCGAAGCCGGCCGGCGCCGTGACGTCGACAATCGAAGCCGCCGATCCCGCGTCGCCACCGCTGACGCCTTCCGGCAATGGCGGCAACTTGTCGGCGTACGCTTCGAACTCCCAGAAACTGCCCCACACTCCGGTGCTCGATCCCAGAAAGGTCACTCGCAGGTGCCGCGCGTCCAGCGGCTGGAACTCGTGCGGTGTGACGCGCGCCGCTTGCGTGTTCGCCGACTGATCCACGATCGTCCGCCAGGCCTGGCCGTCCACCGACGCCTCGGCCTTGTAGCGATACGCGACATTGTCCTTTTCCCAATGAATCCGCAGCGAAGCAACGCGCTGCTGGGCGCCCAGGTCGACCTGCCACCAGGAACCCGTCTGTCCGCCGGAGGCACACCAGCGGCTGCGCAGGTTGCCGTCGTTGGCCTTGGACGCCAGATTCTGCTTGCCGGTCTCTTCGCTGCTGGCCGTGGCCGGCTTGCCGAACGCCAGGTTACCCGCTCCGCAACATTGGGCGATCGCGGGCTGAGCGCTTTCGATCGGAGCGGCCAGCAGCGACTGGATCCGCGCGTTCGTGGCTTCGTCCGCCGGGCGGAACTCGCCGTCTTGCAGGCGATTCACGGCCCACAGCAAGCCGCGCGTCACCATGTCCAGGTACCTGGGCTCGGCCATCGTTTCGTTGTAATGGCCGATCGTGGTGGCGAACACGCGCCCCTGGCCGTACTGGTTCGTCCACACGCAGACCTGAGGCTGGTTGTCCTCCTGCCGGCGAGCGTGCGCCAGGGGCGTGGCGGTGGGAAAGACGCGCACCGAGTGGTACAGCTCGCCCTTGGGAACCGTCCAGCGCGGGCCGAAGTCCCGCATGATCGGATGCTCGGCCGCCAGATTCTCGACGGTATAGGCATAATGCGGGCCGTGTCCAGGCGATTGCAGTCCGACAAACTCAAACCACTGATCCGTGCCCACGCGGTACGAGTGCATGGCGCAGTGGATGAGCACGGCGGGCAAGCCCTCGCGGTGAGGCTTCAGAATGCGTTCCACCCACGCCGGATCGGTCACGTGGGAAAAGCACTCGTTGTGAACCACCACGTCAAACCCGTCGGCCCAGTCCCTGTCCTCATAGACCGGCAGCCTGGTGTCCGTCGTCTTGCCGCCTTGCTGCACGATCGTCCACTGGACGTTCGCTCGAGCGGAAATCCCCTGCGGCAGGATCAGCTTCTGGCGGTCGTAGTCATGGCAGCAGCCGCCCGTGATCAGCAACGCCCGGATCGGTTTGCCAGCGCTGTCCTGGTCTTTGGAGGACGGTTGCAGCGCCGGATCGGCAGCGCGCAGCAACAGGACCTGAAACAGAAGGAAGGCGAGTGGGACAATGGTCCCGCGACGAAGTGGCTGCATGGTGATCCGTTGTCTGAAGTCATACGTCAGGGAACAACTCGGCGCAAGGCAGCTCCTGGCCGGCCCAGGCGACGCGGTCACGGCGGCCAAGGACTGTGACCTGGGCATAGCTCGCCAGCGCCGGTTGGCACTCGCGGTGCACCACAAGCTGGCCACGTTCCGGCAGTGCCAGCCAATACTGCGACACGCCGGCGGCGGCGTAAATCGCGGCCTTGGCCTTGTCCAGCTCTTCCGTCGTAATGGCCACTTCCACGACCAGCTCGGCATTCGTGGGATGGGCCGAGCGATAGTCGTCGCGGGAACCCGCCACGACCGCGAGGTCCGCCTCCGGCTCGGAGTCGACCAGCGTCAACGGCTGTTCAACCCGCAAGGTTTGATCGGGAGCCAGCCGAGCCCGCAGCCAGTCGGCCAGGAATTCGACGGTCCAGGTATGCAGCGGCGACTTACCCATTTTGCGCACCACGATACCCGCCAGCAGCTCGGTCCGTTCCGGAATGATGCCCGTTTCGCAAAGCGAATGATACTGCTGGATGTTCAGCAGCAGGGCCGCCTGGCGGACGCCGGGAATGTCGAGAACCGACGACATGCGAACCGTTCCGGAAAATGGGGGCCGGCGAACCACGAAACGCTAGTGGAACACTTCACCCGCCGCGCAAACTGGTTTAGGACGTGGCACGCTGTAAGTTTAGCCATCCCGCCGCGGCGCAACAAGCAGAAACGAGTCCCAACCTTGACTCGGCCAGCGTCCACAACGATTGGACAAGCTCCGCTTTCAAGCCAGCGGAATCTCCCGGCATGTGAGGCATTTACGGACGTGACAAACAAGACTATTGTGACGCACAGGGGGCCTGTTGGGGCGACTCGCAGCATGCCGGATGTCGCCCGATAGACCCTTGGTCACCGAAGGGGTGCGGCGCAGCTTCGTCAAGGAATTACGGGTCATGGGCGAATCCCAACGAGAAGCTCGCCTGGAGGAGGCTCGCCAGGCGGAGGACTCCTGGACAGAATGGTATCGCTTGACGCCCCTTGAGCGTTGGCGGGAATCGACCACGCTCTGGGCGTTCTATTTGCAAGCAGGTGGCTCACTTGATCCCGAACCCGATTCTCAAAGTCCTTTCGATCTTGACATGCCACGAAGTACGCCACCTGCTTATGGGAGGCCAGGCTTGCGTGTTCTACGGCGCGGCGGAGTTTAGCCGCGACTGCGATGTCGTAGTGTTGGCCAGCGACCAGAACCTGTCTCGACTCCACGACGCCCTGCGGGATCTTCAGGCCGAGCGAATCGCCATTCCGGAGTTTCGCGCTGAATATCTTCAGCGGGGGCACGCTGTACACTTTCGTTGCCATGATCCGGATGTGCGGAACCTGCGGCTCGACGTAATGAGCAGGCTCCGCGGCTGTGATGACTTTGACCAACTATGGCAACGTAGAACGACAATCGAGGACCCGGATGCCGGGTTCACCTATGAACTGCTTTCCATCCAAGATCTCGTGCGGGCCAAGAAGACCAAACGCGATAAGGACTGGCCCATGATCCGCCGGCTGATCGAAGCCCACTACGATCAGTTTCAGGACTCGTCCGACCCGGAAATGGTGCGGTTCTGGTTGCGGGAGCTGCGCACGCCCGAGCTCCTATCCAGAATTGCGAAACGGCATCCCGAACGGTTGGCGGAAATTGCTGACACTCGTCCGTGGCTGCAATCGGTCGACTTGAATGACATGCAGGTTTTGCAGGACTTGCTGCTTGAAGAACAGTCGCGCGAACGACAATTAGATGCGGCATACTGGCAACCACTTCAGGAAGAACTGGCCCAAATACGAAAGGCTCGCCTCAAGTGAGGCGGGAATCGGCCAGCCCGCTCAGCTTCCGGCTCCCTGGCCGGCGCGGATTTCCTGAGCCAGCTTGTCGACGTCGTCGTCCTTGAGGAACTTGGCGATCAGCTCCCGCGTGTCGCTGAACAGGATGTCGATCTTGCGCTGCATTACGCGGTCGACGGTCGAGAATCGCTGCTGTTGCTGGTCCAGCATGCCGGAGATGTCGCGCCGCGACTCCAGGCCCCGCAGTTCGGCCATCATCTCCTCGGCCTCGGACAGCTTGTTTTCCTGGATCCGTCCCCGAATCCGCGCGGACAAGACCGCTCGCCGAGCCACCAGGTCCATGATTTTGCTGCGCACGCCGGCGATAAACGCTTCGGCCTCCAGTCGCAAGTCGTCGTTCATCAGGTCGACTTGCATCTGCGGTTCCAGGCCCGGCACGATTGGCAGGCGAGCCAGCAGGCGGCCGCCGTTCTTGACGTACACCAGCCGCACCGGAAAGTCGCCGGACGGCACTTCGACCATGCCCCGCCAGTCGCTGCGTCCGAGGAACACGGGCGGGTTTTCCCTGGCCACGATCACGGCCGGGTCGCTGGTCGGCGCCGCCTCTGCCGGTTGGCCGTCCGCAGGTTGCCCCTCGGCCGCGGGCGGTTCCGCC